>CAIOYH010000043.1 GCA_903862465.1 uncultured bacterium | reverse complement strand
TTTCTCGATTACTACTTTCCTTTTCTCGATTACTACTTTCCTTTTCTCGATTACTACTTTCCTTTTCTCGATTACTACTTTCATTTTATTGATAATCATTTTCCTTTTTTCGATAATCATTCCCCATTATTTGATAATCATTCTCCAATTTTTGATAATGATTTTCTTTTTTTTAATAATCATTTTCCATTTATTAATAATCATTTTCCATTATTGAATTACTGCTTTCAATATTTAATTTACTACTTTTATTTTCAGGAATACCATTTTCCAAGTACTATTCTCGTATTTCCAATAATAATATGTAACAACCATTTTTTTTGGTGCTAACGCCGAAACAGACGAAGAGGATGTTCCAAACCTCAAAGAATAAATAATTTTTCAATTGTTGAATAGTGTCTTCGGTTAAATACATAATAAAAAACATTTGAAAAACCGATACATAGCTAGAGCGGTGATTGTATCGAATTCAATTAAGTATTGAAATACTTAATTTTTTTTCTCTCTGAATAAATAAATATATTTATCTTTGTAGAGAAATTTATTATCGATTTGAATTTATTTAATATGAGTGAACAAAACGAGCAACCAAAGAAAAAATCCAGACGCGATTTCATTCAGCAAATAGGTATCCTAGGCGTGGGTTCGGCTATTGCCGGTTCGGCAGTGTGGGCAGGTATTAATTATGACAAGAAAAAGAAAGCAGGCGACAGAATCAAAGTGCTGACTGCCGAAAATGAACTGTTGGAAATTGATAAGAACGATACCACAAAAATAAAAAAATCAAAATACGATAACCTTACGTTACTTCAGAAAGAAGGCAGAGTGGGGATACCCGGCAAACGTTGGGTGATGGTGGTTGATTTATCAAAATGCAAAAATGCCCGTAAATGTATGTCAGCGTGTCAACATGCGCATCATTTGCGTCCCGAGCAGCATCATATCAACGTGCTGAAAATGCAGGAATCGAAGAATACACCTCCATTTTATATGGCAAAACCCTGTCAACATTGCGACAATCCTCCTTGCGTGGCGGTGTGTCCTGTGGATGCAACCTACAAACGTCCCGACGGTATTGTATTAATAGATAACGAACGTTGCATTGGTTGTAGGTTTTGCATTGCTGCCTGTCCGTATAGTGCACGCGTATTTCATTGGACTACTCCTTTGAATGAAGAGGAAGATAAAGATAAGGTATATAATGTTGAATTAAATGTGCCACAACGAAAAGGTACCGTGAGCAAATGCTTGTTTAGTGCCGACCGTTTGCGTGAAGGAAAAATGCCCTATTGTGTGTCGGCATGTCCCAATGGGGTGTATTATTTTGGTGATGAAAACGAAGATGCAGTGACCAATGGTACCACTAAGGAAACCGTTCGCTTTCAAAAACTTTTGGCAGATAATGCCGGATATAGGTTGATGCCGGAGTTGGGAACCAATCCGAGAGTTTATTATTTACCGCCAAAAAACAAATCCTATCCATTTCAGGAAGGCGATAAGTCGGAGGCAGAAGAGCATTTAGATAATAACAATGGCTAAGAATTTAGATATGTTAGAACAAACGAAACTTGATAAAATTACGTCCGACTTGCTTCGTCATATTCGAATGAACAAATCATTCGTGCTGTGGCTTTCATTTTTAGGACTCGCGTTGGTTGTATGCATTTATGCATACACCATTCAGCTAAAAGAAGGATTATCTGTTACCGGATTGAGGGATTACGTCTCATGGGGCATGTATATCGGCAACTTCATATTTTTTGTTGCCACTAGCCTTGTTGGGATGCTAATTAGTGCCGTGTTAGGATTGTCCGGTCAAAAATGGGCGGCTCCTTTAGCTCGCATTGCCGAATTTATTGCACTTGCATTTGCCGCAGTAGCAGGCTTGGTAATTGTTATGGATATGGGACGTCCAGAACGTTTATTGAATGTGATGCTATTTGCAAGAATTCAATCCCCAATAGTTTGGGATATCACCGTGGTTATAACGTATGTTGCCATCAGTGCTTTGCTGTTATATTTGCCACTTATCCCCGACATAAAAATGTGCGCTGACAAATTAACGAACATACACCCACTACTACGGAAGTTGTATCGAATCCTCGCCCTGAATTGGAAAGGCACTCCCGAACAAGCAAAACTCTTGAAAAAATCTACTAGAATCTTAGCCATAATGATAATTCCGGTTGCCTTGGCAATTCACACGGTCACATCGTGGTTATTTGCCAGCACCACAAGAGTAGGGTGGGATAGCAGCATCTTCGGACCTTATTTCGTTACGGGAGCTTTTGTGTCGGGTGCGGCGGCTGTGATTATTGCCATGTTCTTTTATAGGACGAACTTCAAATTGAAAGATTATATCACGGAATTGCATTTTGATAAAATGGGAAAACTTTTAGTCTTGTTGTCTTTGGTTTATCTTTACTTCAATTTAAATGAATTCATGGTTCCGGGATATAAGATGAAAAAATTTGATGCCATTCATCTACGGGAATTATTTACGGGTGCTCATGCGTTATTGTTTTGGTCGGTTCAAATATTTGGACTTATCTTACCTATACTATTATTGTTCTTCAAAAAAATGAGAAAACCTGCACCTATATTAATAATTGCTATCTTCGTCATCCTCGGCGCTTGGTTTAAACGATATTTAATTGTTGTGCCAACCTTGGAACATCCATTTTTGCCCATTCAAAATGTTCCGCTTAATTTTAAGTTTTATGCACCTACGCTCGTCGAAACTATGATAACCATTGCCCCAATAATCTTAGTTTTGATAATTATAACCATTTTATCGAAGTTGTTTCCCATCGTACCCATACAAGAAACTATTGAACATTTAGAAGAGTCAAAAAAATAAAGATTTTTATGCTTAGAAAATATATTCATTCGAAAACCACTTTAGCATTTTTATTCACAGCCTTAGTCTGTTTGCAATCCTTTGCACAAGATTGGGATATTCCTGCCAATAAAAAGTCTAAAAATAGTTACTTTCCATTCACTAAAGAAACAATAGAAGATGGCGAAGGCTTGTTTTTAAAGAACTGTCAATCGTGTCACGGTAATTTAGGGAAAGATAACTCTCTGAAATCTCTAAAACCAACGCCTCCTGATTTGGCAGGAGCAAAGACACAAGAACGTACTGATGGCGATTTGTTCTACATCATTACAACGGGACGGCTCATTATGCCATCTTTCAAAACTATTATTGCTGAAGAGGATCGTTGGGACCTAGTATCCTATATCAGAAGTCTGAATAAAAAATATATTCAGGTTCTATCAAAAAATGATCCTTCGAAAAGTAAATTGGTTGTTGTTAAAATGTCTTTTGATTCCCTCTCATACAAGCTAAGGGTTGATGTTAAAGCCAATGAAAAAGAAGGAGTAATCGCCTTGAAAGACGCTGAAGTGTTCCTTTTTGCTGAACGATATTTTGGCAGATTGCAGATTGATTCAACGCATCACACCAATAATGATGGTGTTGCATTTTTTAGTTTTCCGAAAGATTTGCCGGGAGATAAGAATGGTAATATAAATCTTGTTGTAACGGTGGGCGACGAAGTGTATGGTGAAATTGAAGCTGCAAAAAGCTTAAAAATAGGAGTGCCTACTGACAAACCGAGCCTGACAGAAAAAAGAGCGATATGGAACACTGTGACGAAAGCTCCCATTTGGTTGATGCTTACCTATACTTTAATATTGTTAGGTGTTGGTGCATTTCTGTTATATATCGTTTTTAGTTTAATGAAAATAAAGAAACTAGGTAAGGAATAGACATACTTGCTGAAGCAATTTGCTTCGGATGGGATATTTTTTCTCAATATAAACCCAATTAATAAAAATCAAATGAAACGGAAAATCATTCTTATTATAATGTTCTTGTTCGTGATAACGATACAATCGCATGCCCAGATTGATCAATCAGGGGATGTTGGCATAACAGAGCATCTCGGGGATAAAATCCCTTTGGATTTAAAGTTCGTGAATGATAAATTTGATACCGTTACCTTGAGCAAGCTCATTACAAAGCCTACTATTTTATCTTTTGTATATTTTGATTGCCCGGGACTATGCAGTCCGCTGTTGGAAGGTTTGGGCAGTGTTATACAAAAGACAGACTTGGAGTTGGGTAAGGATTATCAAGTAATAACGATAAGTTTTAATTACAGAGATACGCCTCAAAAAGCCAAAGAAAAGAAAGAACGATTCACGCAACGTTATTCCAAAGGGAAAAGCGATGGATGGATTTTTCTGACAACGGACAGTTTGACTATTACAAAGATTACCGGTGCCACGGGCTTTAAAACGAAAGCAGTGGGACTCGATTTTGTTCACCCATCTGCCATTATTGCTATTAGCCCACAAGGGATGATTACTAGATATCTTTATGGTATTTCATTTCTGCCTATTGATTTTAAAATGGCTATTATTGAAGCCAATAAAGAACAACCTAGACCTACAATTCAAAAAATACTCATGTTCTGCTACAGTTATGACCAAGATAACAAACGATTCTCCTTGGATATTACGAAAGTGGCAGGGACATTAATTATCTTTTTTATTGTAGTCTTCGTAGTGATATTTTTGATTAAACCAAAAAGAAAAAACAAAAATTAAATAATGACGCATAACACTGTTGACAAAATAGAATACGTAAGTTTTCTAGAGCATAAAGGAAAGTATAAAGGCTTATTTTCATGGATATTTGCCACTGACCATAAGAGGATAGCATTGCTATATTTGTATGCAATTGCTACATTTTTCTTTGTAGGGGCAATTTTAGGATTATTAATGCGCTTGGAGTTGATAGCTCCCGGAGAAACAATCATGAAGCCACAAACCTACAATGGCATTTTCACGGTTCATGGCATTATCATGATATTCATGGTCGTGATTCCCGGACTTTCTGCAGTATTTGGGAATTTCTTTCTACCTATATTAATAGGGGCAAAGGATGTTGCCTTCCCTAAATTGAATTTGTTTTCGTGGTGGGTATTTATATTTGGTAGTGTGCTTGCTGTTGCTTCTCAATTTATGAAAGACGGACCTCCTGACACAGGTTGGACATTTTATGCGCCTTATAGCACCGCCACAGGTACCAATGTCATCATGGCAACCACGGCAGCCTTCGTTTTAGGATTCTCATCCATCTTAACCGGCTTGAACTTTTTGGTAACCATACATCAGATGCGTGCTCCTGGCATGAAATTCTTCAACATGCCATTGTTTCCTTGGGCAATATATGCCACTGCATGGATACAATTGTTGGCAACACCTATCATCGGTATTACCTTATTGATGTTGATAGCAGAGCGCCTTTTCGGCATCGGTTTTTTTGATCCCAACCTAGGTGGCGACCCCATACTATTTCAGCATTTGTTTTGGATATACTCTCATCCAGCAGTATATGTAATGATACTGCCTGCGATGGGCGTTATCACCGAAATCATACCAACTTTTTGCCAAAGACGTGTTTATGGATACAAAGCCATCGCACTTTCAAGCGTAGCCATAGCAGGGGTAGGGTTTTTAGTTTGGGGACATCACATGTACACCTCCGGTATGAGCAATCAGGCTAGATGGTTCTTCTCATTATTGACCTTTGTGGTGGCTGTTCCGAGTGCTATCAAAGTATTTAATTGGCTTTCTACCATGTATAAAGGTTCTATTGATTTAAAACCACCTTTCTTATATGCAGTCTCGTTCATCTTTCTTTTTATTATAGGTGGCACCACAGGACTCTTACTCGGTTCAGTTGCAACCAATGTGCAGGTACATGACACCGCATTTATTGTTGCCCATTTTCATTACATTATTTTTGGCGGTATGGGCTTTGCATTTTTTGCAGCTATACACTATTGGTTGCCCAAAATGTATGGCAAGATGTACAACTTTAAGCGGGCAAACATCGCATGGGCAATTATCTTTGTCGGGTTTAATCTTTTATACTTCCCGCAGTTTATTCTAGGTTTCCAAGGGATGCCACGCCGTTATTTTGATTATTTACCCCAATTTCAAACAGGGGAGGTAATTTCTTCTATTGGTGGTTTTATCCTTGTTAGCGGACTTATTTTGATGGTTTATAATCTTGTGATGGGGGTTCGAAAAGGTGAACCCTCACCTGCAAATCCTTGGAATGGCTCTACCTTAGAATGGCAAATCCCTTCGCCACCCTCTATCGAGAATTTTGACGAAGCCCCTGTTATCAAGAAAAACCCTTACGATTATAATTAGGAAAAAAGAAAAAAATGAGTGATACAAACATCCACACAGAAGAGCACCGCAACGACGACGCGTCCAAACTAGGAATGTGGCTCTTTATTTTTACAGAACTGCTGCTATTCGGCGGACTGTTTTTAGTTTATTCTATTTATCGGGCTCAATATCCTCATAACTTCCATGAAGGAAGTTTAGAGTTAAGCGTTACCATAGGTGCCATCAACACCATTGTTCTGCTCTTTAGCAGTATGACCATTGCCATGGCGCTAACGGCTATGCAAAGAAATAATAAAAAGCTTGCCATGACTATGATAGTGGTGACTTTGGTGATGGCAGTGGTGTTTCTCATCAACAAATATTTTGAATGGGGTGCAAAGTTTCACCATGGTTTATATCCCGGGTCCGATTTAATGGCGCTTTTGGAGAGAGGTCATCTGTTGTACTTTAGTCTCTACTTTTTTATGACAGCTTTACATGCTTTTCATATTATCGTGGGTATGGTACTGCTGATAGTGGTACTCCTCAGAGTGAAGAGCAATCGTATTCATGCTCATAAATATGTGCTGTTGGAAAACGGTGCACTCTATTGGCATCTTGTTGATTTAATTTGGATTTTCCTTTTTCCTTTACTGTATCTGATTTCATAATAAAAAGTTTCACCATGGCAAACAACAGTTCACATATCACAGATTATAAAGTTCTAACGAGGGTATTATTAGTACTCATGTTTTTAACTTTCTTAACCATAAGCGTCACCTCCTACAACTTAGCAGCATTCACCGTAACCATTGCTTTATTAATTGCAGGCGTTAAGAGCTTTTTGGTTTTATCCTATTTTATGCACTTGAAATACGAAAGTTTACTGCTCCGCATCCTGGTCAGCATCGTTTTCGTGCTATTCGCTTTAATTGTACTCATAACTTTTATTGATTATTCATACAGATAATAAATTCCGTTTTATGTTCTCAAACGCTTCAAACTTCGTACATGGTGTTGACAAGGCATTTCTGATAATTTTAGGAATCTCATTGTTCTTTCTTATTTTGCTCACCACGCTCATGATTGTTTTCATCATAAAATACAATCGAAAAAAGAATGTAAAAGCAGTCCAAATTAAGGATAGCGGATGGTTGGAGTTCACTTGGACGGCTATCCCTATGCTCTTGGTATTGTTTATGTTCTACGTAGGGTGGGAGGGATTTCTGCCTATGCGTCAGGCTCCCAAAGATGCTATGGTGGTGAAAGCTATCGGCAGGATGTGGAAATGGACTTTCGAATATGCCGGCAACAAACAATCCGACACTTTGGTGCTGCCCATCAGCAAGGCTGTGAAAATTGACCTCGTTTCCAAAGATGTCATTCACGGCTTTTTTGTCCCTGCCTTTCGCATCAAAGAAGACGTGGTGCCGGGCAAAAACAACTACACATGGTTTATTCCGGGCGAGATGGGCGATTTTGATTTGCTCTGCTCGGCTTATTGCGGTGTAAGCCATTCCTATATGTCTGCCATCATCCGCATCGTTCCCGAAGAAAAGTTCAACAAATGGTTGGCAGTGCTGCCCGTGAAACAACAAGACGACAACAACGAAGGCTACAAAATTGTGGAAAGCAAAGGTTGTCTTGGTTGTCATTCCGTGGATGGAAAAAAGATAGTCGGACCCACATTTAAAGGATTATATGGCTCAACCATTGATGTCACAACCGACGGAACCTCCCACAAAGTAACCGTTGACGACCAATACATTCAAACATCCATATTCGATCCTAACAAAGATATTGTTGATGGATTTGCTCCCGGTATCATGAAATCCTACACCGGTATCATCAAAGAGAAAGACATCGCTAAAATCAACGACTTCCTGAAATCCTTAAAAGAAAAATAAGCTGAAACCCTTTGCCCTCAGCCATCTGCCCGCCTTCATTCGTTACAAGGTTTCCATAGCAGTCACTTTCACTGCCATCACGGGCTTCATTGTTTTCAAAGGCGGCTTCGATTTCCAAATTCTGCAATTGGCTCTTGGTGTTTTTCTGCTTGCAGGAGGCTCAAGTGCCCTCAATCAATATCAAGAACGCGACTATGATGTCAAAATGGAGCGCACCATGCATCGTCCCATCCCTGCAGGCAACATCCCCCCAAATCAAGCACTATGGCTCTCTTTGGCACTAATTCTCCTCGGTTTAAGCTTATTGTACTTCTTCTTTGGCACCATCACCGCTGCCTTGGGCGCCTTCAACATTCTATGGTACAACCTGCTCTACACCATACTAAAGCGCATCACCCCCTTTGCCGTCGTGCCCGGCTCTCTCACGGGTGCCGTCCCGGTGCTCATGGGGTGGACAGCAGCCGGAGGCTACATCTTCGAATCCACCATACTCTTCATCGGATTTTTCATTTATATATGGCAAATACCCCATTTTTGGCTCCTCATGCTCAAATATAGAAGCCAATACGAGCACGCAGGATTTCCCACCATCCATCAGGTGATGAGTCCCCGCAACCTCAAACGGATTATCCTCTCATGGATCATCGCCACATCCCTAGCATCCATCATGGTGCCCCTATTCAACCCCAACGTCTCCATCGCCTTTTTCGCCGCCATTTTCGTCCTCAACATCCTCTTCGTCGCCCTCTTCATCCAACTTTCCTTCCACGACTTATCCGAAATCAACATCCGCAAATCATTCATCACCATCAACATCTATATGTTTCTCTTTATGATTATTCTGAGCCTCTATCATCTGATGCTTACTTGATATAAGGCTGTCTTTCGGGAGAGAATATCGTGGAGACAAAAAGATGCACGGCTTAATTACAAAGTCTTTTTAAATAGAATCAAAGTAAGCATCATTCTAACTGAAATGCATTACCGTATAACCGTCAAAGCCCCTTTTCTGCTTTTAGCTAATTTGCTGATGCCGGCATAATCTTCCGCATAATTGATGGTCCAATTATAAACACCTTCAGGCACTTCTGCGCCTTTATACGTGCCATCCCATTGGTCGTCCATACTCACAGAATGATAAATCATTTCGCCCCAACGATTGTATAAAAACAACTCATAGTCGCATATATTCTGACCATACACTCTGAATCTGTCGTTCACCCCATCGCCGTTGGGTGTGAAACAATTGGGGATGTAGAGCGTGATATAATCAATCACAATCACATGTTTGATAATCGAATCGCGGCAGCCGTAATCATTCGTTATCAACAGCATCACATCAAAAGTTCCCACACTACCATAGGTATGATACGGGCTTTCGACCTCCGAAGTGCTGTAATCCCCAAAATCCCAATACCAATGGTCAATCGTTCCCGTGGAAGCATCGCCAAAGCGAAAGTTGGGATACTCGATAGTAGATACCATAGGATACAGCGTGAAATCAGCCTGAGGTCCCGGTATGTTTTGAATCATCACAGAAGCTACTGTAGTGCAGAAACTATCGGTAACCGAAACCGTGTAGGTACCTGCTCCCAAATGCGAAATGATATTGGTGACGTTGGTCGAATCAAAATCCCACGAATAGGCGTAAGGCGGATTCAAACCTGTGGCAAGCACTTCTGCGGCTCCTGTACGTTTGTTGCAGGTGTCGTATTGAATGTTGATGAAACTCACAATAGGCGGCGGGGTGTTGGTCAGCGAGGTGTCTGCTGTGGATTTGCACCCATGCACGTCGGTGATGGTCACCGAATAGTTTCCGGCAGCAACGCCCATAAGCGTTTGATTATGTTGCACGGGCGATGAATTCCACGCAAAAGTAAAAGGTGTGCTGCCGCTAGTGATGTTCGTAAAAACTTCGCCATTGCTAGCGCTGCACATCTCATTCTTGATGCTATCAATAGCGATTTGCGGACCGGGGAAGTTCTGTAGCGTCACGCTGTTCGATGCCGTACAGCCCAATTGGTCGGTGATGCTCACTTGATACGTTCCCGCAGGCAAATTCGCTATAGTAGGCGTAGTTGAAGCAGGGGTAGTGTTCCAATGATACGTAATCGGTAGATTCCCATTACTGACCGCTGCCGTCACCGAGCCGTTGGAGGAGGTACAGGTTTCATCATTGATATTGTTTAAAGTTATTGTAGGCAAGGGCAGACCTGAAACAACAACGGTGTCGTAAACAATAAAACAACTGTAAGCATCCACCACCTGAACGATATACGTCCCCGAACTGAGATTCGAAAGGGTATTGGTATGAACCCCTGCAGGATTCAGCCAATTGGTGGTGTAAGGTCCTGTATGTCCGTCGGTGATGGTCATGGCAATGCTTCCATCGCCTCCCGCACAACTTTCGTTTTGTATGGTGAAGTTCAATATGGGCGCCACCACACAAGGACCATTGCATACGCGTGGTGTAGGAGGTTGCGGCGTAGAAGTCCACACCATAGAGCCATCCGTAATGCGTTGAAATGAAAGATAGTTAGCCGGCTGACATGCACCAACATATTCAATCCCGGGAATGTTGACGGCAGCGGGAAAAGAGCGTGTGCCCGTGCAAGAAGTGGACGTGACAATGCCATGTTGATATTCGTTAGCGGTATATAAATTGGATGCATTGCCATAAACATCCCAATAAACGGCATCCACGGGAGCGCTATTGGGGTCGAACAAACCTATCCAACCATATTCATCGCGCAAAAACCAACGTGTTGACTCGCCATCCAAATATTGAGCGCCAAAAGTAGTCTGACGGTAATAATTCAAGTTGAAATCGAGCAAGGGAACCTGCGAACTATTGCCGCCAACAATAACAAATCCCAAAGGGGCAATAATTGTTCCGGCAGGAAAGGTGAAAGCTCCCCAATTTTCAGCAATGACGCCGCTCGTGTTTTGTTGCATATTGCTAGCCAAGGTATAACAACTGATGTCAACACTGTTGCAGGGATGCGGATTGTAAAGTTCTATCCATTCAGCGTTTTGAGGAGGCTGTTCCGCTGCGGTGGTATTATATAAGGAGTTGGCATTTATAGAAGAACTAGTGGGAGGCGGACTCGTGCATACTTCATTAATCATAACCACTTGGGCACTAACAGGCATAACTCCAATAGAAAGAAGGAGTATCACTGAAATCAAGCTTATAATCTTATGAAGCATAGTATAAATATAGAATAATGCAAATTTATGCATATCTCATGGAAATAGCCATTATTTTATCGTTAAATAAATTTATTTCTTATAAATATCAATAATATTAAAAAAAAATAGTAAGTTTGTTCTCGAATTCATTAAAGTATTTTGTAGAAAATATAAATCATTACAATACATATTTATTGATTTATACGAACATCGTACCTAATAATGAATTATTGAATAATTGAAAAATAAAGTATATGAAAGCAGATAGTTTTATTATTTCCGCAGAAAATGATGTAGATATTTTCGTGTATTCGTGGATGCCTGATGATGTGAATTCAGTTAAAGGTATTATTCAGATTGCGCATGGAATGGCTGAACATGCAGCACGTTACGAAGAGTTTGCTGCCTATATGACGCAACATTCTTATGCTGTTTTTGCCAACGACCATCGTGGACATGGTAAGACGGCAGGAAGCATGGAGAACACAGGAATCATCTCCGGAAACAACAGTTGGAAGGCAGTGCTTCACGATATGCTTTTGCTCAATCAACATATACATATTTCCTTTCCCGACAAAAAGATTATCCTTATGGGTCACAGCATGGGGTCTTTTTATGTGCGCGCTTATTTGGACGTATATCCCGAAACTATTTCGAGTGTAATTATATCAGGCACTGCATGGCATCCTGCTCTATTGTTGTCTTTCGGCTTGGGAGTTGCCAAGTTGCAATGCTTGCTGAAAGGGGATGGCAACCGCAGTCATCTTTTGGATAAACTCTCATTTGGTGCGTTCAACGCCAAATTCAAGCCCAATAAAACTCCTTTCGATTGGCTTAGTCGCGATCAAGAATTGTGTCAGAGATATATAGATGATGCTTACTGTGGATTCGTCTGCACATCCTCTTTCTTTCGGGAGTTGTTCCGTTTGTTGAAATATGTGCATCGCAAAGATTTATATCTAAAGCTGAGCAAGGATTTCCCTATCTTACTGTTTTCGGGGAGTATGGACCCTGTTGGGGATTTCTCCAAAGGACCTCAAAAGATGTATCATTATTTGAAACACAAAGGATTATCGAACGTCAAACTGAAACTTTATCCCGAAGGTCGCCACGAAATGTTGAATGAAATCGATAGGAGTGAGGTGTTTGATGATGTGACGACGTGGATAAATAAGCATAATTGAGAAAACATTTAAACTTATGATACAAGCATTAGTATTTGATTGGGGCGACACCATCATGCGCGATTACCCCGAAAACCCCGGTCCCATGAGCGAATGGGCGCATGTGGAATGGATACCCGGAGCGGAGAAAGCTTTGCAAGAGCTTCGCGATAAATACATTATGGTTATTGCTACCAATGCCGGACATTCCAATACAGAGGCGATGATAGCAGCTTTGAAAAGGGTAGGAGCTGACCAATATTTTCAGCATTTCTTTTCTTCTAAAGATTTGAAATACGAAAAACCCGATGTGCGATTTTTTGAAACCATCGCTCAGAAAATAAATATATTGCCACAGCATAGCGTTATGATAGGTAATTTATATGAAAAAGATATAGTTGGCGCGAAGCAATGCGGCATGTCAACCGTGTTGTTTAATGAGAAAAAGGAAATTCGCGATTTTGTTATGGCTGATGCTGTGATACATGATATGCTTGATCTTCCTGAAGCAATAAACTTGCGAGGATAATATCTCATAGCGAACTAACAGACAAATATTGGACATTCGCACACAAGTATTTTGTGCTCGAACCCAAGTATTGATTACACACACAGAAGTTTTGCGCACTCACACGCAAGTCCTGTGCATCCAATTAGAAGTTTTGTACACTTAATTAAAAGTGTAGTGCGTATGTGCACAAATGCTGTGCGTATGTGCACAAGTGCTGTGCGTATGTGCACAAGTGCTGTGCGTATGTACACAAGTGTTGTGCGTATGTACACAAGTGCTGTGCGTATGTACACAAGTGCTGTGCATATGTACACAAGTGCTGTGCGTATGTACACAAGTGCTGTGCGTATGTACACAAGTGTTGTACATGTGATTTAAAGTGTGTAAATCATGATTTATAATACGTAAATCATGATTTAAAAACCGGAAACTAAGTTTACATGGCTTGTCCTTGATTTTTATTTATAGATAATCAGATAGATACGAAAACTATTCTAAAATGATTATAGCGTTTCCGTCCATCACCCTCATGATAACCCCAATTCAACATCATGAACTATGAAAAAAAAACGCCCCACCGAAGCAGAGCGTTTTCTATAAATTAAATATATGTTTTTATCCGTTGATAGGAGCGTATTCTGTTTTCGAATATTCGCTGTTTTCAAGTTTTTTGGCTACTTTAGCAAAACATTCGATGGTGTAGTTCACATCTTCCATAGTATGTATGGCAGTAGGAATCAAACGTATCATAACCACGCCTTTGGGAACAACGGGATAAATCACCACATTGCAGAATATCCGAAAGTTTTCGCGCAAATCATAAATCATCTGTGTAGTTTCGGGCAAGGTTCCTTTCAAGAAAACAGGGGTAACGGGTGATTCGGCAACGCCCATATCAAAACCAACAGCCCGCAATCCATCGCGCAAAGCATGAACAATCATCCACAATTGTTCGCGCAATTCAGGTTTGTTTTTCAAAAGCTCCAAACGTTTCATAGCACCAATAACCAAGGGCATCGGCATAGATTTAGCATACACCTGCGAACGCATATTGTAATGCAAATAATCAATCACCTCTTTTTTAGCTGCCACAAAACCGCCTATCATTGCCATCGCTTTCGCAAAAGTAGCAAAGTAAATATCAATGCCATCCTGCACTCCGCAATGTTCGCCGGTTCCTGCACCTGTGGCGCCCATCGTGCCAAATCCGTGCGCATCGTCCACCAACAAACGGAATTGATATTTTTCTTTCAAAGCAACGATTTCTTTTAGTTTCGCCACATCGCCCACCATGCCATAAACGCCTTCGGTGATCACCATAATACCACCACCGGTCTGTTCCACAATTTTTGTGGCTCTTTGCAGATTCTTTTCCAAGGCTTCCATATTGCTATGAGGATACACAAAACGTTTGCCTAAATGCAAGCGCAAGCCATCAAGAATGCAAGCATGAGCTTCGGCATCATACACGATGACATCATGACGATCCACCATAGCATCAATGATAGAAACCATGCCCGGATAACCGAAATTCAGCAGATACGCTGATTCTTTACCTACGAAAGCAGCCAAATCGCGTTCCAATTGTTCATGATAATCGGTTTGACCCGACATCATACGAGCGCCCATCGGAGTACCAAAACCCCATTCGGCAGCAGCTTCAGCGTCTGTTTTGCGCACTTCGGGATGATCGGCTAAACCCAAATAATTGTTCAAACTCCAGCAAAGGTGTTCTTTGCCTCTAAACATCATTTTGTTCGAAATTCTTCCTTCCAATTTTGGAAAGAAAAAATATCCATGTCCTTGCTTATAGTATTGACCTAAAGGACCATAATTTTTTAGTATTTTTTCAAATAAGTCCACGACTTTTTAATTTTATTGAATAATAAGTTTCATTGGCGGCAAAATTACAAATTTTTAATTTCACTACGAATGTTTTTTTGATAAATAACGAACAAAGTTTTAACAATCGGTTTTTCCCTCATGATAAGCATCCAAGTTTTTCTTTTCTTAAACACTTAAACACCCCATAAAAAATGCATCCCTATGTTAGTAAAATCATTGCTTTTATTAATACATTAGGTACTCTTGGTTTCCGTTTCTTTAGGTTTCAAAGTATCTTTTAGTTTAATTGCTTTCTGCAAAATCTCGAACCAAAAGGGAGCGCCCATAGAGATACCTATGGCTGTTATTAAGAACCCTAATAAGGAACGAGGGTTGGTCGCCATTAACCAAAAGTACCACAACTTGTCCCAAAACGTAAGCTTTTGGTTTTGCACAATAGGCGTTTTTGCATTTTTTATGGTATAAATTTTAGTCAAGCACTCATCACCCACATTGACCGCGCGCTTTCTATACCTAGGATTATAGATACTCAATTTAGACAAACTATCTGCTTTCCGGTCGCGTTCAAAGTTTTTTGGAACGTTCCATCCGATAGCTAATAAGCTGTTAGGCTCGTCCAAATCTCTTTTCATCATTCTATATAAACTACGAATTTCAACTGCCATAGAATCTTTTTTTCGATTGGTTGAATCGCTTTTTCTTTTGGTAAAAGTGGAATCTTTTGCAGCGGTTTGCATATAGGATGAAGCTAATTGAACCAAATCATTCCTCACCTTGTCATCTCTTGATAGTTTATTGGATAAACTTACAATGTCAACGTTAAATATAATGGCAATCAGATAGCCAATCACGAAAAGATATATGCGCATATTCCTTTTGTAATAGCCTTTCAAGCGTTCCATGGTTTCGTCATACCAAACCACGAGCAGCTTTTTGAACGATTCGGTATCCTGTTTGGCATCGCGCCACAGGGATTTGATATGACTCAGCGTTTCACCATCAATAGCCAATTCATCTCCTTCAAAATTAAGCTTATTGGTCTCAAGAATATTATCTATCTTATCTTTCTCTGTATAGCCGATTCCATTATTGAGCAATATATCATATATCGTCTTGGCAAAAGTTTCAGGTTTGATATACGAAGGACGCTTATACCAATTAGATACAGCTAGATATTTAATAGAAGGTTGTTCATAAAACATAGATGAAAGTGAATGCTCTTCTTTTAATTTAGGAATAAAAGGATGTAGGAAGAAAAACAATAAATTTTTCAGACCAATGAAAATGCGATAGAAATAGTTTCTACCTTTGGTCTGTTGAAAGTGAGATTCATGGTCAGAAAGCATCTTATGAATTGTTTTCCGAAGCATACGGGCACGTAACACCAACACACTTGAAATCATTTCCTGTATAGCCGAAGCAAAAAGGCTATAAATCATAAAAACAAATATCAAACCGATAGCGACTTCTAAAATTTTTGAACCAAACATAATTTTATAATTTTAATTAATAAATAGGGTTAGAGTTTAAAAATGAATTCTTTCAAAGCTACATAAACACGTTGTTCCTTACTACTATTCTTTAATGATTTTCTTAAATTCAAACGTTTTACCATTATCAAATTTTATCACATATACACCTTGTGAGAAGCTATTGGTTGCCACATGTGTTTTCTCCACGAAACTTCCTTTGGTTATCACCTGACCTAAAGCATTTGCAATTTCATAGTGTATCAACTCATTGTTTCCATTCATCTCAATAACTAATTCGTTTGAAACAGGATTTGGATAGACTTTGATGGTCTGATTGTTTTCAGATGATTCGATTCCCGTGAAAACAACGTGTATGATATTTGAAGGCGCAGAGCTACATCCCAAAAGCGTTACAATAACGTAATAATCACCTTCAGTAACCACAGGATAGTCCTGAGATGTTGCCAATCCAATCAATCCTGTTTGATTGTACCATTGATTTCCATTGGGCGCGTCGGAATGCAGCACATAACTATTTATGGTGATTACAGGAGTTGGTGGGGTTGCCGGTTGAGTATTAATAGTAACACTTGTACTAGCGGAAATACATCCTTCAGAGCTTTTTGCCGTAACGGTATAAGTATTTGAAGGGACTAAAGTAAAAATTCCTGTAGTATTTACATAAGTAGAACCGTCAATACTGTAGGTCATTCCTAATCCTGTGGGAGCCATAATGGTGATTGTTCCTGTGGCAACGGTACAAGTAGGTTGCAATGTTGCAGTAGCCGTTGGAGCAGGAGGAGTTGCCGGTTGCGCATTTACTGTTACAGCAGTTCCTGATGAGATACATCCTGCTACACTTTTTGCTGTTACGGTATAAGTATTTGCACCGACTAGGGTAAATATTCCTGTAGTATTGACATACGTAGAACCTTCAATACTGTACGTCATTCCTAATCCTGTGGGAGCAGTAATAGTAATAGTTCCTGTGGCAACATTGCATGTAGGTTGCAGCGTTGTACTAGCC
>CAIOYH010000042.1 GCA_903862465.1 uncultured bacterium | reverse complement strand
TAGTCGCTCCTTATAAAGTCATTTTTCAGGCTATGGTTAAAATAAATTTTTGCCGAAAAAGTATCCTAAAAATGAAGCACAAAAATTCTTCTTTAAGTTTTTGCATCATTTTCTTCAAATTCCAAGCTGTTGCAGCCATGAACGCGTTTATTTGAATGCCTTTTTCACCTAAGAGATAGTTCTGTGCCATTCGGAAATCCATTTTCAGATGTCCAATAATTGGTTCTATACCTGCCCGTGCCCTGAATTTTTTACGTTTCTGTTGTTTGTCGTATTCAGTATCGTTTGCTTTTGGTTTGTTTGGTGTGCTGATTTTGACTCCGTTAATTTCTTTTTTTCCTTTACCACCACGATCGTAAATCAATTCTTCCGGTAGTTTTAGCTCATTATTATCCATTTGATCAAGTAGTGGTTCTATCGTGTGTCCATCGAAGATGTTTTCTGTAAATGCCTTGATGGCTGTAATGATTTTTTTTCCTTTTTTGCCTGTGGTAATCAACCCTACCTTGTTACCAAACTCGTATTGCTTATGTGGTTTGCCCTTGGCTATACAACGTGTAAATGGTTTGTGAAGGCTGTATGTCTTGTCTTTATCATTTTTTTGTTGGTTGACAGCACGATTGTAGAGATCAAAGTCTTTTGCATACTGCATTTTCTGCTCTTCACTCATTTTGCGTTCCAGTTCCCGTAATTGGGTATTGGCTATCGTTTTCAACCGCTTCTTGGCTTTTCTTGACTTTTTGGCACGTTTAGGATGCTTGCCGTTGTATGTGTCACGCACTAATTGTTTGCTTTCGCGCGTATAACGTTGCCGTTGCTTAATCCCTTCTTTATCGGCTATTTTATTGCATTTGTCAATCACCTTTTTACACAATTTGGCATCTGTTGGAAAGCTCGTATTGTTTTCCTGTACTGTGGTGTCTGACAATACAAATTTCGATTTCTTTACAACATCATCCCCGTGCAACTTTACACTGTAAGCAAATATTTTAGCTATTCCTTCCTCGCCTACACGGTTGCGAAAATGAACGAAGTCGCTCGGGTCAAAAGGGAATTTATGTTCGAAAAATACTCCGCCGCAGAAATGCTGAAAGTAAACATCACGCACCCAAAACTCTGGTATGCGATCATCCCCCAGATTATACATATGTTTCAACATCAAGCAGCCCACCATCAGGCGAATAGGAACACTTGGCGCACCTTTGTCAGAATAATACGGCGCAAATTCATTCTCAAAGTAACTCCAATCAATTTTATTTCCAAGAAGTACAAGTTCGTGATCCATGTCAATGAAATCTTCCATCAATGGACGAAACATGTCATGCTGACTTTTTATGGGTGATTTTCCTATCATTATTTGCAGGTTTTTATGCGACAAAGGTACAAAATCCTGCATTAATAAAAAGCAAAAAAGTGTCGCAAAATATTAACCACCTTGTGTTTATATCTTTATTAAGGAACGACTATTTAAGCGATAGTAATGTGGTTGATAGTTATAAAAATTTAGGATTTTATTCGTATTTGCTTGAAGATGGAAAGTTTATTCAAGTTCATAAATCCTATTATATAAATTCATCACATATTAAAGAGTTTTTAAGTACGGAACAAACCGTACAATTAACCGGGGATTTAATCGTGCCTTTGGGCGAAACGTATCGAAAGGAATTTGCGCAAAGATTTCTACTTTAAGTAGCATAATACTCCAATGTGTGTCGTAGTAGTTGTTTTTATTCTGACTTTTTGCTTCCGGTGATATCAACAATCCTGCCTCTAATTTTTAATATTTTATACTCGTCATCGCGATGAACATTAATTGTTAGAAATCCATTAACATGAGATTTGTCTTTTCGTATGATTTCGATTTCGAAAACATGTTTGTTTTTAAGCTTATCGTATTCCTTATTTTGTAGATATGTCATGCTCTTCAACATTTCATCCCGAATCATTTGACCTGATTCCGGAGTAAGAAAGTCAGAAAAAGAAAGCTTCAAATGTTCTTCAACGGTATAACCTAAAAAGTTATAAACGCTTGGAGATACATAGTCCATCGTGTAATCGGGAGTCATGGTAAAGAGTAAGTCATCTGTATATTCGGCAATAAATTGATACTTTGCTTCGCTTTCTTTCAGTTGTTCTTCCGCTTGTTTGCGCTCGGTGATGTCCACAGTAAAACCGGCTATATGAGTTGTTTTGTTATTTTCGCTGTGGATAGGGAATTTTATGGTGGAGTAATGTCTTCCATTCAGAAATTCTTCAATCTCAATTATAGCGCCCTCATGTAGAACTTTCATATCGTCGGCAATTGCACTTTTTGCAAATTCTACAGGGAAATGTTCATACGAATCTTTGCCAAGAAGTTCAATTTCGGGTTGTCCAAGTAAATCAGCAAGGCTTTTGCTCATCTTCAGAAGTCGGAGTTTTTCATCTTTTAAATAAACAAGGCTAGGGCAATGTTGCATAAACTGCTGGAACAATGCTTCGCTGTTTTTCAGGGCAAGTTCTGTGGTCTTGCGCTCGGTGATGTCAATCACATTGGCAAGCCAACCGGTAGTTTTATTTTCGATGATAAAAGGAGAAATGATTACTTGAGCCGGGAACATGCTTCCATCTTTACGAATAAACATCAATTCAAAACCTTCTTTAGGTGCTTTATTGGATAGGGTTAGTCTGAAGGCTTTGTTTATTTCGGGAAGATGCTCTGGCGACCAATACACAAAAGGTGCTGTTTTTCCAATCAGCTCTTGTTCGGACCAACCTACCATAGCACAAAACGAAGGATTGACATAGGTTTGTTTACCCTCATCGTCCACTATGACAATTCCGCTGCTAAGGCTTGATTCTATTGCTGTTCGAAACGCATGTTCCATCTGAAGTTTTTCTTGACCTTCTTTACGTTTGGTGATGTCGCGAGCAATGCCAAAAATTATTCCCCACTCAGGTTTGGCTTGGGAAGTCCATTCTAGCCATACGATTCCTCCATCTTTCTTCAGATAACGATTCTCAAAAGACATCACCTTTTTGCCTTGTTTTAGATACTCTTCATGAAGTCGTATGGTGTTTTCTTTATCATGAGGGTGCACAAATTCCATAAATGGCTTATCAAGTATTTCCTTTTCAGAATAGCCCAATAGCGTTGACCATGCAGTATTAATTTGCAAGAAGTGTGAATCAATATCCGCAATGAATGCCAAGCTGGGGATAAGCTCGAAGAAATTCTTAAATTTTTCTTGGCTTTCAAGCAAGGCTAATTCCACTTTCTTGCGGTCGCTGAGGTCAACCACCGATAGGATGCACTGTTCGGCTTTGTTATACACCATGCCGCTGAGTTGCACATATAAAGGCTGTTTGCTCTCGGTTATAAGGTTTAACTCGCAGCTTTGCATGCTGTCGGCATTAAATATATGCTCGAGAAAATTGTTGAACGCCACCCGGCTTTCGAGGCTTACAAATAAGCCAAATCTTTTGTTGAGCAGATACGAACGGCTCTTGCCTAGCATGGTAGCCATACAGAGGTTTAGCTCCATAATTCCACCTTCCTGATTCAGGTATAAATATCCTAGAGGTGCAAAATTGGTAAATTCATAGTACTTTTGATGGATATCGGATGCCTGCGCTTGTGTTTCTAAAAGTTGCTCGTTTTGCATTTCGAGTTCAATTTGATGCACCTCGAGTTCGTGAATAAGTTTCCAAGCCTCGACATTTGACTGAAGCAATTCTGATTCTGTTGCAGAACGAGCTTTGTTTTTTAGAAAGGCTTCTGCTTGGCGGCGGAGTTGTTCGGCAGCAGCGGATTTTGGAGAAGTTTCGTTTTTCATGTGATGCTTTATATTATAGGTATCATAGAAGGCTGTGTTTGTTTGGCTGCCATTAGTTTTTACACGTGCGGCTTACGATTTAGTTACTTCCATTAACTTTTTTCTGGCTGCTTCTAATTCGAGTTCGAGTTTCTTTGTGGTGCTGACATCTAGGAACGTGATGAGCAGTCCGTAGAAGGTATCATCGGGCGTACTGCAGGGCATGATACGCACTTTAATCCATCTTTCGTCAGTTGTGGTACATATTGTTTCTACGGTGGATAGCTTTTGGATCACCTTGTGGCAATGTTCGTTCAAGAGGGGATATATCAACTTGCTTTTTACGTCGGTAAATGGTCTGCCTATGTCGCTGAGGCGTATTTTAATCAACGACTGTAAAGAATCGGTGAAACGCCTTATGCATAAATCTTCGTCAAGATATACGATAGCGATTTCAGTTTTGTTGAGTAGGTTAACCATGTCGTGGTTGGCATAGATTAAATCATTCATTTTGCTGTTTAGTTCCAAATTGACGGTTTGCAACTCTTCGTTGATGCTTTGCATCTCTTCTTTAGTGGTGGAAAGTTCTTCGTTGATTGATTGCAATTTCTCGTTATTGGCAAGCAAACGTTGGTTCATTTGTTTACGCTCTTCCTCTGAATCTAGAAGTTCTTCATAGCTATTTTGCAAGTCTTCATACGCTTTTTGCAATTCCATTTTCAAGTGTTTTGTTTCTTTAATGGAAGCTTTTTTTTGGAAGTTCGTATCCAAAACCGTTGAATTGTTTTTGCTTGTTGGCTCGCAAAGAATAATGATGAAGGTTCCTTTGATGGCGTCAGGTTTTTCGATGCATTGCACCTTCACCTCTGCTTTAAAAGAAGTGTCATTGGGGTCGATCACGACGTTAGGATACACAACGGCTTCCACATTTCGTTTGGCTTTGCGCAAAGCGGCAGGCAACATATTGCGCAAGCCCTCCCGTGCCATCTCATATAGGTTCCAATGAGATTTTAGGGTGGTTGTTTCCAGATATTTTCCAATTTTGCCCACCGTATATAAGATGTCGCCTTGGTCGGTCACAAGCATGCAAGCCGGAGTGTAATGACCCAACACCAATTGGTCGGCGATGGTCTGCAAACTTTCTTCCGATTCCCGGGATTCGAAAAATTCGGATAGATTTTTTTTGTAATGAGACATCAAGCCCGACACATCCGAAATCTCGACTAAGGAGGAGGGAGGAAGACGTTTATATATTTTTAATTTGCCATCAATTTCTTCAAATTCTTGTTTGTGGCTGCCGAGTGTTTCTGCGGTGCCAAGTATAAGCACGCCATTATAGTTAAGGATATTGTTGAATCGGGTGATGAGTGTATGCTGCAATTCGGGTTGTAGGTATATCAGTAAATTGCGACAACTTATAAGCGTGAGTTTGCTGAAACTGGGATCTCTTATCACATCTTGCGTTGAAAACACCACCATTTCGCGAACGGCAAAGCTAACGCGATAGCCATCGGCTTCCGGAAAAAAGTATTTTTTCAACAGCTCTTGAGGTATATCCTGAACAATGGTGGAAGGATAATAACCTCTGCGGGCAATATCTATGGCATCGTTGTTGATGTCGGTTGCAAATATTTGAAGGCTTTGGTTTTTATAATTGCTAATCTTTTTAAGGGCTTCCTTAAAAACGATAGCCAAGGTGTAAGCTTCTTCGCCTGTTGAACAAGCCGGAATCCATGCACGGAGTTTATAACCAATAGGCAATTGGGCTAATAGTTTTGGCAAAACGGTGTCTTGAAGTTTATCCCATACCTGTTTGTCGCGAAAAAAACTGGTAATGCCTATCAAAAATTCTTTGTAGAGGTTTTCGAACTCGTTCCGATTTTCTTGCAAATAAACAAAATAATTGCCAATGGAATCAATGTGAAGACTTGTTCTACGCCTTTCAACTCGGCGAAACAAATTGTCTTTTTTATATAAGGAAAAATCGTGAGGAGAGTAATGACGCAGCAGCACAATGATTTTGTCCAACATACCTTCGCTGTTCAGGTCAAGGGTTTCTATACGTTCTTTCAGCGGGGAATATTGAAGGAAATTTAAAAGTTTCGTAGGCATTTCGTCGGGCGCAGCAAGTATGTCAACGTTCACTGCGTTTTGTGCGCTATAGGGCATACTATCAAATTTGGCAGAGGCAGAAGTTTGAACCGCCACGATGCCGTTTGCCTCTTTGATGGCTTTCAGTCCGTTGGTGCCATCGCTGCCCATGCCCGAAAACACGATGCCGATGCTGTTTTGATGCCTATCAGCAGCCAAAGATTTAAAGAAAAAATCTATGGGCGAACGCAATCCGCGCGGTTCAACAAAGTCTAACAAAAATAATTTGTTTCTCAACAACGATAGGTTTTTGTTGGGAGGTATCACATACACACAGTTGGGCTTCATCTTCAGATGGTCTTCGGCTTTATAAACCGACATGGCGGTGCAGCGTTGCAGCAGTTCGGGCAAGATACTGATACGCGTAGGATCTTGATGAATAACCACCACGAAGGCTATGCCACAATTGGAAGGCATATTCGTAAAAAATTCTTCCAAAGCCTCCATGCCACCGGCTGAGGCACCGATTCCTACAACAGGAAAATGAAGTGTCTTGATTTTTGTTTTGTCCGATTGCACCGTTGATTGTGGCATATTTAGGTTTTTTTACAAGCTTTGATAGTATGGTTCTAAAAAATTAAGATATTGAATTTGAGTGCAAATATACACATATTTTCATATTATAGCTCTTCAAGTTTAAAAAAATAAAAAAAAACTCCCGTTTTTGTATTTTTTTGAGGTTTTTTTTGGGCTAAAAAGATTTCGTTGTCTCAGGATGCCTGTTCATGCGTTTAAAACACCCGTTCGTTAAGTCATGGAAAAAAATAACAACTTATGATGTAGTTTTGCGTGTTCATTTTTAAAACAATTAATCAATAAAAAAAATAGCGAAAAACCATAGCAAATTTTAATCTTTTGAGCTTTGATATTTCCAACAATGGCTTACTTGATTATTTCCTTTGCTAAAAATTTGTAGCATCCATTTAAAAAAAAACGAAAGACATTAATCCTAAATTGAAGTAGCAATCATTCAGCATATAAACATACATTTATTATGACCAAATATACATTAAAATTTAGCGATAACATGTTTTTGAACCTGACCAAAGGCTTTCCCGAAAAAGCTGTTCAGTTGTTCATGTTTCATCTGATGCGTTTGAAGGTTCTGTATGATTTGACCCCTTATGATGTGGATTATCGCCGCTTATACAGACGTTCGTTGCCTGTGGGCGAAGAGTTTCAGAAACGATATTTTAGTTTTAAGGAATTTGAAGAAGCAAAAAACGAGCATGAAAGGATTTTGGAGTCGCGAATCAACGAATTGAAAGGTTCCACCGGAACAGCCAAAGATTGGCATTATCGCATCGTGAACGCTCATGTAGAATCAAACCCTGAACGCATTATGCTTTTGTGGAACATGTATTTGAAAACGCTTTATGGCGACATAGAAGGTGACTGTAATATGGGCGATGTTGTGGCGGCACTGAAAGGATTGAGCGAAAGCATGGACGAGGAAACCCACGCCGATATGGTGGACCTGAAAGCTGAGATAGATAGGAAGTTCAAAAGACTGAATATTCTATATAATGTGCACCAAAAGAATTTGGAAATTTGGCAAGCCAAACAAATGAAACTCGATTTGGCTTTCACCAACGCCATGAAAATGGAATATCGTAATGCCGGGGCGCTTATGGAAAAATTTCCCAACAACGAAAACCATATTCAAGAATCTTTTCATGATTTGGAACTGCTTTTCAGCATTCAACCTATAGCAAAAGAAATCGCCAAGGTTGAATTAGAAACAAAACGTTTCCCCACGCGCCTCCGATTGGCAAAAGCAGCCGCAGCCAAAGAAGTGCCCGTTGTCCTGTCAGAAATTCATTCATGGCTGTTGCCCCTCGATTCCCATCGAGCCAAAGTCTATAATGAAAACACAAATGACCTTCAAAAAATTCAAGGACAATAAAACGGAGGACGGCATTAGATAAAAACGATATAGATAACGGAAAGACACATGAAATTTTTAGCTACATATATATATATAGTAAGATTTATGGCTCGTTTGGCATCAACGGCTAGGCGTGTGTCTGTTTTTGTGGCATCTATCTACAGTGCTCCAAAAAAAATCTACACGTATCTTTCTACTATAACTTCTTGTTCTTTAGTGTCTAAAGACTATAAATACACTGATACTTTCGAAAGTCCGTTGTTATCAACCATAAAAAAACGTGAAAACTACAATTCACAAGTGCAGATTGCATATTTCACGCGTGCAGAGAGCAATTCACAACTGCAGATTGCATATTTCACGCGTGCAGAGAGCAATTCACAACTGCAGATTGCATATTTCACGCGTGCAGAGAGCAATTCACAAGTGCAGATTGCTCTTAGCAAGCGTGCAGAGAGCAATTCACAACTGCAGAATGTATATTTCACGCGTGTTTTATCCAATTCACAGTTGTCTATTGCATATATCACGAATTTTTTTTCCAATTGGCAGTTGTCAATTGTTTCTATAAGGTCTGTTTTTACCTCATGGCAGTTGCCAAAAAGGTGTTTCAGATTTAATCAATCTGCTGAAAAAGAGTTTTATACACTTTATTAATTAGTAATACTTAATTTGAAATTGTTATGGCAAATCTATTAAAACATGGATTAAATGAATTTAGAAGTGAGACCAAAGGCTCTGTCGAAAAGGCAGTGGGGCTTTTTGTGTATCATGCGGCTGCATTGAAGTCGAAACATGCGGAATTTCCAACCGATGTGGATTACACTAAAATGAATGATCGCACTGCACCGATGGCGATAAATTTGGAGTCGAAATTTAATGTTTATAGAAACATCGAAAATGCGCAGCTTGCGCGTACCGAAGCAGTGAAACTTCATTTGGAAGAGATTCAGGGTGAAAAAGGTTTGGCACGCGATTGGTTTGATCGCACCTTAGTAATTTACAAAAAGGCAGACCCGGTTCGTTTCAAAGCTATTTTCCCAAAAGGATTAAAGCCCTTTAGAGGTAAAAAAGATGATGTGATTTCTGCCGTCGCCACACTTAGTTTGGGCATCGGAGCCGACACTAACCCGCTTATGATTGCCATAAAAGCTGAAGTGGATGCTGAATTTGCTCTCATTGACCCAAGTCGTCACGACCAAAAAGAAGCTATGTTTTTTACCGGATCAAAATATGATGAATTAGTACTCCTGTGCGATGCAGCCATGGACATGGAATATCGCAACGCGGGTTTGCTCATGGACAAATTTCCTTTAAATGAAGGCAACATTCAGGATTCGTTTCACGATATGGAACTCTTGATTGGCAAACAACAAACCGAATGGGATGTGGCGGTTGACGCCGGTACCACATTAGAATTGTCAATGCGCACCCTATTAGCTTCCACCAAACTGAAAGCCACCGCACATTTCGGCTCGGCTTCGGTCTATTTGTCTTCCACCCCCGGCGGAACCGACAGCACCCCCGTTGTGTTGCTCACCGACATAGAAAATAAATTTACGGCAGCCGATTTTCATGTGCTCGACTATGGCTTACACCGCCATATCACCATCAAAAACACCAACAACGAAACCATACGGGTTAAATTTAAAATAGGATAGAAGGGGAGGATTTTAGATTTGTGATTTTTGATTTTAGATTTTAGAATGAAAAATTAAAAATGAAAAATGAAAAATGACTATCAATGACCCAATGACTAATAATGACCATAAATGACCAATGACCATAAATGACCCAATGACTAATAATGACTATAAATGACCAATAACTAAAATGACCTAAACCTGTCTGAAGTTTAACGTAGGCAGGAATGAATGATATTAACCTTAAAATAATTTGCAATGAAAAAAGGACCCTAATTAACCTAAACCTGTCCCCTGCATAAACCCCTCGGGAATGTTGGGTTGACAATTAATGACAATTAATAAAAATAAATTAAAACGTAAAACAAAAAACAAATTAAATTATTTATCATGAAAAAACAATTTACTTTTTTCTTGGCACTGGTATTGCTGGTGCTGACAAGTTGGGCGCAGACCACCACTACTGTACATCTTTATACTTCGGATGCCACAGCAGCTGGTGCTGTAGCTATCAGTAATCAGCAAGTTATTGGTACTGGTGCTTGGAAAAACAATCAGGCGGTAAGCAAGATGGAACTTTACCTTCCACTTACTGCTTTAGGCACATTTACTATTAATGACATTGCAAGTTTACAATGTTCAACAAAAAAGGTTGGAGGTTCGCCATCCAATGAAGATATTTATTGGAGTATTTACACCAATAATTATACTGGTGGCATGCCTACTTGGTATGGTCAGCGGCTTACATCGGAGCCTCTATATTGCAATAATTTTAATGCTCCATATAATGTGTGGAGTACTTTTACTACAAATGCTGGGACAAATCAAATGACGTTCTATGATGGAAATCATGGACCTCTTGGAATTTATAATGCTCCTACGCTTAGCACTTTGCAATCAGGTTCAATTAATTGGGCTACTTATGGTGGAAGTACAACAAGTATTGATTATGGAATTCAAACTGTAAAATATATTTCCTTGGGTACTGGAAGTGCATGGAATGCTTCAATGTTATCTTATATTGATGACATTGAAATTACGCTGAACAGCGGCGCTAAACTTATCGTGGATTTAGAAGAAAACCCTACTACTGTTTATGTTGATGCTAGTTATACTTCATCTTCATGTGGCGGACACGTTTGGAACGGTGATGCCTTTACCACAATTCAGGCAGGTATTACTGCTGTTGCTACTGGAGGTACAGTAAATGTTGCTGCCGGAACATATGGTGGCGAAATAAATATTAATAAATCTCTTACTCTTAATGGTGCACAAGCCAATATCACACCAGTTACTGGTGGACGCTCTGGTGGTGAGTCAAGAATTCAGGGTGGGAATGTTGGAGGTCCAACGACCGATCCTCTTTTTTCATATTCTCAAATAAATATCACAGCTGACAATGTTGAAGTAAATGGATTTGAATTCTACACTACTCATGCTGGTATAGTTACTAATGCTAGTGGTACAGGTACACATACTGGTGTAAAAATTAAGTATAATTATATGCATCCCAACACTTATGCAGGTAACGATTACATTTGTATTATAATGGCTCAAAATGTTTCTAGTTATACTATCCCAACTCCAGCCTTAATTTTAAATAGTTATGAGATTTCTCATAATATTATTGTTGCCAATGGTACTTCAACAAAGGCAATTGCACCAGCAGGTGCTGTCACTTATAACGACCTTGCCATATCTTATAATGACATTAGCTGTACAGGAACTAGTTCAAGAGGAATTTTTGGAGCTGGAGTTAACTCGCATTTTAATAATACTGTAATTACCAATAATAACTTCCACAATATAACTGAACACGCATTACATCTTATAAACCTTCTGAATGCAAATATTAGCTATAATTCCTTCTCTAATGTGGGTGCAGCTGCATTTTTAGATATGGATGGCGGTTCATTTATGAATAATACAATTAGCAGCATAAATGCTTCTAATTCTTATGGTGTAATGTTTTATGGTCAATCTAATTTTACAATTCCGGTTACTCAAAATGTAGAAGTTGCCAATAATAATATTACCTATAATGATAATGCTTCTATTACCAATACAGTGGGATTACTTCTACAAGGTAATAATCCTTCTGATGTAAATGCTTCAACACTTAATGTGCATGATAACACTTTTATCGATGCAACCGCAGGTTCATCAACAGGTTTTTATGCTATAAATAGTTATGCATCTTCAACACTACCTGCCTCATGCAACTGGTATGGCACAGCAACAAATGTAGGCTCAAAAATTAACGGAAGTGTTACTTATGTTCCATATTATGTTTCTGATGGTGGCGCATGTATAGGTGGACTAAAAGTTCATAATTTCACACAAGGTCTTCATTATGCGAGCATACAGGCAGCTATTAATGCTGCTAATGCAAATGATGTGATTAATGTTGATGCCGGAACTTTTACCGAAAACGTAATTATTGACAAAGCCCTTACGCTTAAAGGTGCTAACGCAGATGTTGTTTATGGAAGTCGTGGTGCTGAAAGTAAAATACTTCCTACCTCAGCCGGTTACATTCCTGTTACAATTGGTGCAGATGGTGTTACATTCAATGGTTTTGAATTATCGGCTTCAGCAAGCCCTTATGCTTTATCAACAGGTGGAACGGGTCGTAACAATATGGTAGTAAAATACAATTATATTCATGATGTTGGAACATCTTATACCGGTAATGTTCATACCATACAATATAATGTAGTTAATGGTGCTAGTACAAGCAATGTTACTATTGCATATAACAAATTTGATAATATTAATAGTGTAAACAATACTGCTAGTGGCTCAGCCATTGGTATTTTGCAATCTACTTCCACGGGCACCATCAGCAATTTATTAATCGAATATAATACTATCAGCAACGTAAATTCTAAACCTACTAATTCAAGCGCAGGCAAAGGAGCTTATGGCATTATAATTAATGTTGGTTCAACAGGTGGCGGCTCAGTCATTAGCCCCATAATTAGATATAATGATATTTCTAATTTGTCGGGTAGATGGGCACATGCTATTGGTTTAGAGGGGAACACTCCCGGTGCATCAGTAACTAATAATACCATTAATAATTTAACAGCTGCAACAACACCTGGTGATGCTTGTGGAGTTATGGTTGAAAATAATACAGGTGCTACTTCTTTAGGTTTACATAGCAATAGTTTTACTAATCTTTCTTATGGTGTTATTAATGCTGTTGCTAGTTTGGTAGATGCCTCCTGTAACTGGTATGGCACCACAACAAATGTTAGTTCAAAAATATATGGTAATGTTACGTATTATCCTTACCAAGTTTCTATTGGTGGTGCTTGTACTGGATATCCTCCTGTAAAAAATGTTACGCAAAGCACTTATTTTTATACTATTCAGGCTGCTATTGATGCTGCTATTGCAAATGATGTAATTGATGTTTATCCCGGTAGTTATTACGAAACTGCTAGCAATCGTTCCGTATTAGGAACAAATGGTCATCACCAATTCGGTCTATTTATAGATAAAAATAATTTGACTATTCGTGGAGTAAAAGCTGATGGCAGTGTCATATCAAACGTAGCCGACATAGCTGCTGTAATTACTACAAATTCTACAGCTAACTTTGGTCCAGATGGTATATTTGTTCAAGCAAACAATGTAACCTTACAAGGTCTAGAAATAGGTGATAATATCGTAAACAATGTAGTTTCTAGCAATAAAACTATTGAAATTATGGGTGATGCATTTACAATGAATAAATGCAAAATGAATACATCTTCAGATAATGGTGCCGTTTATTTCAGCAGATGGGACGTTGATCATCCTATAGAATCTTACAGTATTACGAATAATGTATTTAATAATACACTCCTTTCAATTAATAATGGAACTGGAATCACCGGGTCTAATAGTGCACGTTTGATTACAGGGAATACTTTCACAGGTGTGGCTACTCCTTATTTAATTGGATTCCGTGGATGGAATGGAGCTAATCCTGCTCAAGGTTGGATTGTTGACCCTGTTGGTGGTGCTACCGTTACGGATAATACATTTAATAATACTGAGGTAGTAAATTATATAGTTGCACGTGGAAACACAGGCGGATATGATAACAGCCAATTAAATTGGGATGAAATGTGGACCTCAAATACTTTTGGTAATCGTGTAATTGCCCTTACAGACCCATCAACATTTGATGTTCGTTCCTATACTGATGCTGCTGGTTATTCTGTTTCGCGCAGAATTACACCTGCAATTCAAGAAAATATCACTATAGCTCAAACAGGCGATGTTGTTTTGGTTGGTGCAGGTACTTATACCGAAAACCTAAACCTTACAAAAAATCTATCAATCCAAGGAGCACAAACAGGTGCAAGTCGTCCGGTTATTGCCGGTTTAATTACCAAAGATGGTGCATTGTCTGCTTTTGATGGCATGGTATTGAAAAATCTTATCTTCAGACATACCGGTGCGATGCTTGATTTTGCTGTAGGAACTAATATTTCCGGCAATGGATTAATATTTGAAGCTACTGACTTTGATTTTATAGGAACATCTACACCTACTGGTCCAAGCAGCTATAATGCACCTTTGACTTTCGTCAGCATGAATATCTCTGGCACCACAGGTTTGAAATTCTTAAACTCTACACTCTCAATTTCTGGAACTCCAACCTTGAACGGTCTTTTTAGTTTGGTTTGGATGCAATCAACCGGTGGTCCTATTTTGTTTGATGGACTTACTATAAAAGGTAGCTATACTGATAATGGCACCGTGATGGGAGCTCAATTTAATATGGGCACTGGTTCAACGAATGTTGAAGTTAAAAATTCAGCAACCTTATTAGGTGGTAATTTTTATTTATCCGGTGTTGATGGTTTAAGTATTCACAATAATACATTCACCAACTCAGGAATTGGTTTGAATGATGTTCAAAATGTTACTGTTGAAAACAATCTTTTCCAGAATATTGATCAAACTTATAAATGTGGAGGTCCTGGTCCTACCAACAGGGTTATCCAGATGGAAGCAGCTTGGGGAGATGCTACATTTAAACTGAAAAACATTGACATTAATAATAACACCTTTACCAATATTAATAATGTTAAGGCAGTTTGGGTTACTCGCTACACAGCCACTGATCCAACTTCTATTACATTCACAAATGTTCATGTGAATGATAATGATTTTTCAGGTGTTAGTGGTGTTGCTTTATTAAGTGATTATTCTAGCGCCAATTTAGAAGCTTCTTGCAACAAGTATGGCTCTGATGCACCTTCGGATGTATTTGCCAAAATAGGAAATAATGTAACCTATATTCCATATAAAGTTACAAGCGGAGCTTGTACGGGCATTCCTCCGGTTTTAGTGAAACGTTCAGGCGTTACTATATCCGGTCATTCAACCATTCAAGCAGGTATTAATGCTGCAATTGATGGAGATGTTGTTACAGTAGCTGCTGGCACTTATGCAGAAAATTTGTCCATTGGCAAATCAATAACGATATTGGGTCCAAATGCAATTATCAGTCCAAATGGAGGAAGTAGGTTAGCTGAAGCTATAATACAACCACCACAAGGATCTGATGCCATTATTCCAACAGCAAACAGTATCAATGTTGTGATAAAAGGAGTTACTGTTGATATGGCATCTACCATTGAAGGTAACAGGTATTTAACCCTCAATAGTAAATCCAATACGGGATGGACGTTTGAGAAAAATATATTTAAGAATGCTAAATATAGTGTTAACGGTAGTTGGTGGTTCAGTGGAAGTGCAGTAAGTATCTTAACTTTGAATGATAATTATTTTAATGCTAATGCTGTTTCTAATGGTCTTATGGTAGCAGTTGGTTGTCCTGCAATTTCCATAACTAATAATGTTTGGGAAAATAACGGATATACAGCTCTAAATTTAAATGCTGTTGTAGGTACAATTAGTGGCAACACTTTCCGTGATACACGTACTGTGAATTTTAGTGATCCTAATTATTATTTTGGAGATTATCAATCAGGGATTCTTTTAGCCTCTGCTAACAACAATCTAAACATTTCTGGAAATACTTTTACCAATGTTCATTATGGTGTAGTTTTATATCAAAGTGCAGATGGGACTATCTCAATAACTGGAAACCATTTTGATGGTACTCTATTATATAGTGTTCGTTTAAGCGGTTCGCAATCTGGAGGTCATTTGAATAATGTAACAGTACATGGGAACTCATTTTTAAATTATGCTGGCAGCAATCCTGAATTTAGTAATGCTAGAACAGATGGTCAAGTATTAAACGCTACCTGTAACTGGTTTGGTACTGCTAATGCAAATTTAATAGCTCCAAGAATTGATGCTAATATTACTTATATTCCTTATAGTGTTTCTGAAGGTGGATCTTGTTTAGGTGGTCCAGTAACTTTAAAACATTCTGGGTATGTTATTGCAGCTTACGCAACTATTCCGGAAGCTGTAAGTGCTGCTAGTACAGGTGATGAAATTGATATTGCAAATGGAACTTATGTATTATCAAGCACACTTTATATTAATAAAAGTCTTTCTATTATCGGACAATCTGAGGCTGGAGTTATTATTGATCTTACTACTGTAATTGGATATGGTTTCAATATTCAGACAGATAATATTACAATGAAAAACTTTACTGTATTACCTAACCCATCACAAGCTAGCGGTACTTATGCATTAAAAACTAATCCTATTGGAACAACTCCATGGAATTATCTTACTTATGATCACATAACTATTAATGGTGGTGGAAGAACACCGTTTGATATTCATGGTTACAATAATGCTACACTTACTAATATTACAGCAACAAATACTTTAAAAGGTGTCGGCATTGCTTTATCAGGTTGTAACGGTGTTACAATGAATCATATTACAACTTCGGGTAATGCTTGGGGTGGTATTGCAATTTATGTATCAACTTATGTACACAGAGGTTCTAATAATGTTACAATTGATGGCACAACTTCAACTATCGGAGAAGATATAAAAATCTTTAGCCAGGATGAAAATGGATTCACAAATACAAATACAACAGTTACCGGATATGATTATCTAATTAAGAATCCAACAAATGTTGATCATTGTCTAGGTTATACATATTATCAAATAGATAAAACTACTGCTTACGGTTTTGCATCAGCTTTACCTTCACCACAATACTCTTCAGTAAAGAAAATTTCAACTGATGAATATTGGGTAGGTTCAACTTTAAAAATACAAGCTGCTATAGATGCTGCATCTTCAGGTAATGTAGTTAATGTAGATGCTGGTACTTATGATATTTCTTCAGTTTTAAATATTACTAAAGGTTTAACTATTAAAGGTGCAAATGCTGGTATAGCTGGTATAGCAACAACAAGAGGTGCTGAAAGTATCTTAGTTGATTCAAGAGCTGCTCATAATAATCCTGGAGCTATAACTATTTGTTCATCTGCTATTGTATTAGATGGATTTACATATCAAGGTTCAAAAATACTTACAGGTCAACCTGCTAATGCAAATTTCACTTTAATGAATAACAGATTTATCTTACAAGCATGGCCTGATGGTGGGCAAACTGGTATGATATATAGTACTGGTTGTAATTTAACACTTGATCATAACTACTTTGAGACTACAGGTTATAATGCCTCTAATAGTGCATTATTGCAAGTTGCGGGTGGATATACCGGTTCAGGTACAAGTGATATGATGACTATGACAAATAATTACTTTAAAGGAATAACTTCTCAGCCTTTAAGTGCTTATGTTAGCAGTAACCCAAATCAATGGAGTGGTATTACTACATCTCAACTTAATTTTGCAAATTGTCAAGGGACAGTTTCAGGTAATACATTTGATGGAGTTGATGTAGGAGTTATTATTGCTAATGGTTGTGGTAGCTTATCAGTAACAGGAAATATATT
>CAIOYH010000041.1 GCA_903862465.1 uncultured bacterium | reverse complement strand
ATTACGCGGAGGTGCGAGAGGCATTTAATCTTCCTGACTAAAAATAATGGGTGGGACTTTCCCACCCATATATTAAATTTATCAAAAAAAATAATTTTAAAAAATTATTGCCATTCATTGTAATTATCATTCTTGTTGTAGATATTGTATGCTTATTTACACAATACACGCAACTTGCAAGAGAAATTGTCTAGAAAGACAAAATCGGAAAATGAACGAGAATCTTGCATTAAGACAAGGACTACTCGAAAGACAAATTTCTCTTGAGCAAAAAAAATTGGCGGATATAAGAATGCCAATTGGTTTCAAATTTGGACAGGAAAGTTAAAAAGCAACCCATAACATGAGGCTTGCTGCAAGCCTCAACCGTTATCCAACAACAAAAAAGACTCCCTAAGCCAGTGTATCGCTTTACAGCGATTCGGTTTCAGTCGTATTGTAAAAACACGGTTGATTTAATTTCCACCTCAGCCCTATCTATCCCATTATAGCATAAGAACACAGCAAAAAAACTATATTACTTTATCAAACAGGATTAAGCCGTACATAACATGTAAATTTATGCCAAACAAAGCAAAAGACATTTTAACTATCCGCAACGATTATCAATTAAAGCGTTTAGCTAAAAACCATCTTAAGCCCGATCCCATACAACAGTTCGATAAATGGATGAAAGAAGTGCTCGTATCCGACATTAGCGAACCCAATGCCATGATACTTTCAACCGTTGGCACCACAGGAGCTCCTTCTGCCCGAGTGGTATTATTGCGCGAGGTCAATCAGGAAGGATTTATATTTTATAGCAATTACCTCAGCAGAAAAGGCAATCAAATGGAGCAGAACCATCAGGTTGCGTTGACCTTTTTCTGGAAAGAAATCGAGCGTCAGGTACGCATTGAAGGAAAAGCTATCTTTATTGATACTCAAAAATCAGATGCATATTTTGCATCACGTCCTGTGGATAGTCAAATAGGAGCCATGGTGTCACCACAAAGCAAGCCCATTCCTTCGCGAGAGTATTTAACGCGATTGTTCGCCACTTTTAAAAAGAAAAACGCTGATAAAATAATCCCTCGCCCCGAGCATTGGGGTGGCTATCTTGTAAAGCCTGATATGATTGAATTTTGGCAAGGTCGTCCCAATCGCCTACACGACAGAATTGCTTATTATCGAAAAGAAGATGATTGGGAAATTCAGCGTTTAGCGCCGTAATAGAAATAGTGTTTTATTCAAAAATACTACTAAAGCATTAGATGAGGCCCCCGTTGGGCGGTTGTTCTAACATGAATTCAAGCTATCCTTTTAGTTTTACATAATAAAAAAGAAGATTAAGAATTCAAGCGTCAAAGAAAATATTTTTTGGATTGAAATTATTTGTAATTATTTTAAGAACAAAATCTGCCACCAATGAGTAGATTATGGTCATTGCGCAAATGTATTAAACAGCTGTTTTAAAAGTTGTTACTCTTTCTGTTTGAAATATTTTTTTTAAAGAGGTTTTTGCCAAAATATTATCATCAGTATTTTTTCAAAAAAAAACTTGCACAACTAGAAAAAAAGTTGTAATATTGCAGAATTATTTAAAATCTTAAAACCATGAAAAAAACACTTCTATTTTTATTAATTAGTTCAGTTGTCCTCATTGTATCCTGTAAAAAGGATAAACCTACTCAAACAGAAATTCCCTACATTCCTACTACTCAAATTCTGTCAACCAGTTTAGCCGGTCTAGGCAGTCATGCCGGAACTCCGGTAGGTACGCCATGGGCTTTCCCTGCAAATGTTAAAGTTGTTGGGAAAATACTAGGCGGCGATCCCGGAAAAGCCCCTTTCATAGGCAAAAAGTCTGTTGAAGATTGGGCTAGCTATGTTTCAAATTCACCAAAAACCACCTGGACTGCCCATGGTATAGGCGTATTTGTAACCTTATACATGAAATTACATAATACTAGCCCTAGCCCTACCTCGTTTATTCTTCCGGCAGGTCTTATGTTTTGTAACGATTCTACACCTATTGACACAGCTCAGACTGGAGTTATTGTTGTGTCTGACACTATAGTAATTCCTGGCGGAGATACTTTAAATATCAGTCTGAAATCATTCTGTTGTAATCCTAGTCGTCATGTGCCAACTAGTTTGGCAATTTACAAACCACAAGTTGTGACAACTAATGATCAGGTAGTTCATTTAATTGCTGCCTTGAAAGGAAAAACCACATTACCAACTCATGAATCGGAAATTTTGTCTTATATTTGGCAAATTGTTGGTGGGACACCTCTCACTACAGCAGATTTGGCAACAATTGCATCTTGGCAGTAAGCTGCTTAAGACTAATTCTAAAAGCCTTGATAAAATAGCATCAAGGCTTTTTTTTATTTGACAAAATTGGTTTATTAGTTGAGCTGAGGTTTATAACTCAGTTTTATCTATTCTTTTAGGCTGTGCCTTATAAAAACCAGTATAATCTATTTTATGAAGTTTGTCATTTCCGATTTGCTGTAGTATGCAAGATGTACATCAAATAAATGTCATCTTTTTTAAAGAATAAAGAAAGCTAACAAACGTTATATTCCACAAAATATAACATGACAGATTTCAAAACTAAGTATGGACCTTGGGCAATAGTGGCAGGTGCTTCTGAAGGGTTGGGTGCGGCTTTTGCAGAGGCACTAGCAAAACGAGGTGTCAATTTGATTTTGATTGCCCGACGATTGGACAAATTGGAATTGTTGGCAGCAGAGTTGGGGAATAAATATACTATTGAAGTTAAGTATCATGCTGTTGATTTAGCAGATTTTCAGCAGACCAAGCTTCTGGTTTCGCAACTTGAATGTACGATTGGTTTGTTGGTGTATAATGCCGCCTATGCTCCAATTGGTTATTTCAAAGATATTGCTGAAGAAGATTTAAGTAAAATTGTGGATGTGAATATTAAAACGCCTTTGCTGCTTTCGAAATTGGTTTCAACAAACATGATATCAAGAGGAAAGGGAGGCATAGTGTTGATGTCATCACTGGCAGGCACACAAGGCAGCCCTAAGATTGCGACCTACGCAGCCTCCAAAGCCTTCAATGTTATTTTAGCCGAGGGCATTTGGCATGAATTGCTGAAACATGGCATTGATGTGTTAGCCACTTGTGCAGGCGCTATCACCACGCCCGGTTATAAAACTGCACAAAACACCAAAGATGCGCCCGGTACCTTAGACGCAAACACGGTGGCAGAGGCTACCTTGAATGCATTGGGAAAAGGTCCCAAGATAGTTCCCGGATTTACAAACAAACTAGCTCATTTCTTTATGGGAAGAATCTTTTCAAGGAAATTTGCCATCAGCATTATGCATAAAAACACAAAAGACTTATCATGAAAACACAACTATTAGGCTTCTTTACACCTTGGATTATCTATACGTGCATAACCCTGCTGCATTACATCTTGCCCGGGCGTTGGGTGACGGGATATGTGAGGCATTCCGAAAACGGAAATTTATTACGCTACCGATTGAATGCCCTGTATGTTTTAATTGTTTCAATAGCGCTTTGGTTTTTGATGGGTTATTTGGGATGGGTTCCGTATGATTGGCTTTATGTCATCCGATGGTATAGTCTGGCAGGATCATTTGTGCTCGGTTTACTTTTTTCCTTAAGTTTAGTATTGCCCTATCCATCCACGGGAAAAGCTTTGTTTGAAGATATTTTCTTGGGCAGATTGGAGAATCCTCAATTTAGAAACGGGCGTATTGACGCCAAAATGTGGCTCTACATGATAGGAGCCGTGATGCTCGAATTGAATGTACTGAGTTTTATGGCGCATCAATATTTAGAATTTGGAGAGATTTCTTCGGGTGTTATTTTGTGCGGAGCTTTGTTGTCATATTTTATTTGGGACTATCTGACTTTTGAAAAGGTTCATCTTTACACCTACGATTTCTTTGCGGAACGTGTTGGCTTTAAATTGGGATGGGGATGCTTGACATTTTATCCATATTTCTATTTAGTTGGATTGTGGGCAACCGTTGATTTGCCCGATCCACATTTGCCCACCTGGATGCTTTTTTGTTTTGGATTTATTTTCTTGCTTGGCTGGAGTTTGGCAAGAGGCGCCAATATGCAAAAATATTTTTTCAAGATAAATCCACAGCAATCATATCTTGGCATTAAACCGGAGGTGATAACAGATGGAAACAAAACTTTGTTGGTAAACGGATTTTGGGGAGTAAGCAGGCATGTTAATTATCTGGGGGAAATTTTAATGGCTACTGGTATAGCACTCAGCGTAGGTCATAGTGGAGTTTTTTGGGTATGGTTGTATCCTTTATACTATGTTGCGCTTTTACTACCTCGCCAAATTGCTGATGACAAACGTTGCGCTGCCAAATATTGTGAGCTTTGGAAGGTTTATACGAAAAAAGTGAAATATCGAATTATTCCGTTTTTGTATTAGTTGATTGATTTAAGTGGAATAATGAATACTAATGTGGAATAGAACAATTAACAAGGCCAAGAAATCTTTTATAAATTAATATCACCATCATGAAAGAAGAGTTTTATAATTTCACAGCCAAAACGCTGCAAGGAAAAGAAGTCACAATGGATATGTATGCAGGGAAAACCTTGCTGATTGTGAATACGGCAAGCAAATGCGGTTTCACACCACAGTTTGAAGGATTGGAAAAACTTTACAGAAAATATCAAGACAAGGGCTTTGTAATATTGGGCTTCCCGTGCAATCAATTTGCCAATCAAGAACCTGGGAATGAGAAGTCCATAGCGGAAGGTTGTATAATTAATTATGGGGTAAGTTTCCCGATGTTTTCGAAAATAGAGGTGAACGGTGATGGCGCCCACCCGATGTATAAATATTTAAAAAAAGAACTTCCGGGTTTGTTGGGCGGCATGATAAAATGGAATTTCACGAAGTTTCTGATAGACAGAAAAGGCAAACCCATAAAAAGATTTGCACCCATAACGAAGCCTGAAAAAATTGATGCATACTTGGCAAAGTTTTTAAAATAATCAGGGTAAAAGTACGTTTGGGGAAATAAAAAAATATGAAAATAATCACCACCGCCATCCTTTTAGGCGTCACTTTGTTGGCAGTTCCATTGTTCAGTTATTTTTTCGGAACTGCCTTGAGTCCATTGGAATGGAATGCATTGACTACTCTAATTACTATTGCTGTTATCGCCATCGCGGCAACTTTTATTGTAGGCGAATTGAACAACAACAATAGTCAAGTAGATAAAATTTGGAGCCTCCTCCCTATTGTTTATGCTTGGGTGGCTACCGATTATAGTCATTATGCTCCGCGTTTGGTTATGATGAGTTGTTTGGTAACGCTTTGGGGCATACGATTGAGCATCAACTTTGGTTTGAAAGGAGCATATCAATGGCGCTTTTGGGGCGGTGAAGAGGATTATCGTTGGGCAGTGTTGCGAGAGAAACCTGAGTTTAATCCGAAATGGAAATGGACCTTATTTAATTTGTTTTTTATCTGCGGATATCAAAATGTGTTGATTTTACTTTTTACACTACCAACTATTGTTGTACTTCAGCACAGTAATATGCCTATAGGTCTGTTCGATTATATGGCTGCAGGTTTGATGTTTGTGTTTATCGTTTACGAAACCATAGCCGATATCCAACATTTGAAGTTCCAAAATATAAAATGGGCAAAAGTTAAAGCAGGTAAAGAACTCAATGAACATAAAAAAGGATTTTTAGATACAGGTTTATGGGCACACAGCCGCCATCCAAATTACTTCGCCGAGCAAGCCATTTGGGTATGTTTTTATCTGTTTAGTGAGATTGCAAGTGGCGAATGTATTAATTGGAGCATCGCAGGTTGCCTGTTGTTGATTGTTCTGTTTCATGGGAGTTCCAACCTTAGCGAAGAATTAAGCAGCGGAAAATATACTGAATATGCAAGCTATCAGAAAAGAGTTCCGAGGTTTATTCCTTTTATTGGAAAGATATTTCTGCGTTCCGATAAATGATGGCTGATGGGATGGTAAAGTGATTATTATTTTAAGGATTAAGATTATATTTATAAAAGAGAATATGACATTTCAAATTATAATATCCATTTTACTGATTACTCTTGCCTTGATTTTCTATTCTATAGGGGTGTGGAGCGAAAGAGTTGCTCGCTATCTAAAGCCTTGGCATGTTGTTGCTTTTTGGATAGGTTTTGCCTTTGATGTGAGTGGAACTTTAGCCATGCGAAACTTGGCAACAACATCCTTTAGTTTTTTGGATATTCATACGCTCACTGGTCAAATAGCCTTATGGTTGATGCTGTTTCATGCAGCATGGGCAACACGCGTAACACGCAAAGGAAGTCAAAAAGTTCGCGAGAGTTTCCATACCTATAGTCTGATTGTTTGGCTTATTTGGCTTGTCCCCTATTTTGGCGGAATGTTTATGGGGATGAGATAAGCTCTTTCAATGCTAAAGCATAGTTTTGATTTTTTCCAAAATTGTATATTACCGCCTACTTCCAACTTCTCGAGTAACTGCCGAAAAGTTTAAAATTATGCTTTTCGTTAAAAAAAGCATATCGTAGAACATTTATTTTCAAAAATGCTATTTGATAAATGAGATAATACTATCTTTGCAAAAATTTGAATTATCAATTATTTTTATTGGAATGAAGCATGAATAAATCCATGTTTTGTTTTAAAAACTTATGAAAACTGACTTATGAAAATTGCATTAATAACAGGCGGATCGCGGGGCATTGGAAGAGCCATAGTTCTAAAATTGACGAAAATGAATTACCATGTTCTCATCAATTATTGCACGGGCGAAGCAGCTGCTAAAGAAACATTATCGCTTGTAGAACAAATGGGTGGCACGGGAGAGTTGATGCCTTTTGACGTTTCAAGTCAAGAGAGCATTGAAAACGCTTTGGAAGTTTGGTATAATAACAATGCTGAAAGCCATATAGAAGTATTGATCAACAATGCCGGTATTCGCCAAGATGCTTTGCTGATGTGGATGAAGAACGAAGAATGGAATGATGTGATGAACACCAATATGAACAGTGTTTTTTATATCACACGTCGTTTAATAAAGGATATGTTGATAATGAAATACGGTCGTATCGTCAATGTGGTTTCTTTGTCGGGTATCAAAGGCTTGCCTAGTCAGGTGAACTATTCGGCTGCGAAAGCAGGTGTTATCGGCATGACCAAAGCCCTTGCACAAGAAGTCGGCAAAAAGAACGTTACGGTGAATGCTGTGGCTCCCGGTTATATCAAAACGGATATGACCAAAGACCTCGACGAGAATATGCTGAAAGCCATGATACCCGTTGGACGTTTTGGCACTGCAACAGAAGTGGCAGAAGTTGTAGGATTTTTAGCTTCTGACAAAGCTTCGTACGTTACAGGGGAGATTATTTCGGTAAATGGAGGAATTTACACTTAGGGCAAGAACCAAGATCCAAAAACCAAATACCAAGGAAAAAGGAACAAGTAAAAAAGGCAATCAATGAAGAAAAATTGTTTTGGCAAATAAAAATCACAAATCTAAAATCTAAAATCACAAATGAATAGAGTAGTTATAACAGGTTTAGGAATTTATTCATGTATAGGAAAAAATCTTGAAGAAGTAAAGGAATCCCTTTATCAAGGTCGTTCTGGGATCGGGTTTATGCAAGAACGTAAAGAAATTGGATTCAGGTCAGCGCTTTCGGGAGTTATGGAACGACCAAATTTGAAAGGTTTGCTAGACCGTCGTTTGCGTGTGGGTTTAGCTGAACAAGGCGAATATGCCTACTTATCTACCCTCGAAGCAATGAAAAATGCGAATATAGATGAGGAATTTTTGAAAAACAATGAAGTGGGGATATTATTCGGAAACGACAGTTCGTCGAAAGCCGTTATTGAATCCACCGATATCGTTCGCGAAAAGAAAGATACCATGTTGTTGGGTTCAGGGTATATCTTTCAGGCAATGAATTCAACCGTCAGCATGAATCTTTCGGTTATTTTTAAATTACGCGGCATCAATTTCACTATATCTGCTGCTTGTGCTAGTGGTTCACATGCTATCGGTTTGGGCTATCTTTTTATCAAACATGGCATGCAAGATACCATAGTCTGCGGCGGTGCACAGGAAGTCAATCCATTCTCTATGGGCAGTTTTGACGCTTTGAGTGCATTTTCAGTTCGGGAGTCCGATCCTACTCGAGCTTCACGACCTTTCGACAAGAACCGCGATGGATTAGTTCCTAGCGGAGGTGCTGCTACCGTGATACTCGAAAGCTATGAATCAGCAGTTAAACGCGGTGCTCCCATCTTAGGTGAAATTATTGGTTACGGATTTTCATCAAATGGGGAACATATTTCTCAATCAACTGTTGACGGATTGCTACGTGCCATGCGGATGTCCTTGAAAGATGCAGGTCTTACACCACAACAAATTGAATACATAAATGCTCATGCTACCTCCACTACCCACGGAGACACTAGCGAAGCAATTGCCATTTCGGAAGTGTTCGCGAATTGCAATCCATTAGTTAGTTCTACCAAATCTATGACAGGTCACGAATGTTGGATGGCAGGTGCTAGCGAAATAGTATATTCCACACTAATGATGCGTGATTCGTTCATCGCTCCCAACATCAATTTTGATGAGCCGGACGAGTATTCTGAGAAACTAAATATCGTTTCTCGCACGCTAAATAAAAATTTTGATGTATTTTTGTCGAATTCTTTTGGTTTTGGAGGAACCAACTCCTCTTTAATTGTTAAGAAAATTTGACACACAACTCATAATAACTACTATGGAAAAACAAGAAATTACCAAAAAAATCAATGCTTTTTTGGTTGAAGAATTTGAATTAGAAGCAGATCAATTAGTCCCCGAAGCTATGCTAAAGGATGACCTTGGAATAGATAGCCTCGACTTTGTTGATATTATTGTAATTATCGAAAAGAACTTCGGCTTTAAAGTGAAGGGTGAAGAAATGGCGAATGTAAAAACCTTGCAGGATTTTTATGATTATGTAGCAGCACATGTAAATCTGTAAGATAATCGGGAGGCATTGATGACCGAATGGGATGGAAAAACCCGTGGAGGAGTAACAGGATATAAAATATTTGTATTTTTCATTAAATACTTTGGGATTTCCTTTGCCTATTTCTTTCTAAAAATCGTCGCCATTTATTTCCTATTATTCTCAGGCAAGGCATATAAAGTCATATTTTATTATTTTAACAGCATTCAAAAGTATAGCAAGACGCGCTCTTTCTTTAGTACGTATCAAAATTTTTGCATGTTGGGCAAAGTACTCGTTGACAAGATTACAATATTGTCAGGCGTACCCAACAAATTTACATACAATTTTGATGGTGAAAGCTATTTGCATCAATTGGTGGAGAAAGAAACAGGCGGTATATTAGTGAATGCTCATATCGGAAATTGGGAGATTGCAGGACAATTGCTTGAACGTCTCAATACCCGAGTGAATATTCTAATGTATGATGCCGAACATCAAAAAATAAAGCAATATCTTTCGAATGTATTGGATCAAAAGAATGTGGGGTTTATCATCATCAAAGACGACATTTCGCATTTGGAACAAATCCGTAATGCTTTGATGAATAAAGAAATCATTGCGATAGCCGGAGACCGATATATGCCAGGAAACAGAACCATTACTTGTGATTTTATGGGCAAAGAAGCTGATTTTCCTATCAGTCCATTTTATATGGCAGGAAAATATAATGTACCTGTTGTTAATGTTTTTGCGATGAAAGAAACCAATACACATTATCATTTTTTTGCTTCACCTCCACGAAGGATTGAGAATTTCGGCAATTTAAAGACGCGAGAAGCTACATTGACAAGCGCAGTGCACGAATTTGTATCTGAACTTGAAACGATGCTGAAACGCTATCCTTTACAATGGTTTAATTATTATAACTTTTGGAAACAAACATCATGAAGAATCCAAATAAGCATATACTTTTTGTCTCTGCCAATACGCTCACGATACCCTATCCCGTGTATCCAATTGGCATTTCTTATCTATCAACTTTTTTATCTGAGAATCTTCCTGATTATACCATAAAACTATTCGATTTCAATTTATCAAAAGCTGAAGAGTTTATTAGTCTCATGGATTTTTTTGAACCGAAATACATCGCTGTTTCTATTCGCAATATTGATGGTGTGAACTCTTATGACCCTTTCAATTTCATTTCGGGATACAAAAAAATCATGGAATTAATCCGTAATAATTATCATGGAGATTACAAACTTTTGATGGGCGGAGCAGGTTTCTCTATTTTCCCTGAAACTCTGTATAAGGAACTACAACCCGACTATGCTATTGTGGGTGAAGGCGAAAAGAGCCTCTTTGATTTAATTACAAATTTGGATGCGGATCTACCGTTAACGGAAGTGGACGGCTTGGTCTATAAGAATGAATCCGACATGGTTCACATTAATGGCCGCAAGCTCAACACTACGGATTTGAGTTTGTGTTTTGATGACACTTTGCTTGATTTCTATTGGCTCAACAGTGGCATGTTGAATATACAAACAAAACGAGGATGTCCCTTCCGTTGCGTTTATTGCACCTATCCCGTGATTGAAGGAAAAAATGTTCGCACTTTGAGTACAGACAAAATTGTTGAAACCATCAGCAGGCTGAAACGCGATAAAGGCATAGACTATATTTTCTTCACCGATTCTGTGTTCAATATGAAAAATGATTATAATATTGAATTGGCTGAAAAATTGATACAATCCAAGGTCAATATTCGTTGGGGTGCTTATTTCTTCCCAAAAGGTTTAACAGAAGATATATTGACGCTTTTTAAAGCATCAGGACTTACGCATATTGAATTTGGCACTGAAAGCATTTGCGACGAGACCTTAAAGAATTATGGTAAACATTTTACCGTAGCCGACATTGTTCAACAATCAGCGCTCTGCAACAAAGTGGGCATAGATTATGCACATTTTTTGATTTTAGCAGGATATGGTGAAACAGATAACACGGTTAATGAGACATACGAAAATTCAAAATTAATCAATTATTCTGTGTTCTTTCCTTTCGTTGGAATGCGCATATATCCCGGCACGCGTCTTTATAACATCGCTCTTGCTGAAGGCATTATAGACCAAGACGATTTGCTGTTGGAGCCAAAATATTACATTGCAAAAGACGTAAATCTAGACACGCTTAAAGAGCGAGCTCATGCAACAGGCAAACGATGGGTATTCCCTGATGAAGACACCTCTACTATTTCTACCAAGATGCGCCTGATGCGTAACAAAAAAGGTCCTCTATGGGAATATTTAATAAAATAAGTGATGATAGCACACGGAGAAGAAGTTTTAAAACTCATACCGCAACGACCACCCATTGTGATGGTGGATAAATTGATTTCGGCAGTAGATAAAAAAACTGTGAGCGGATTTACCATAAAAGAAGATAATATCTTTGTGGAGAACCATATTTTTCAAGAACCCGGTATCATCGAAAACATTGCCCAATCGGCAGCTATGGGAGTTGGCTATATATGTAGCATCAACAATCAGAAAGTTCCTTTGGGTTTTATTGGTGCCATAAAAAACCTCCAAATATTTTCATTACCCTCTGTTAATAGTGAAATTCTCACTGAGATACAAGTGGATTATGAAGTTTTTGAAGCTACGCTTATTACAGGTAAGGTATTTTGCACTAATGCCCTCATTGCCCAAGCCGAGATGAAAATTTTTCTCAAACCTAACGAATAAAGCCGTATCTTTGCACACTTTTTAAAACATGAAGCTATGTCAGCAGAAAACAGACCAAATGTAAAAATAATTGATGCAGAGAATTTGGAAGTAAATTTCGACTTTGAAATCACGCATTATAAAATGGACGAAAACGGTAACTATTCTCACAGCATGTTAGCAAATTGGGGAGGAAAAGAACTCACCAATACACAAAGTTGGGAAATCGTGAAAGAACGAATTCGAGATGCAAAAGAACGCGTACAAAAAAATGAAGTTAGTCCGATTGCTTACTTTATGGAAAAATGCATCACAGATGTAAGCACACTTTCGAAATATGTCGGCATTGCAAAATGGCGTATCAAGAGACATTTAAAGCCGGCTGTTTTCAACAAAATCAATACTAAAATCTTACAAAAATATGCTGATTTTTTTCAAGTTGACATCGAGCAACTTAAAAACATCGAATCTAGCAAAAAGTAAAACTATCACACACAAATTATGAAGTTAAATTTTGATCACATGCAGCTCTCTGCGCATTGCGAAAGCGGAGCTACTGTTAATTTATTGGGGTATTATAAGGTGAAGATTTCGGAGCCTATGGTTTTTGGAATAGGGGCAGGATATTATTTCGGTCACTTACCTTTCTTGAAAATGAATTTCTCACCCGTCACCACATATAGGTCTTTACCAGGGTTGGTATTCAGTCGCACCTGCAAAAACTTAGGTGTTTCGTATGAGCGCAAGACGTTTAAATCACCTCAAAAATCCATGGACGAACTCGATAGAGTTTTGGATTCAGGCAATCCATGCGGAGTGCAGGTTGGTGCTTTTCATCTCCCTTTCTTCCCACAAGAATATCGTATGCATTATAATATGCATAATATGGTTGTTTTCGGGAAAGAAAATAATGAATATCTGATAGCTGATAGTGTTGTACCAGGCGATTGCAAAATCTCTTATGATGATTTTGTTCGTGTACGTTTCCCAAAAGGTGCTTTTGCTCCTAATGGCAAGATGTACCATATAACAAACATTCCTGAGAACATAAATTTCAAAGCACCCGCCATCACAGGGATTAAGAAAACTTGTTATGAAATGCTCGATATTCCTTTTCCTTTGATAGGCGTAAAAGGCATACGTTATTTTGCTCGCAAAGTACGTAAGTGGCCCGTCAAGAAAGGCAATAAAGTGGCTTCACAATATTTAGGACAATCTATTCTATCTTTAGAAGAAATCGGAACAGGTGGGGCAGGATATCGTTTCATCTACGGTGCTTTCTTGAACGAAGCAGCAGATTTGTTGCAACGCGAAGAATTAAAAGAAATAGCGAAAGAAATGGGAGAAGCAGGGAATCGTTGGCGTAATTTCTCGTATCTGGGAGCACGCAACTGTAAGAACCGCGCTGAACCGGAACATACCTACGATTTTCTAGCAGATATCATTATGGACTGCGCTGATATGGAAGAAAAAATCTTCAAGAAACTCAAGAAAGTCAATTTCAAATAAATGGCTGACAACACCATCATCGAGATTATCAATCTCAGCAAAACCTATAAAGGCAGCAGCAAACCTGCAATCAACAACATTTCTCTTAAAATAAATAAGGGCGAAGTGTTTGGTTTGTTGGGTCCAAACGGGGCAGGAAAAACTACCACGATTTCTATCTTATGCGGTTTTTTTGAGCCCTCACATGGAGAGGTTTATATTGATGGTTTATCGGTCACCAAAGATAAAGAACAAATCAAAAGCATCATTGGCATCGTGCCACAAGATATTGCTTTGTATCCTACCTTGACAGCTTACGAAAACTTGCAATTCATCGGCAGGATGTATGGTTTGAAAGGAAAAGAGTTGAAAAGTCGCATCACCGAATATATGGATTTGTTAGGATTGGACGAACATACGAACAAAAAAGTAGGTGCCTTTTCGGGTGGGATGAAACGCAGGGTGAATCTGATTGCCGGTTTGTTGCATCATCCAAAAATTGTATTCTTGGACGAACCTACCGTTGGAGTTGATGTGCAGTCGCGCAATTTGATTATTCAATATCTCTATGAATTGAACAAAGCAGGCACTACAATTATTTATACTTCTCATTATTTACAAGAAGCAGAAACGCTGTGCAAACGCGTTGCTTTTATTGATAACGGTAATATTATTACTTTAGGAACACCCAAAGACTTGGTGGCGAATGCAGAAGCATGCAAAGATTTGGAAAGTGTTTTTTTGATGCTCACCGGAAAAGATTTACGAGACTAAAGCCATAAAGTATGAACAAATTCTATGCATCCTTCATCAAAGAAGTTTTATTGCTGATACGCGATAGAGCCGGCATAATATCTTTGTTTGTGATGCCGATTATTTTGGTGTTTGTGATGACAGTGATTGAAGACACTGCTTTGAACTCTCTTGTTGACAAGCAAATCACCATGTTGTATTCCAACGTGCAAAACGATAGTCTTGGCAATATCATCAAAAAAGGATTGAACGACACCAAAGCTTTCACCATCTTGGATGAAGTGGACGGAGTGAAACTGACTAGAGAAGCTACAAAGAAATTGGTGGCTGATGGCAAATATCCTGTGGGCGTTTATATTCCTAGTGGTGCCACCGATACCTTGAAAAGCAATGCACGCAAAGTGGTGTTAAAAACTTTTGCCGATGTGGGTTTGGGCACTCCAAGCAAAGTAACCCCTAGATACGATTCGGTGATTATTGACATCTTCTATGACCCTGCCGTAAAAAATGCTTTAAAAGCAGTGGTGGATGGTGCCATCGCACAACATTCTTCTATCATAGTGGGTAAGTTGATTTCGAAGATGTACACCACCATTTTATCTGATTTTCTCCCGGGCGGTAAAAAACTTGTTGTTGACTATCCACAGATGATTTCTGTGAACAAAGAATATGCTTCATCGCCCGATAATACTATCAAACCGAACTCAACGCAACATAATGTTCCTTCTTGGACCTTGTTTGCCATGTTTTTCATCGTCATACCTTTGGCGGGAAGTATCATACAAGAGAAAGAAGGCGGCACGTATCTACGCCTTATGACGATGCCAAAAATGTTTATTTCTACATTCTTTGGCAAGATAGTTGTCTATATCATCGTGTGTTTATTGCAAGTCACCATATTATTCAGCATGGGCGTGTATCTTATCCCCTACGCAGGATTGCCCGCTTTGCAAATCGGCACGCATTTCGATGCTTTGGCGATGGTCGTAGTGGCTTCAGCTTTTGCAGCCGTTGGTTTTGGTGTGTTGATGGGTTCCATCGCCACCACCTATCAGCAAGCAGCATCGGTGGGCGTCATCATCATCATCATTCTGGCTTCCTTGGGCGGCTTATGGATGCCGGTGTATTTCATGCCGAAAACAATGCAAGGCATGACAGAATATTCTCCTTTGAGTTGGTCGCTGAAAAGCTTCTATGATTTGTTTTTGCGGAATGCCGACATGAAAGATGTGTTGCCCAATGTGTTTAAAATAATGATGTTTGGCACGGGATCGTTCATCATTGGATTTGCTTATAAGGCTTGGAAGAAAGTCAAGTAGCGAAGCTACAAGAACCAAATACCAAATACCAAATACCAAACTCAGAACTACGAACTACGAACTTTGAACTACGAACTAAGATGCTAACAGAACTAACCAACATAAATATCCGTTTCCACGAAGTTGATTCATTGCGCATCGTGTGGCACGGACATTATCTAAAATACTTTGAAGACGGACGCGAAGCCTTTGGCAGGAAATATGGCATTGGCTATATGGATGTGTATGACTTGGGTTTGTTGACGCCTTTGGTGAAGATTGCCTGCGACTATAAACGCCCCATCAAATATGGCGACCCTGTGGTGATCGAAACAAAATATATAGATAGCGAAGCCGCCAAAATACAGTTTCAATTCACCCTATTCCATGCAGAGACAAAAGAGGTGTATGCCATAGGCGAAAGCACGCAAGTGTTTCTGAATGACAAAAACGAACTGATGCTCACTTTGCCGCAGTTTTTTGTTGATTGGAAGAAAAGATGGAAATTTGAGATTTGAGATTTTTGAATTTAGGCTTTTAGGCTTTAGACTGTTAGACTATTAGGTTTTGTGGGCTTTGTGTATTTACCTTGTGTCCTTTGTGGTAAAGAAAAAGTTTAACCACGGAGACACGGAGACCACTTAGAAGCACTAAGAAATGACCAATAACAACTAATGACCATCATTGACCATCAATGACAAAAAAAAAGCCTGCCCTTTCGAGCAAGCTTTTCATTGAATTATAAATCTAAAAAACTATAGTTATGACGACTAAAGTTCAAAATAAAATATTCCTGATTACGTAATGGTCAAGAATATGGGTCCCTCCCAACCGGTTACTTCGTTGGCTCTTATGGGACGATGAAAGAAAGCATACTCAACTTTTTCTAGATTGGGTATTTCAATATTGGCGTGAGTGTCGCCATCAGGATAATGTCTATTGGTGAAATTCACCAAATCCTTAGTGCAATACCACATGTGAGCCACAGCATCGCCTCTTGCGGTGAGGAAAGCACTTTGAGGCTGCGTTCCTTTTTTTACCTTGAATGATTGTGGGCCTCTTTTCACTTGCTTCTTTTCATCCATGCCGGCACTGTTAATGATGGCTATGCTTTCCTCAGCACTCAAACCGGGTACATTGGCAGCTATTTCTACAAAATTACCCAAGGCAGTCAAATCACCCATCACCACTTTGCGCCATACTTTTATGTTGGGAAGTTTGTTTTCCGAAATTGGTGCATTAATGGCTGCCACTAACTTTACTAAATTGGTTTTTGTCAATGCAACTCGAGCTACCGTGTCGTCGGCTTCAAAATTTGCATTGTCAGTCATACTAGTTGTGTAATGCACGCCATCTTCAGCCAAATCTGAATTGTTTTTTGCACTTAGTTCTAATTTTACTTGGAATGCCATATTTGTAAGTTTTAAAATTTTTACAAATGTAATCATTATTTTAAAAATACACTATGCTATATAAACATTAACCTAACTTTAACCTTTGCAATTTATCGAAATATCATAAAATCGAACTCGAAATTTTTAAATCTATTCAGGTATATACTTATTTATCTGTATCTTAAAATTTGATTATGACTATTATTAAAAACAAATAAAGCCAAAAAGATGAATTTTAGAAAATCAATGAAAATATTTAAAATATAAAAAAGTACATTTGTCGGATGAATGATATCTTTTCTAGGGGGAATGATATCTTTTGTCTGATGAATGATACCATTAGTCTGATGTATGATATCATTAGTCTGATGTATGATACCATTAATCTGAAGTATGATATCATTAGTCTGATGAAAGATACCATTAGTCTGATGAAAGATACCATTTGTCTGCTATATGATATCATTTGTCTGCTATATGATATCATTTATCTGATTTATGATACCATTTGTCTGAAATATGATATCATTTGTCTGAGAAATGCTGTCCCGAGATTTTTTTAATGTTTATTTACAGATACTTACAAAGGCTCATTTTTTCTGTTTTCGCCCCTGCTCTCCCTAATCCAACTCCAAACGATGCTGTGCGCTGTCTTCTTTCAGTTTTTAGTCGGCAGATTTCACTATATATAGAGCTCAATTTTCTGTTTTGGGAGATATTTTAAAAATGTAAAATTGAATTTTATACAAAAAAAGTTTTGTAATTGAAATATAAATTGTATTTTTTGGAATGAGAAATAATACCCACTCCGTCTTTCAAGACTAATTTAATCCACATTAACTTGATTTCTTCAAGTAAATAAATGGCAAAAAAAATAAAATTGTTAATTTAACTCACAAGGGCATATAAAATTTCGTTTATATAATCAGAACTATTATTTTTTGATAACATAAAAAATAAACTGATAATGAAAATAAACTCAAATTGGTTCAAATTGACGTTGTGGTTATTATTAGCAACATTTATCGCTGTGGTAATTGCCATGTAAGTTTTCGCTATTCGCCTAAGTTTTTGTTCCAATGTCATACATATATAGGTTATGTCTATTTAACAAATAAGCTATTAACTAATGAACCAAGCAACAATGCAACAATAAAACCTCTCCTCCCAATTGAAAATTTCATAATTTTGCAAATAAACAAACCTACACCTTTTGGTGAATAAATAAAAATAGATTGTATCAACAGTGGCTTCCCGACTTTCAAAAATAGTAATTCTTGCCTTTTTTCTTCTACCAAAGGTATCCTACTGCCAAGTCGTGAATACTACACTCATCAAAGACCTGAAGAATTTCTTTTTCAAAGAAATCGGATATGTGCTGAAGGGAGATTTTTTCACCAAATGGGATAATAAGGATTGTTTTTATTTGTTTGTTTCGCCCTCCGACCGTATTGATGATGCGAATGAAACAAAAAAATATACCGAGACATCCGATAATGACACCATAAAAGACCATGCTTCCTATGACACCTTGTATTATGATGTTCCTGCTGATGCCGGCTGCAAATTACGACCTGAGTTTACAACATATAGCCCTGAGGGTTTAGCCTTTGTCATTTTTCACGAACTGATGCATAATTTCATCATACAAAAAAAGTTAGATATTCCTTATGTTTTTAATGAAGCTATCTGTGATATTATGGGCAATTATTGCACCTTGGATTTTGCAAAGTCCGATGCTCGTATCCATCTCCATGCAGCACAACAGCAAATAATGACCAACAACAAACTTTATACGGCTATCAATCGTTGCATCACCACCATTGGCGACCATCCTGAGATGTTGGCTACTGCACATGCCACCTGTGAAGCAAGGATTAATAAACTGCTTGGAAATGCAAATAAATTTCAGAAATTCAGGTTCGCTTATAAAGTCAATAATGGGTTTCTGCTGAAATGCCGAAACTATTCATGGAATTATTTTATCTTAAAAAAGATATTTCTGAAGCAATCGTCCATGCTTGATTTTGTAAAAATCATCTGTCAACTGTCAGCAGACAGTTACGTTAAGACAGAAAATATTAAAAAATACCGTTTAGCATTATACGCCCATACCAACTGGAATTTGGATTTCAAGGTTGTTTGGGACAGTCTTTCGCCCATTGAAAGCGATAGCAACGAATTCTACATTACTGTTACAAACAAAGACCCCTTGAATAGCTTTGTGGATAAGTTGAGTTCCAATTGTACAGAAGATAATATAACTCCTGATTTATGTTTGCATTACTGGAATGAATTGGTTAAAGCTACCGGTAATAAATCCATTATTGGTATGAAAGGTATAATGTTTACAGGGAGTAACCATTTTGGAAAAAATTGGCTAGTTTCAAGTGCCTTTGTTTCAGATAACCAAATTATGTGTTGGATGGAGGAAATCAACCTGCAAATGGGCAAAAAAGTCAAACTTGTTTTAACAAAGAAAAATGTAACAATCATCAATACAAAGTATGGAAATAAATAAAGCGAAAAATTTTTAGAAGTAACAACAAAACAATTTAACCATCCACCAAGATTGAAATATTTTGTAATTTTGCATTACAAATTATTGCAATAGCAACAAAGAAAAAATCAGCAAAGATAGAAATCAAACATATGGATAATAGCTATACAAGTAGTACCATTGACAAGCATAAAAAAAGACAAAGTAGATTGTTCTATTGGTCATTGTTTGGGTTCATATTATTCGTGTTTGCATGCACTGCAAGTGAGTTTCGGCAAGCCTTAGGCTTCGACCCACATTGGGCAGGCGACAACTTTGCCTTCAACATAATGTATCTATTCCCTGCCACAATTTTAGCTTTAATCATCCTCATCTTCACAGCTATGCTGACCCTCATATATTGGAAAACACTTGAAAACAAAACAAAAAAGATAACATCGCTGATTTTCTCTTTTAGCGTCATACTATTCGTTGCTTTTGAAATCATTAGAATTTGGTGGTTTTTCGCTCATTTCTCTTACAATATTTGAAATACGTAATATGATATATTAGAGAAATGAACAAATCACACCAAGAGGTAATCAATAGAACCTCAATGACCAATGACTATAAATGACATAAATGACCATTCTATACCAAACTCAATTTTAAATTCAAAAATCTAAAATCAAAGATTCCTTCATTGTATCGCTTTCCTCGCTTTCAATATATATTTGGCAGTATCCAAAGGGCTGATACCTTTAAATGGACGAATCACACCTTTATCATCGGCACAAGGCTGATAGGAATGGAAGCGGGTAGTGATTTTCGCTTTTCCTCCCGAGCGGGAACTAAGCTTTACGGCATACTCAATGGAAGGAGCCACAGACAACAAACCTGTCAGCACGAATTTACCATTATCAAGAAGAGGCGGATTGAAACTACCGCGCATTTGGGTAATATCACTCGCCACCTTGCCCAAAAGTTCTTCGGCAGCCGTGATGCGGAACGAATTGACAGGCTCTAACAAAGTGGTGCCGCTGTTGACCAAGCCGTCCATGATGCCCATAGGAGTTGCCACCACGAAATCGCCCGGGCGGGAATGCATCACATGGTCTTCGCCTTCAATCAACGTAATTTTGATGTCGGTAACTTCCCATCCTTTGATGCCTTGCTGAAGGGCTGTTGGTATGGTTCGTTCCACTTCATGTTGATATTTCTGCTGCACACTGTTCACACCCACCTTGCTTTGATATACCACGCCGCTGCCTAATTCGCCAGGCTCTATCAAGAACTTCATAATAGCCCAGCAAGGTTTGGGCATCCAATATTGCACAAAACCCTCAGCAGTGGTCGTGGGCGTTTCTTTATAGATAACCGTGGGATTGATGAAACTTGCTTGAATAGCAAAACGGTCTGCCAGTATCTTTGCTAATATCTCCATTTGTATCCAACCCATCAACTTCACATTCAACTCCCGCTCTTCCTTCAGCCATTCAAACCCCAAAGTCGGATCTTCGGTGGATAGTTCTATTAGAGCTGCTGCAAGAGCGGGATAATCTTGATCTTTTTCAGCTTTCACCTGTATGGTCAGCAACGGTTGATTCAGCACAATATGTTGGCGAATGTCAGGAAGTTCTTCTCCCAAAATATCGCCTACTTGCGCATCAGTCAAACCACATAAACCTGCAATATCGCCTGCTTCCACCTTGCCTATATCTTCTGATTTCCCTGCCATAGTCTTCCGAACCTGCGTAACTTTCTGTTCGCTCTGCCGAGACACATTCTTGATTACTTCCCTATTAGTGATACTGCCATTAAACACTTTTACATACACCACCTTGCCCATCATCTTATCATATTCGATAGCATATACCAAAGCAGAAAGCGTGAGCAGTGGATTGCCTTTAGGCGCCGGAAGATAGGTGGCAATGGCATCCAACAATTCGTGCATACCAATATTGTTTTTAGCTGAACCCATTAATATCGGCACCGAAGTTTTATCACAAACCATCTTTGCCAAAGCCTGCTGAAGCATCTCAAAAGCAATTTCCTTTTCATCAAGAAACATCTCAAGGATATGCTCGTCATAATTGGCAATAACTTCCATGATTTTTTCATCACAATATTTATGATTAAAGAAAGAATGAAGCTCCACCTGATTGCTGCCTTCTCCTGCAACAGTGTTCAAAACAACACTATTTGCAGTCCACTCTTTGGTGATATCTTTAAGAAGAGTGTCAATATCGGCTCCAACTCTATCAGTTTTGTTGATAAAAATAAGGGTAGGAATATGATTCATTTGCAGTGCTTCCCACAAAGTTTCGGTATGCGCCTGTATGCCTTCAACGGCTGAAACAACCAATACAGCACCATCAATCATCCGTAAGATACGTTCCACATCTGATGAAAAATCCACATGCCCGGGTGTATCAACTAAATTAATCTTGACATCATGCCACTTTAATAGTGTATGCGAAGACCGTACCGAGATACCCCTTTCTTTTTCTACTGTCAGATAATCCGTCTGAGACGTGCCATTATCAACACTCCCTATCTTCCTGGTAGCACCGGCAAGATATAGAAGATTCTCCGTGATGGTAGTTTTTCCCGCATCAGCATGAGCAAAAATGGCAATATTTCGGATGTTGGCAGTCATAAGTAGTATCAAAAAGAAATAAGAAATTTCGGCAAAGGTATAAATTAATAAAATGAGCAAGAAGTATTCATCTATATTAATGCAATAAACTGCTGAAATATGAAGCTATTTTGAGGACGCTAATTTCATAATAAAGCTAATTTATAAGTCTTAGTATTATCGTAGTCAAAACATCTTTATGTTGTAAACAATAATTGTTTTTTGCTGATGCGAAAAATTATTTAATTTTGCAGAGTGAAATCAATAACAACATTGGGATTATATTTTAAGGCTTAAGCTACCCTCAGCAACAAAATAGCAATAAATCAGTTTATCAATAAACAATATAACAACACAAATAAATATGGAAACAATAAATACCTTACGTCCTTTTGGTCGTACCACTATGATGGTCACACCCATTGGTCTTGGTTGTTGGCAATTCAGCAAACAAAATAATTTAGCCGGGAAATTCTGGCCCACATTAGAAGACAACTTGATTGACCAAGTGGTCTCCCTTTCTCTTGCAGGGGGCATCAATTGGTTTGATACTGCCGAAATCTACGGCAATGGTGCCTCTGAAAAAGCTTTATCAAAAGCCTTGCAGACAGCAGGCATAAAACCAAACGATGTAATGATTGCTACCAAGTGGTGGCCCCTGTTTCGTTTCGCTTCCAATATTGCCAAAACTATTGACGAGCGCATCAAAGCCTTATCGCCCTACCCTATTGACCTATACCAAGTGCACCAACCATATGGTTTTTCGAATGAAAAAAGCGAAATGACTGCCATGGCTGCTCTTATTGATAGTAAGTTGATACGCAACATTGGTGTAAGCAATTTCTCAGCAAAAAAAATGCAGAACGCATTGGAAACCCTTGATAAAAAAGGAATCCCTTTGGCATCGAATCAAGTACCTTACAGTTTACTGAATCGAAAAATAGAAACCAATGGCGTGATGGAACTAGCAAAAAAAATGGGCATCACTATCATTGCTTATTCGCCATTAGCTCAGGGGATGGTGACAGGCAAGTTTCACGACAATCCCGAACTGCTTAAAAACATTGGCTACCGGAAACATAGTGCTAATTTCAAACCCAAAGGACTTGAGAAAAGCCTTCCCTTAGTGACCTTAATCAAGGAGCTTGCTGTCAAATACAACGTCACAACGTCACAAATAGCCCTCAATTGGTTGATTAATTTTCATGGCGAAACAGTGGTTGCCATTCCGGGTGCCACCAAAGCAAGTCATGCTCAAGAAAACACCGGAGCCATGACATTTCGTCTTTCAGATGAAGATATGGCTCGTGTGGACAAGGAAAGTGCTATATATAAATGATAGGGATTGAAGTTGAAATCTGTCGGATTTTTGAAATCTGGCAGATTTAACTAATTTATCCATTTAACTTATTCAACCAATTAACTCAACACCACAATAACAATTTTTATCTAATAAATGCTTTCTATTATTTGAAAAAATAATACTTTTGCAAAAAATAAATCATAGATGCATAATGTATTTGTAGTTGGTCAAAATGCTATAACTTCTTTAGGTTTCACCCTTGCTGAACATATTGATAAAATCAAAAACAATATTTCAGGGGTTAAACGTATTGACGACAAGGTGTTATTCCCTGAATCTTTCTACGCTTCTTTGATAGATAATGTATTACTCCATCAACATTTTGCTTCTATCGGCAATCCTGACTCCTATACCAAGTTTGAACAACTGCTCATTCTCTCTGCCCATCTAGCATTGAAAGATAGCACAGTGAATGCCGCTTCCCACAAGACCATCTTCATCATATCAACTACCAAAGGCAACATCAACCTACTTGACACCCGTCAAAGCAACAGTTTTTCTGCCGATCGTGTTTATTTATGGAAGGCTGCACAACAGATTGCACGTTTCTTTGGCAACAATAACACGCCTATCGTCATATCCAATGCCTGCATATCAGGTGTGGTGGCAATCAACTTTGCCAACGATTTGTTGAACAGTGGTGCTTACGATAATGCGGTTGTGATTGGCGGGGATATCGCTACAGAATTTGTTGTTTCAGGATTTCAATCATTCAAGAGTATGAGCTTTGGCATCTGCAAACCTTTTGATGCACACCGCGACGGACTCAATTTAGGAGAAGGTGCTGGGACTATCTTGCTTTCAACACAAGCTGCTGATTGCGATGCAAAACAAAGTATCAAAGTGCTTGGAGGTGCTAGCAGCAACGATGCCAATCATATCTCGGGACCATCGCGCACGGGTGATGGCTTATATTTTGCTGTCACGAAAGCCATGAAACAAGCCAGCATCACAGCACAAGATGTGGACTTTATTTCTGCTCATGGTACGGCTACACCCTTTAATGATGACATGGAAGCAAAAGCATTTCATCGTGCAGGGCTTTGTGATGTACCGATTAATAGTTTGAAAGGATACTTTGGGCATACCTTAGGAGGTGCAGGCATTATCGAATCTGTGATTTCTATTCAGGGGATGAAAGAAAACCTATTGTTTAACACTATGGGATATGAAGAATTTGGCGTGGAAGAGCCTGTGACAATAGTGGATCATTTGACCGAAAAAGAACAAAACTATATTCTTAAAACAGCTTCGGGATTTGGGGGCTGTAATGCTGCTGTTATCTTTGCAAAATAAAATGCTATGCTCATAACCCGCTCAGTTCATATCACCCACCAACGTATTACATGCGACAACCAAACGGTTTTCGAAACATCGGATGTCAATATCTTTACAGAATTTATAAAGGCAGGCTTCAAAAGTTTGAATGCTACGTATCCGAAATTCTATAAAATGGACAGCTTGTCGAAGCTTGCTTTTGTGGCTTCCGAGTTTTTGTTGCGCGATCAGGATATTGCTCAAAGATATGCGCCCGAATCTATAGGTTTGGTGTTTCAAAATGCGGCCTCTTCTATTGACATTGACAAAGACCATCAACTCACCATACAGGATCGTGCGAATTATTTTCCTAGTCCTGCCCTATTTGTTTACACCCTACCCAACATCATGATGGGAGAAATTTGCATCCGAAATAAGTTTTTCGGAGAAAATGCGTTATTCATTACAGAGAAATTTGATGCTGAACTTTTATACAACCATATCACTGTTATGTTAGCCAAACACAAGATGGATGCATGCATTGCAGGTTGGACAAATGTGGAACAAGAACAGTACGAATCATTTTTACTTTTAATAGAACCCGAAACAATGGTGTCTAATTCAAAAGAATTTCGTACCTTTGATGCCGCAAATATTTTAAAACTTTATACTATATAAAAAATACTTATTATGGAAGAAAAAGAATTAATTGACAAATTACGTAAAGAAATCATTCAACAGTTGAATCTCGAAGATATGAATCCGGAGGATATTGACCCCGATTTAGCATTATTTGGCGAAGGCTTAGGATTAGATTCAATAGATGCTTTAGAAATCATTGTGCTTCTCGAAAAAAACTACGGCATAAAAATAGAAGATCCCAAACAAGGCAAAACTATTTTTGCCTCCATTCGAGTTCTTGCAAATTATATTTTGACGCACCAAAAACCTCAATAATTTCGTATGAGTAAGAGGATATTTATTACCGGTATAGGCATTATTTCTGCTATCGGGAAGAACATCCCCGATACTTTTTTATCTCTTTCGGAGAGCCGTTCAGGACTTGGTAGGATTAAATGGCTAGACACTGTTCATAAAGATGAGATTTTAGTGGCTGAAGTTCCTTTCAGTAATGAGGAATTGGCATCCATGGCAAAGGTTGAGAGTCTTGATGGTTATACGCGTACAACACTCCTGGCTGTTATTGCTGCCTCTGAGGCTGTTAATTCAGCAAAAATAACGAACATGCTAGAGTTGACGACCGGTTTGATTTCCGGGAACACCGTTGGCGGTATGGACAAGAGCGAAATCTATTATTATGACTATCTGAAAGAACGCAAAGGCAACTCATACATTGAAACTCATGATTGTGCTGATTCCACCGAGAAACTTGCTGATTTATTTGGCATCAGTTCTTTCGTGACTACGGTTAGCACTGCATGCTCTTCGGCTGCAAATGCAATGATGCTTGGTGCTCGCATGATACAAAATGGCAGTCTGCAACGCGTTATTGCCGGGGGCACAGAATGTCTCACAAAGTTCCATATCAACGGTTTTAATTCTTTAAAGATATTAGACCCAAATCCATGCAAACCTTTTGACCAAAACCGTATGGGGATTAATTTGGGAGAAGGTGCCGGTTACGTTATATTGGAAGGGGAAGAGGCGCTGCTGACACCCGAACGTATTATATGCGAATTGAGCGGTTGGGGAAATGCTTGCGAAGCCTTTCATCAAACGGCATCATCGCCCGATGGCAATGGTGCTTATTTGGCAATGAAAAAAGCCCTCGACATGAGCGGTCTGAAACCTTCGGATATCGCTTACATCAATGCTCATGGCACGGGGACCGATAACAACGACGTTTCGGAAGGGCATGCTATCGAACATCTTTTTGGCGATACAATTCCGCATGTGAGTTCAACCAAACCTTTCACAGGGCATACCACTAGCGCTGCGGGTGTGATAGAATCTATCATCAGCATACTCGGCATGAAAAATAATATGATCTTCCCGAACTTGAACTTTTCGGAACAAATTGATGAGCTAAAGTTTTCGCCTGTGAAGCAACTTATTCCGAATATCAACCAAAAGCATGTGTTGAGTAACTCATTCGGTTTTGGTGGGAATAATACGGCTTTGATCTTTTCGCAATTTAGTTAATTGGTTAATCAGTTAAATGGTTTATTAATTCATATAAGACATAATTAAATTATTGTAGGTTAATCTTAAATCAGAAATCTTAAAATCTAATTCATATATAATAAATTTTAATTCATATTAAAAATGGCATACATTTCAGGCATCGGTTGTATTTCTCCACAGCACACTATGGACAATGAGGTGTTTTTGGAGGAAGCTGTGAATCAACAGGCTTTGTTCTTACAGTGTATTCAGCCAAACTCATACAAAGAGTTTATCAATCCAATTCTTTCGAGACGGTTGAGTAAGATTATAAAAATGGGTATAACATCTGCATTGATCAGTTTGAAGGATGCGGGCATAGAGAATCCGGGTGCGGTGATAACCGGGACGGGATTGGGTTGTGTGGAAGACACCGAGAAGTTTTTGATGACCATGCTCGACAACAAGGAAACGCTTCTGAACCCAACCAATTTCATGCAGTCCACCTATAACACCATCAGTTCGCAGATTGCTATCATTTTGAAATGCTTCAATTACAATAGCACCTACGTGCATCGCGGTTTCTCCTTCGAGTCAGCCGTTATGGATGCTTTGGATTTGATGGCGAATGGAGATGCAGACAATGCGTTGGTGGGTGGAATAGATGAGTTGACAGAGAATCATTTTCAGATTACAAGCTTGTTGGGCAATTGCCGTCAAGAGGCAGAAAACAATCTAGAGCTATTGCATCACCCCGGCAAGGGAACCATTCCGGGTGAGGGCTCCGTGTTTTTCACCCTTACCAAAGAGCAACAAAGCAGTACCTATTGCGAACTGAAAGGCATCAAAATGCATTATAAGCCTGCTAATTTCTTTGGGGTGTGGATTGAAATAAAACAGTTGTTAGAGGAACATAATCTGACGGAGGAAGATATTGATTTGCTCGTGATGGGAACCAATGGCAATCAAGAAACAGACATTTATTATCAACAAATACACAGTTCGTTGTTTCCCAATACCAGCGTGGCTAGTTTCAAGCATCTTTGTGGCGAATACTATACCGCTTCAGCTTTTGGTTTATTGCTTGCGGCTAACATCCTGAAAAGACAAACGGTGCCCACAGTGTGTCAGTTTAAAGGGGATAAACCTAGCAACATACGCAATATCATTCTGTATAATCATTATGCAGGTGATCAACATTCGGTGATGCTTCTGTCGAAGTGCTAACCAGTTTCGGTTTAATGTGATTTCAAGCGGGTTTTCTCAACATCGCTTCTCTGCTATCTTTTATTATATCGTATCGCTAACGCATTCATTCTCTTCGTTGTTGCGCACCTTGAAATACACAAACATCTGCGCAGCTTTCAAATCCATATAGCGCGAAACTTGTTGCTTTATTTCGCTAGCCACATAGGGCAGAATGGTTTCAACTTTCTCATAATACTGTATCAGTTTGTCGGCAGATGTAATGCCTAAGCACATCGTCAGTTTGTTGTTGTTTTCCGATTTATTTCTTATTTGGCTGATATAAAGGCTTTCATTAATGGTTTGTTGCAAGGGCTGCACAAACGGGTGGAGTTTCGATTGACACAGATGCTTCAGTTGCTCCATGTTTTCATCTATAAATTGAATCGTATTGATTTCATCCCAAAACTCCTGCAATTTGATTTTGAACGGAGCCATGGCAGGCTGCAAATTATTGCGTGTGTATTTCAATTGTTTGTAAGCTAATTCATCCAGAAACGGCATATCCCATAACGGTATCTTTATGAAATCAATCATATCCGTTTCCATTTCGTAGTAGTCGACATGAGAATACATTTGTTCCACACTTTCGTGAAATGCCATGATTTCATGGCGATTGATAAGCACTTTGGTGATTTCAGGAATCAGTACATGTTCTTTATTATCTTTTTGGCTATAATCGAAAGATTTCATGATAAAGATTCCTTCCTTATTAAATGGAAGACATTCCTCTATCTTATTAAATTCATATGTCTCATTAATATTATCCCGCAAATGCTGTTTAACCCAGATTCCGCATTAGATTATTGAAAGGGGAAATCATACTCTTTGCCATAATTCCACAATCCAGAAAACCACGCTCTTCTTTTCTTATTAAGAGCTATCCTTAGGACTAGTTTGTCATTAACTTTTTCAAAATAT
>CAIOYH010000040.1 GCA_903862465.1 uncultured bacterium | reverse complement strand
TCGTGCCTTCGTGCCTTCGTGCGTTCGTGCCTTCGTTCCTTCGTGCCTTCGTGCCTTCGTGCCTTCGTGTTTAAATATCTTCGTGTTTAAGTGTCTTTTAAGCTATGTTTATTTTATTAAATCGGGATAATCGAGAGAAAAGTGCAATCCGCGGCTTTCTTTGCGTTGTGTTGCCATTTTGATAATGAGATAGGCAACGTTAATCATATTGCGCAGTTCGCAAATCTTCACCGTAAGGATACTTTTGTCGTAGAGGTCTTCGGTTTCGCGATAGAGGATTTCGAGGCGGTCCATAGCGCGTTTCAAACGGAGATTGGAGCGAACAATGCCGACATAATTGCTCATGATTTCGCGAAGTTCTTTCGTGGTCTGCGTAATCAGAATCATTTCTTCGTTCAGCACGGTGCCTTCCGAGTTCCAATCGGGTATTGCCTGATGATGTTCCACGCTGCGCACCTTACTTTTGGAATCTAAAGCGGCACGATGCGAAAAGACAATAGACTCTAACAAAGAGTTTGAAGCCAATCGGTTGGCGCCATGCAAACCCGTGCAAGCACATTCGCCCGTAGCATATAAATTTTGAATAGAACTGCGCCCATGTTCATCAATTTTGATGCCGCCGCAGATATAATGCGCCGCGGGAACCACAGGAATCATCTCTTTGGTGATATCAATGCCGATGCTGAGACACTTGGCGTAGATAGTTGGGAAATGCAGGATTAAATCGTTCTTATTGAGATGACGACAGTCGAGACAAACGTGCTCGTCGCCGCTAATTTTCATCTCGGAGTCAATAGCGCGAGCCACTATATCGCGAGGAGCTAAGCTCAATCGCGCATCATACTTCTGCATGAACTCCACTCCTTTAATCGTTTTGAGAATACCGCCAAAACCGCGCAAAGCCTCAGTGATGAGAAAGGAAGGACGCTCCTTAGGATTGAACAAAGCGGTGGGATGAAACTGAACAAACTCCAAATGTTCAGTCTTTCCTTTGGCACGATACACCATTGCGATGCCATCGCCCGTTGCTACTTCAGGATTGGTGGTATTGCTATACATATTGCCAATACCTCCGCTCGCTATCAAAGTTATTTTCGAAAGTAAAGTATCAATTTGGTTGGTGTTTGGATTCAAAACGTAAGCACCATAGCAGGTAATATCGTTGGTGCGCTTGTTCACCTCCACCCCGTGATGATGTTGGGTGATGATGTCAACAGCGAAATGGTTTTCTAATATCTCAATGTTTTTATGTTTGATAGCTTGGGTCAATAATGCCTTCTCAATCTCCGCTCCTGTATGGTCTTTGCTGTGCAACACACGATATTCGGAATGTCCTCCCTCCTTCGCTAAATCGTATTTACCTGATTTGTTCTTATCGAAATCCGTTCCCCAACTGATGAGTTCCTTGATACGTTTGGTGGATTCCGAAATGGTGATGCGCACAATATTTTCGTCGCATAAACCTGCACCGGCAATCATCGTATCATGAACATGCTTTTCGTAAGAGTCAGGTTTATACATCACGGCTGCAATACCGCCTTGAGCGTAGTTGGTAGAAGATTCCTCTGCTTTAGCTTTGGTCACGATGCATACCGTTCCCGTTTCTGCTACCTTCAAAGCATAACTCAAACCTGCAATTCCCGAACCGATAATCAAAAAATCAACGTGTTTTCTCATCCGTTTGTCCTAACTCAAAAACGTATCGAAGTCTTCGTAGGTCGTCAAGCCGCTTTCTATAGGTTGTTCCAATAGTTTGATGAGTCTCACGATGAATCCAACCGACTCGCGCCCGTCAATCAAACGATGGTCGTAGCTGAGAGCGATATACATCATGGGCAATATCTCCACAAGCCCATTGACTGCCATCGGACGTTGCAATATGTTGTGCATACCTAAAATGGCAGATTGAGGTGGATTGATGATAGGCGTGGACATCATCGAACCAAACACACCGCCGTTGGTGATGGTGAAAGTCCCCAAAGCCAAATCGTCGAGCGCGATGCGATTCTTGGCAGCTTTGGCGCCCATTTCTTTGATGGTCAACTCCAATTCGAGAACACTCTTCTTATGTACATCACGAATTAAAGGCGTGATCAAACCCTTCGGACTGCTGACAGCAATATTAATGTCAACAAATTCATGATACACGATTTCATCCCCCTCTATCATGGCATTTACCACAGGAAACTCACTCATGGCAATAGCTGCAGCCTTTGCAAAGAAAGAAACGAAACTCAAAGAATATCCATACTTCGATTTGAATGACTCATTATATTTTGCTTTCAGATTGAGAATCTCTTTCATGTTCACTTCGTTAAAGGTGGTGAGCATGGCGGTATTCAACTTCACAGCCACCAATCGTTCGGCAAGCTTTTGGCGTAAGGGCGACATCTTAATGCGCGTGACACCTTCACGGTCCTGCTTCACAGCTTGTTTTTCGTCCTTCTTAGATAAAAAACTGACCACTTCTTTGGTGCTGATGCGTGTCCCTTGAAAGGTATCGCTCAATGCAGCCACATCCACCTGATTTTCTGTGATGATTTTCTTTGCCAAAGGCGAAATAGGAAGGGTTTTTGCAGCAGTTTCAGCAGGTGTAACAACTTGAACTTTCGGAGCAGTTTCCACATCGAGCGGTCTTTCAGAATCACTGTTGAGCGTAGCGATAACTTGCCCAACGGCAACCGTATCGCCCTCTTTATTGGTGATAGAAATCACCCCCGACTCGGGCGCACTGATAGCTAAAGTGGCTTTGTCGGATTCAATTTCGGCTATCTCGGTGTTCTTTTCCACAAAATCACCATCTCCCACCAACCAAGAGGCAATCTGTACCTGAGTAATGGACTCCCCCGGACTTGGAACTTTAATTTCTAATATCATATTTTCTTTTCTATTAAGTATGTTTCTCAAATCTTGCCACAAAGACACTAAGACTCAAAGAAACAAAAAGTTTATACAACCATTTTTTATAACGCTTTTTTCCTCTTTTAAGTTTGTCTCCCTATTTTTACCACAAAGACACTAAGACACAAAGAAACACAAAGTTTATACTACCATTTTTTTATAACATTATTTTCTTCTATTAAGTTTATTTCTTTCATCTTACCACAAAGACACTAAGACACAAAGAAACACAAAGTTTATACAACCATTTTTTTATAACGTTATTATCTTCGATAAAGTTTTTCTCCCTATTCTTGCCACAAAGACACTAAGACACAAAGAAACACAAAGTTTATACGACCATTTTTTATAACGCTATTTTTCTCTTTTAAGTTTGTCTCCCTATTTTTACCACAAAGACACTATGACTCAAAGAAACACAAAGTTTAAACTATCATTCTTTTTATACCGTTTTTAATTAATGGAACATTAAAATTAATAATATATCCAAGACGTCTGCCTGTTAGTTTTAAGTAACTTAATAATTGTGCAGCCCAAACAGGATTAGTATTTTCAACTGCTTTAAGCTCACAAATAACCAAATCGTTTATCAAAACATCAAGACGTAATCCTTCATCAAACACAAAATCGTCGAATACAATTGGAACTTTTACTTGACGCTCTACAAACAAACCTTGCTCATTCAACACATGGCAAAAACAGACTTCATATACCTTTTCCAAAAGCCCCGGTCCAAGACGTTTATGCACAATATATGCTGCATTTACTATCTCTTTTCCAATATATTCTTCCTCTTCTGATAGAGGCATATAATCATCCTTATAATTAATTGTATCCTCGTTCATTTGTGTCATTCCATTGATTTTATTCTTTATATGCTTTTAGCTTAGCTACTTATTATTCTATATTCGATGCGACTATTTCCATCTTATTACCTTTGTGTCTTCGTGCCTTAGTGCCTTTGTGTTTAAATGTTTTCGTGTTTTATGATTGTGTCTTTTATCTTCTCTCCAAGAGGAGTAAATCTTGTTCGCAAGTCATCATACATTCATCATTTTTTCGTTCGCAAGTGCATATCCCAAAAGCTTTCTCCACAATTTTTCTTTGTGTACGTTTGTGCATTTGGCTCGAACCTGTTGCAGGACTTCCACTTTCGGAACGTGCAACAAATAATAATGGTAAATCGCGCATTTTATTGCGAATAAAATTAGCAGCACCCATATTCGCCGGCTCTTCCTGAACCCAATAAAAGTCTTCTACATTCGGATAGCCACACATAATTGTCTCCACATCATTTAGAGGAAAAGGATACAACTGCTCAATGCGAACAATAGCCACATCATTACGTTGATTTTTCTGTTTTTCTTCTGCTAAATCGTAATAGACTTTGCCCGTACAGAATATGATTCTCGTAATGGCATATTTATCCGTGGCAGTATCATCTATAACATTTTTAAACGCCCCTTCGCAAAGGTCTTCCACCGTGGAAACACAGGCAGGATGGCGCAAAAGACTTTTAGGTGTGAAAACAATCAAAGGTTTTCTATAATCTCTCAACATCTGACGGCGCAAGAGATGAAAGAAGTTTGCAGGCGTACTGCAATTAGCGATTTGTATGTTGTTATCGGCGCACAAGGTCAGAAAACGTTCTATCCGCGCACTTGAATGTTCCGAGCCTTGTCCTTCATAACCGTGGGGGAGCAACATCACCAAACCATTAAACACTTTCCATTTCTCTTCCGCACACGAAAGAAATTGGTCAATGATGATTTGAGCGCCATTAAAAAAGTCACCGAACTGCGCCTCCCAAATAGCAAGAGTCTTAGGTGCTGCCAAAGCATAACCATATTCATAACCCAATACACCATATTCCGACAAGAGGGAATTATAAATACTAAAATTGGCTTGCTCAGGATGCAGATTCCGTAAAGGTACATATTCCTCCTCCGAATCTTCAACCGTCAACACGGCATGACGATGGGAAAAGGTTCCCCGCTTCACATCTTGTCCACACAAGCGGACAGGAATTTGCTGCGTCAACAAGGACCCATAAGCCAACAACTCACACATCGCCCAATCCAACTTATTCGTTGTAAAAAGCATATCATGACGATCGGCTTGTAATTTCACCACCTTCCGAAAGAATGTTTTATCAGATGGCAAGATAGTTAATTTAGTGCCGAGCTCGAAAATAGTCTCCTTCGTAATCGGAAAAGCAGGATGGCTATCATAATCTTCGGCAACAGCTTTGCGAATATCTTTCCACAAATCGCTTAAAAAGGGTGTGATGCTTGCATTAATCTTTTGTTTTGCCGAAACAAGATTTGTTTCCAAGTTCTCATAAAAGTTCTTTTCCAATTCTTTCACCTCCTCAGCCGTAATAACTCCCTCCGATTGCAATTTCCCTGAGTATATTTTTAAAGGATCAGGATGTTTCTCGATGATTTTATATAGTATAGGTTGCGTAAAGCGCGGTTCATCACTTTCATTATGCCCATATTTTCTATAACCTAACAAATCAATAAACACATCTTTATGAAACTCCTGACGATAGTCCATAGCAAGAAGAATAGTATATGCCACTGCCTCCAAATCATCCGCATTCACGTGAAAAATGGGCGATTGTATGATTTTAGCAACGTCGGTGCAATACACACTCGAACGTGCGTCGAGATAATTGGTTGTGAAGCCTATTTGATTATTCACCACAAGATGAACCGTGCCGCCATTTTTAAAAGCATCCAACTCTGACATCTGCAACACTTCATAAATGATACCTTGTCCGGCTACCGAAGCATCCCCATGTATCAAAATTGGGAGGATTGTATTGCCATCACCTTTATATTGAATATCATTTTTAGCTCTTACGATGCCTTCCACCACAGGATTCACCGCTTCGAGATGCGATGGATTGGGCGTTAAGGTCAAGTGGATTTTCTTGCCGTCAGCATTCAAATAATCGGAAGAATATCCCAAATGATATTTCACATCGCCCAACAAACTCTCATCGCTATAGGGCTTGCCTTCAAACTCTGCAAAAATCTCTTCGTAAGGTTTGTGAAAGATATTTGCCAACACACTAAGCCTGCCGCGATGCGGCATTCCGATAACAAATTCCTTATAATTCAATCCTGCCCCTTTGTCAATAATGGCATTAAGAGCGGGAATAAGCGCTTCAGCACCTTCCAAAGAAAAACTCTTTTGCCCGGGAAACTTGGTATGAATGAATTTCTCGAAGTCAACTGCCTGTGCAATTTTTTTCAGCAATTGTTTCTTTCTAGCTTTTGAAAATGCAGGGGTGTTTTTGCACCCTTCCATTTTATTCTTTAGCCAATTTACGGCTTCAGGTTTGCGGATATACATATATTCCACGCCCACCGATTGGCAATAGGTTTGCTTGAGTGTAGCAATAATTTCGGATAGCTTTGCTTTGCCGATGCCAATTTCATTGCCTGCATGAAACTGTTGTTCTAAATGAGAATCGTTTAATCCAAAGTTCTCTATGTCGAGTGTAGGAGTATATTTCCTGCGGGTGCGAACCGGGTTTGTCAAAGTGAAATAATGTCCACGTTCCCGATAACCATTGATAAGATTGATTACCTTAAACTCATCGGGAACAGCTTGGTAGTTCTCAGTATTTATTGCTGTAGGCTTTTTATAATTTGCTTGCCCAAGTTCGAAACCTTTAAAGAAAAATCTCCAACTTGCATCAACGCTTTCGGGATCTGAAACATATTGCGCATACAAATCCTCAAGAACAGAAAAATCTAAATTGTATATATCGGAAAGAGTGTCCATGTCATTAGTTTATTTATGAGAAATGCAAATTTACAAAATTTACATTGTTGAGTGCATACTTTTTTTCAAATACCTTCAATTACCCCTTAAACTGTAAGAATTTATTTCTTAGAAAAATTACACAAGGCTTTCAATCGAGAGCAAGATTGTGAGGTGCTTAGGTGTTTGTCAACCAAGTTTTCTTTTCGGATTATTTATCTTTAAGGGATCTTGTCGTGCATCAAACACATCCGTTATTAAAATCCCTTCTTGAACCTTTTTATATACGATTTTATAATTTCCCTCCACGATTTATCTGTGTCCTTCATTGATTTTCTCCAAAGAGATTTCTATTTGACCGGATTCAGGTTGCGCTATTAATTGTTTGGTTGCTAAAAATATTTCTGTTTTAATCTTTTTAGCAATAGGAATACCTGCCGCGGTCTTATAATATTTGTAGATATCGCGTAACGTTTCAGAGGCAAAATCTGACCAAAGAATCCTCATAACATCACCAACTTTCAGATTCTTCCTCTAATTGGTTTTGAGTTTTCACCCTGCCAGCATTATAATCCGCCGAGGAACGTTTCGCCCTCTCTATTAAATCTTCCTCAGTAAGTGATTTAAGATTAACAGCTTCTTGTTTTTGAGTTTCATAAATAGCCGATTCAATCTTGCTAAATAAAGTGTCGTCATCAAGACCTATAAGATATTCAATGATGTTTTGTTTGCGAGTTTGTAAGTCCATTTCAAATTTTTCTACAAATATACAAAGAAATTTTCACATGAATATATTGTGCGCTATTTTTCTTACTTACGAATGGTTTATGATAGGCTTGCGTACATAATCCATTGCCCTATTATTTCAAGCGCAAATGAACATACCCCCCTTTTTTATAATGCTAAATTTTATCGCCAATATTAATTTGAATTAATTTTATAGAATATGTGTAATAATAATTATCCGATATAAAGTCCTGATATTATTATAAAAACACATCCTAATGCAAAATCTAAATTCTAAAATCTAAAATCTAAAATCAGGACGTATCAAAATATTTACTAATTTTGAACTTTATTAATTTCATTCAATGTCAAAATTATCTCATACTACGTCGAAAGGGAAAGCCAACATGGTGGATGTAGGCGACAAACCTCAACAAATTCGTATTGCAAAAGCAATTGGAATCATATATTTGCAAGCTGCAACACTACAACTCATCCATGAAAACCTGATTAAAAAAGGAGATGTCCTTACGATTGCTGAAATTGCAGGCATACAAGCTGCCAAACAAACCCCTCAGTTGATTCCACTTTGCCACACCTTGATGCTTACCAAAGTAGAGGTGAAATGCACCCTAATTGAAAGCGGCGTTCAAGCTGAAAGCATGGTGAAATGTATCGGACAAACCGGGGTTGAAATGGAAGCTCTCACGGCTGTTAGCGTTGCTTTGCTCACCATTTACGATATGTGTAAAGCCGTAGACAAAACCATGGTGATTGGCGATGTGACATTGATGAGTAAGGAAAAGAAAGACGTTATATAGCGTATGAGAATCGTTAAAAAAATACTGCTTTGGTTTTTCTTACTTATCCTTGCGATAAACCTCTTCATTGTTGTCACGGGAAATAGCTATATGTATAAGGCATTAATTTATCAATATGCCGGCATTGACGATTACAAACACTTTGAAAACAGGACCGTGAAAGCAGGCACCTTCATTCCTATTCCTGATGCTGTTGCCTATAACAAAACCCATTTATTAGAGGAGTTCCGCAACTATCTGATTCAAATACAAACGACGGCTTTTCTTGTCTTGAAGAACGATTCCGTATGTTATGAAGAATATTGGGATGCTTATGGGCAGGATTCGTATTCGAGTTCATTTTCTGTGTCGAAAACTATTGTAAGTATTTTGATAGGCATTGCCATAGATGAAGGTAAGATAAAAAGCGTGGATCAGAAAGTGGCTGATTTCATCCCCGAGTATAATAGAGGATTGAATGCCTCGCTCACCATAAAACATTTGCTCACCATGAGTGCCGGTTTTGATTATGATGAGAGTTATGCTAGTTTGTTTTCTGCCACCACAAAGGCATATTATGGAAGTGATTTGCAAGATTTGCTGCTACATCTACAGGTCATAAAAACCCCCGGAAAGGAATTCAATTATCAGAGTTGCAATCATCTTGTGTTGGCTTATATCCTCGAGAAAGTTAGCGGAAAAACCTTGAGCGAATATGCTTCCGAAAAACTTTGGAAACCTTTAGGGGCAAAAAACGATGCGACTTGGAGTTTGGATAGAAAAAATGGCATGGAAAAAGCGTATTGTTGTTTCAATTCCAACGCCCGCGATTTTTCGCGCCTCGGGACTTTATTTTTACATAATGGATACTTTAACAATCATCAAATCGTTTCCGAACACTATGTGAAGGAATCCATTGAGCCTGCCAACTTACTAGATGAAGCAAGTATAAAATCCGATTGCTATGGCTATTCATGGTGGCTGACAGATATAAATGGAGAGAAGATCTATTATGCACAAGGCATTTTAGGACAATTTATTTTTGTTATTCCATCACAAAATATGGTGGCAGTTCGTTTGGGTAAGAAGAAAGAACCCAAGGGAGATATGCCTGCTTTTCAATACATTTTAAAATCAATCATTAAAGAATTCACTACAAATCATGATAACAATTACAATTGATTCGGTAAACATATCCGAGAAAAAAGGAACCGTAAAGCTTGCTGTTCCGCATATCACTATTAATGAAAATGGCGTTGAACATGATGCGCATGCCGGTGATTGGCATCGGCAAGTGAGTATGCTCTCAACGGAAAGCATTGCAAAATTCGCGCAACAAGCCAATCGCGTAATTAAACCCGGCGAATTTGCGGAGAACCTAACCATCACAGGCATGAACCTTATCAACACCGCACCACTCGACACGTTTGAAATTGATGATGTAGTTCTAGAAGTAACACAAATCGGCAAAAAATGCCATGGAGACAATTGTGCTATTTTTCGCGAAGTTGGCAATTGCGTGATGCCAAAAGAAGGCATTTTCTGTCGCGTGATGCAAGGCGGAATTATTACATCGGGCGTTCAGGGAACCTATCTGCCTAAAGTTTTCAAAGTGCATGTCATCACACTGAGTGATCGTGCTAGCAAAGGCATCTATCCCGACCGCAGTGGACAACGCATTCAAGAGATGACTGAACTGTATTTCGATTCAAAAAAACGAAAACATCAAATCGAGAAGACTCTTATTCCGGATGATCCGAAAATGCTTGAAGAACTGATAAACGCCTCAGCTAATAACTATGATATCGTTATAACAACAGGCGGCACAGGTATAGGTCCGAAAGACTTTACGCCCGACGTGGTGAAACCTCTCTTGGAAAAAGAAATTCCGGGCATTATGGATATGATTCGCATGAAGTATGGGCAAGAAAAGCCCAATGCACTGATAAGCCGTTCCATTGCAGGAGTGATTGGGAACACTTTAGTGTTTTGTCTGCCCGGCAGTGTGAAAGCTGTGGAAGAATATATGACCGAAATCCATAAAGTGTTGGAGCATTTGATTTTTATGCTGCACAATTTGGATACGCATTGAGGAAGTGAATCTAGTACTTAGAGTGCCTAAAGTACTTCAAGTGCCTAAAGCCCGCCTGACTGATGCAGTCGGGCAGGTATTTAAAGTGCCCAACGTCAGGATGATTGTTGCACCTAGGCAATAAAACACTAGGAACCAAATACACTAAGAAAGATTGATTTTTGATTATATTTTTTTGATTTTATACTCCCATAACACATGTTTTTTACCTCCCCCCAATAAACATTAATATCAAAAAAGTGTTTTGCACTATAGAAAAAATTTACTGATGCTATAATCATGTGTTTTTATCTATAGTAAAAAAAAACAATAGCTATAATCATGTGTTTATATATAGTGTAAAAAAAAACAATAACCATAATCATGTGATTTTATATAGTGTAAAAAAAAACAATAACCATAATCATGTGATTATATCTAGTGTAAAAATTTACAATAGCTATAATCATGTGTTTCCATATATTGTAAAAAATTACAATTACTATAATCATGTGATTATACATACTGTAAATTGCTAACACATTCAATAACAGATGCCATTAAAATTAAGACATTTAAAGTATATTATACATAATATCACTCCAAAAAGCCTCTTGAGGCTATGAAACACAAAAAACAAAGCCAAAATGCACCTTGAATCACGCAAATTCGCGCTGATAAAACAACAAAAAACTTTTACTGTATCCTTCGCAAGATGTTTACTTCGGCTTCACTTAAGAATCTAAACTTGCCGCGTGGCAATTCTTTCTTGGTTAATCCTGCAAACACCACCCTATCGAGCTTCACCACATCATAACCCAAGCTTTCGAAGATGCGTCTGACAATGCGATTCTTGCCGGAATGAAGTTCGATGCCACATTCCTTTTTCGTGTCGCCATACGCTATGCCGTCCACTTGAATAAATCCATCTTCAAGCTCCACACCGTCCGCTATTTTTTGCATATCTGTGCTAGTCAAAACCCTATCCAACTCCACATGATACACTTTTTCAATCCGATGTTTCGGATGCGTAAGCTTTTTCGCCATGTCGCCATCATTGGTAAACAACAACAAACCCGTAGTGTTTTTATCCAACCTGCCGACAGGATAAATGCGTTCGTTACATGCCTTTTCCACAATCAACATCACGGTCTTGCGCTCTTGGGGATCATCCGTTGTGGTGATATATCCTTTTGGTTTGTTCAACAACAGATATTGCAATTGCTCGCCGCGCAACAGCTGATCGCCTAAACGCACCTCGTCATTCGGCATCACTTTCGTGCCCAATTGCGTGATAATTTTGCCATTTATAGTTATTGCCCCTGTTTCAATCAAAGTGTCGGCTTCTCTGCGCGAACAAACACCCGCATTTGAGATAAACTTATTCAGACGAATGCCGCCATCTGCTGACTTTTTAAACGAAGGACGCTTAGAATAGGTGTTATCTTTCACCAAGATATCCACAAGGTCTCTGCGTTCGCGAGCTTTAGCCTGATAGGTTTTTTCCTCCACGATTCGATTACGTTTGCGTTTATCACCCTCAGAAGCGTTTTTGTCATCCTCAAAACGTTTATATGGTTTTGACGATATGCGATCTTTTTCCTCCTGAGTTCTTCTATCCACATATTTTTCGATAGGACGGTTCGAGTCGTTTTGCTCATCATCCCTCGACTTATACGGTTTTTTATCCGCGTATTTGTCATCATCACGATTCCGCTTATCCGTATAACGTTCAATCGGTCTATCAGAGCCACCGCGTTCCGTATCACGTGATTTATAAGGCTTCCTATCAGAAAACTTGCTGTCATCCCTGCCGCGTCTATCATCATAACGGTCGCGAGGTCTGTCGGAATCGCTTCGGTCTGTATCTCTTGATTTGTAAGGTTTCCTGTCAGAAAACTTGCTGTCGTCCCTACCGCGTTTGTCATCATAACGGTCGCGAGGTCTGTCGGAATCGTTTCTCTCCGTATCTCTTGATTTATAAGGTTTCCTTTCAGAAGACTTGCTATCATCCCTACCGCGTCTATCATCATAGCGATCGCGAGGTCTATCCGAATCGCTTCGGTCTGTATCTCTTGATTTGTAAGGTTTCCTTTCGTAAGACTTGCTGTCATCCCTACCGCGTTTATCATCATAACGTCCGCGCGGTCTGTCCGAATCGCTTCTTTCTGTATCCTTTGTATTATAAGGTTTCCAATCTGAGGTTTTGTTATCGTCACGATTTCTATTATCGTTATATCGTTCTCGCGGTCTATCCGAACTGCTTTTGTCGGTATCACGTGAAGCATAGGGTTTCCTTTCGTAAGGTTTTTTCTCATCGCGACTCCCGTTATCATCATAACGTCTGCGAGGCTTATCCGAATCATCACGATCCGTGGTGCGCGACTTATAAGGCTTTCTATCCGATGATTTGGTGTCATCCGAAGCGTTCCTATCAGCATAGCGCGGTTTTTTATATTCAGATTCATCGCCTGATGATGCAGACTTTCTGTCGGAAGTTTTAGTAAACTTCGGTTTGTCGAAACTTTTTCTTTCGGATGGTTTACGGGTGGGAGTGCGCTTTTCGCTGGACTTTTTCGGTGCTTTGCCGGAACTTTTCATGATTCAAATTTTCAAAGAGTAGGATAAAATGCATCCTCAATATGGTTTATTAATAAAGGCTGCGACGGCAAAATTACGGATATTATATCAAACCGCGCCTCTTTTGTGCAATTATTTTTGTCGAGATAGACATTTGATGCCCGAATCAGGAAGTTTTGCTTCTTTTTGTTGACTGCTTCTTCCGGTGTTCCGAAAACAGTATTGGTTCTCGTTTTCACTTCAACAAACACAATATACTTATCTGTTTCGGCAACAATATCGAGTTCGTCGCTCCCAAAACGCCAATTGCGATGCAAGATTTTATATCCGTTTTCTATGAGATAAACGGCTACGGCATCTTCCCCTTGCTTCCCGAGTTCGTTATGTTCAGCCATCTGTTATTTAAAAAAGGTAAGCCCCGCCTGTTCAATCTCTTTTATGGTTTGAAAATGCGATTCGGCAATCTTTTCGCGCCAAGCAGGGTCGAGCAATTTCAACACCTCATCGGGATCGGTATAAAAGCCATGCTCGATGAGAATTGCGGGCATAGAGGTCTTTTGAATCACCGTGAAATCAGCCGTTTTGACTCCCCTATCCTTCCATCCAAGGCTTGCAACAAGTTTCTGTTGAAAATACTTTGCCAATCGTTCTGATTTTCCGCCAAGTTTATAACAATAGGTTTCGGTGCCTGAAGCTTTCACCCATCCACCCTTTCCTGTGGCATTGGCATGAATGGAAATGAATAACTTCGTTAGCGGCGATGCCAAGTTATTTGCTCTATTGACACGTTGCGTAAGCGAAATATCGCCTGCAATCTCCGGCACAAGATTGTGACTTGCAATTCCTGCACCGTTAAGTTTAACGATTAGCCGACTGACTATATCCCGATTAAACTCGTATTCGAGTAATTGTCTGCCATCTGCTAAGACCGGCGAACGCTTTCCGGGCGTTGCTTTGCCATGTCCATTGTCTAAAATCCATAAAAAAATATTTACCATAGTATTTCGTTTTTAAATTTGAGTTCAAAGGTACAACTTTTTCGGTAAAGTAGGATAGTTTCGGTGAAAATTTTAGGATAATAACACCTAGCCCATAAATAATTCTCGAAAGTTTATTTCTCATTTATCCAACAAATGAATACGCAGGTTGAAGTACTCCAAAAGCCATGCTATTGTTTACAACCGCAAAGTACTGATTTTTTCAAAAGATTAGAAGACTATAAAAGAGATAAATGCGAATGATAAAAAAATCTTTGCGCGTTCACGAACAAATCCATTGTTGAAATTGTTTTTGAAAATCATTGCGCACCATGAAACAATTATGACGTTCTTTGTTTGATAAAAACTTCAAAAGGTTGAAATCTAGCGCAAGCAGGAAACATTCAAGCGCAAGCATGAAACTTTGCAGCGCAAGCAGGAAACCTTCAAGCGCAAGCATGAAACTTTGCAGCGCAAGCAGGAAACCTTCAAGCGCAAGCAGGAAACTTTCAAGCGCAAGCAGGAAACTTTCAAGGCAAGCAGGAAACTTTCAAGCGCAAGCAGGAAACTTTGCAGCGGGAGCAAGAAATGTTTAAATGCCCAGAGGTCGGGAGTCTTTGTGGTTTTTTCTTATGGTTACAAGCATTGCTTAAAGAATAATAGAAGGGTTCGCAGCCTTGCTTTTGGATTAGCCATATCCCTTTTAAAAAAAATCTGCATACCAATGAAGCGTATCTCCGCAGCTTTTTGTAATTTTGCATAAAAAATATTTTGAAGAAACTCATTCTCCTTGCGCTGTGTATGCTGTTGATGCCTTTGGCGGATACCTTTGCGCAGTATTCCATACATTATACCTTGAAAAACCTGCCCAACTCTAAGGTCTATCTCACCTCGGTTAGAGGCAGCCGCTATGTGCCGGTGGATTCGTGCCTAGCGAAAAATGGCGACATCAAATTCAACGTTACTGCTGCGATGCCAGTGGGGGTGTATCGCATCGTGTTTGCCGACAGTTTGTTTACGGATGTGATACTCAACCACGAAAACGTCGTCATGACCAATGATATGAACAATTTGCTCGACAATATGAACGTGGAGGAATCTCACGAAAACGCTTTCTATTATTCCTATTGGCGGTTGTCGAGCTATATCAACGACTCCATACACACGATTTCGGTCTTGGGCGATAAGATTTATCAATCGAGCCAACATGTGATGACTTCCGACTTGGATTCTATGGCGCGCAAAGCCTATCAACTCACCCAAACCTTGAATGCATTCACGCAGCAGCTTATCCAAAAATCGACAGGCATGTATGTGAACAAATTGCTGAAAGCTTATCTGAAGCCCGATTGGGAAGCCTATAAAAAGCTTCCGAACGCTCAGCCTTACAAAAAACGCAGCGATTTTCTACGTGCGCATTTTTTCGACAATATTGACTTTGCCGACACCACACTCTTGTATTCCGAAATCTTCTATGTGTCGTGTACCGACTATCTCACCGACTATGTGGCAGTGCCTTCCGACTCGAATTTCATCCAAGCGGTTGACTTTATTATGCGCCGCCCTGCCGAAAATTCACCTATATATATTTATATCCTCAACCTTTTGGTGAACACCTTTTCGGACACGGAGTGGGAAGGCACTTTTGTGCATTTGGTGGATACTTATCTCGAAAAAAACACCTGCGACCAAACGCCTCACAACAAAACGATGAGCGAACGAGCCGCGGTCATCAAAAAACTTAAAGCCGGCAATCCTGCTCCCGAAATCGTAATGAACGATGCCGAAGGCAAACCGCGCAGTTTGTTTGAACTGAAATCGAAAGTGGTGTTGCTGATATTTTGGTCGTCCGAATGTCCGCATTGCGAAGAAGTGATGGCGCAAATTTGTCAGTTGTACGACCTTTATAAAGCCTCCGGACTAGAGATTTATGGTGTTTCGGCTGATACCGACAAAGCCAAATGGGCGGCAGCCATCCGCAAAAACAAAATGACGTGGATCAATGTGTGCGATTTGTTGGGGTTCCAAAGTCCTACCATCGAAAACTATAATGCGTATAGCACCCCCACCTTTTTTGTTCTCGATGCGCAGAAAACCATAGTGGCGCATCCCTATTCTCCCAAAGAAATGTCAGAAAGTATCAGTCGCGCGTTTAGTATGCAGCGCTAAATCTGCGTGGCAATCTTATCCATGATGATAGCCGTAGCGCCCGAATGTTCGATGACGAAGGTGCTGCAAATGTTTGATGTCTCGTGCAGAAAATCGTCTTCATCGAAAAGCCGCTGCACGATAGTATCAAATTCTTTGTAAGTATTCACGGGGAAAGCACCGCCTAAGGCAATCAAATCCAAAGCCTCTTGAAACTTATGGTATGCAGGACCGAACACCACAGGTTTGCCAAAAGTGGCTGCCTCCAAAATATTGTGTATGCTTTTGCCAAAGCCGCCGCCGATATATGCCACCTGCGCATATTGATACAGATGCAGCAACATGCCGATATTGTCAATGATGAGCACATCCGCATCTGTTGCATTTTGGTCGTTAAGCTCCGAAAAGCGAACAGACTTAGCCTGAATGCGTGCCTGAAACGAAGCCATCCGGTCTTCATGTATCTCGTGTGGTGCCACGATAAATTTCATTTGCAAGGGCTTTTGGTTGATAAATTGTATCAAAAACTCCTCATCGGGTTGCCAAGTGCTTCCCGCGATAAGCACGCGAGCATTGGCAGAGAATTTTGCCACCAAGGGAAACTCTTTTTTGGCTATTGCCACACTGCGCACTCGGTCGAAACGTGTATCGCCCGATAGGTTACATTGTCCTAGTTTGATGCTTTCAAGCAAGCCTAAAGATGCCGCATCCTGCACAAAAAACCAACTAATCTTCTGCAGGTTTTTCCGAAACCATCCGCCATACCAAGCGAAAAAGAACTGATCGGGACGAAACTTCACCGAGAAAAAATACAAGGGGATATTCTTTTTATGTATCTGACGGATATAGTTGAACCAAAATTCGTACTTAATAAAGAACACCATGCGAGGATTCACCAAGGCGAGAAACTTGCGCGCATTCCGCTTCGTATCGGCAGGCAAATACCAAATATGGTCTGCGCCCTCATAGTTCTTGCGGATTTCATATCCCGAAGGAGAAAAGAAAGTGAGCACTATTTTATATTGCGGATAGTGTTTGCGGAATGCTTCCATCACAGGGCGTCCTTGCTCAAACTCGCCCAAAGATGCCGCATGAAACCAAACGTAGGATTGGCTTCGGTCAATTTGTTGTTCAATATGTGAGAAAAGATGCTTCCTGCCGACTACCCATTTTCGCGCTTTTGCATCAAATAGGGCAGCGAGTTTTATCAGAGCCGTATAGAACGATATTAAGAAGCTATAAAGAAACGGCATGCAAAAACCTTACTTAAAATAATAGCCTACGGGAGTTCTTTTATACAAAGGAACTATCCATCCAAAGCGAAACGAATAGTAATAATCATGATTCTGACCGCTGTTGTGCGTCATAGTATTGAAATTATAGGCTCGCCGATTCACCGTAAAGGCTTGGGTACATTCAATGCCTGCATAAAAAGAAAGTAAGCGGTGGTTGCCCATATACATATAACCTAAGAATTCTGTTGCACAAAAGCCACTAGCCATTTCGTCGTAACCATATTTATAGTCGCCTGCCAATTGGGGAGCGGTATTGTTTGGGTTGTTGATTTTTATCTTATGCTGTAAAAATCCGGGCTGCAAGGAAATATAAATCCCCGAATTGGGATTGGAACCAAACACAGGGAATATCTTTCCGAACTTCACACTAAAGTTATAAGCGGCTTCCGTAAAATTCACTTGAGCATATTCTCCCGATGAGGTGATTAAGGCGCCATCCGAGTTAACGATAGACGACAAAATGCTTTCTTGGTTCTTAATTCTGCCGCCAAACATATAATTGAATTCGGCGCCAAACAGCCAATTCTTCTTTATTTTATATTGAAATCCGCCCCCAATGGATTGGTTGTTGCCGAAGCGCTTGCCTGCATCGCCCTTGCTAACCTGATAAGCGTAGGTGGCATAAAACATAGGAATATTCATGGCAGAATCGCGCACATTCACTTGTGCCTGCACACTGCAGTGTAACAAAAATAAAGCAATCAAAAAAGTAATAAAGCGCATAAGCAGAAATTTGAAACAAAAGTAAGCAAAATTATGAAGCTACAAACGAGAATTTACCCCCTTTGTTGTCACCCTGTGCAAATTCAATTCGACACAATGGATGATTTTCAACTGCGATGCCTTAGCCTATTTTTTTTCCTGCTGTAGGACCCGGTTTCAGCGAATGGATTTCATCTATCTGAATCACCACCACTGCGTAGGGTTTGCGCATGCCCATCTTTTCCGACATGGCGGCTGCCATATCATATAAGTCGCCACTGTCTTGTATTGTTGGGCGGCCAATAAAGCGATATCCGTCCAATGTATCGCGATTCACAATAGATACTGCCACTTTTGAGCCCCTTTTGATGTTAGTATAAGTGGCGCCGCCGGTGCCTTCTGTAAAAATAAGTGTGTCATCCGACAAAACGCGCGTGGAACGTTTGGGTGCCACATTGGGTGTGCCATCAGCATTCACGGTGCCTACAAAACATTGCTGTGTTGCAATCATGTCTTTCATTTCTTGTGTTAGTGTTGCCATAATCTTTGTGTTTAAGTTTGTTTTATGAATCCATACGAGATACTTGCCTTCAGAATTTGCTTTTCATTTTATGGGTTTAAAGAAATTCAGCATCAAAGATACAACTATTTTTGAAGATAGCGTATTTGGATGACATTATTTGTGTATTTTTGTACACAATTTCTAAAAAGCAAAAACCTTACTATGATGAACACTAAGAAATATTTATTATTCCTACTAGTTTCCTTTATGTTTTGTTCCTATTCTTTTTCTCAGAATTGGGAATTGAAGTTAGAAAAAAATGGTGTAACGGTATATACCCGGCCATTTGCAGGCTCTAATGTTAGAGAGTTCAGAGGAGAAATCACTGTCAAGTCAAATATGGGAAGTATATTAGCGCTTATCGACAGTGTTTCGGAATACCCCAAATGGATGTATAATGTCACCTATGCTAGCCGACCAAAGAAAATCAGTCGCGACATAGGCTACACCTACACGATAATCAAATCAACTTGGCCCGTTTCCGATAGGGATATTTGTACGTATTACACCGTAAAACAAGACACAGCAACAAAGATAGTCACCATAGCACTCACAGGAATTAAAGACTACATGCCCCTCAAAGATGGCACCATTAGAGTACCCGCCATTACAGGATTTTGGCAGTTAATCCCTATGGCAAAAGGAGTAACAAAAGTAATTTATCAAGTTCATTGCGAATCGGGAGGCTATGTGCCGGCTTCTATTGTAAATGCTTACATCACCGATACGCCCTATTATAATCTGTTTAATTTGAAAAGCATAGTCGAATCGCCGCTCTATCCCAAAAAGGTGATACCAAATGTCAAAGAAATGTAATGGTTTAAGAAGGTTTCTGTCTCTCTTTCAGCTGAATTATTGCTAGAAAATATGCTTTGAAACCACTGCTTTTTTGCGCTGCTGCATAGAGAAATTATCTTTCAAATAAAAAATTCACTAAGAAACTCATTTAATCCATTTATTTTTACGAACTTTGCACAAATTTTTTGACACAGTCATACATGAAAAAGATTAGCAGCGCATTGATATCGGTTTATCACAAAAACGGTCTTGACGATATCATTGGCGAACTTCAAAAACTGAACATTCAAATATACTCCACAGGTGGTACGCTCGACTATATTAAAAGTCTTGGTGTAGATGCTATTGCTGTGGAATCTCTGACCTCTTTCCCTTCTATATTTGGCGGTAGAGTAAAGACATTACACCCCAAAATCTTTGGAGGCATTTTATATCGTCGTGACAATGCTGACGACCAACAACAAGCCAAAGAGTTCGCTATTCCTCCGATTGATTTAGTAATTGTTGACTTATATCCTTTTGCACAAACCCTCGCTTCGGGTGCTCCCGATGAAGATATCATTGAAAAGATTGATATTGGTGGCATATCCTTGATTAGAGCTGCTGCCAAAAACTTCAACGATGTGGTGATAGTCCCTTCGGCTAAACACTATGCAACATTAGCGAACCTCTTGAAAGAAAAAAACGGCTGCACCGACTTAGCCGATAGAAAAAACTTTGCTGCACATGCCTTCAATGTTTCCTCAAGCTATGATACTGCTATATTCAATTATTTTAATTCAGAAAACCAAATACCTACTTTCAAGCAAAGTTACGATACCAACCTTTGGCTTCGTTATGGCGAAAATCCCCATCAACAAGGAGTTTTCTGTGGTAACCTTGATGAAGTATTTGAACAGCTTAACGGCAAGAGTATTTCCTACAACAATCTTGCGGATATTGAAGCTGCCGTAAATCTTATTGCTGACTTTTCGGACACCACTTTTGCTATATTGAAACATACAAACGCTTGTGGAATTGCAAGCCGCGAAAAACTTGTTGATGCATGGAAAGATGCTCTGGCTGGGGATCCTGTCTCTGCTTTTGGAGGCGTGTTGGTGACCAATATAACTTTGGATGTTGAAACCGCGAATGAAATCAACAACTTATTCTTTGAGGTTATTATTGCTCCTGATTATCAACCTCAAGCTATTGAATTACTTAGTCAAAAGAAAAATCGAATCATATTAAAGCAAAAGCTATTTAGTTTTCCCACCATACAGTTTAAGTCTATACTGAACGGAGTTATCAAACAAGATAAAGATAGTATCATTGAAAAACCCGAAGACCTTCACATTGTTTCATCGACAGTACCCGATGCAAAAACGATAGAAGATTTGCTATTTGCAAACAAAATTTCAAAACATACGAAATCAAATACTATTGTACTTGCAAGGAATCTACAACTTTTAGGGAATGGCACAGGACAAACTTCGCGCGTGGATGCACTCAAACAAGCCATTGAAAAAGCTAAAGAATTCGGCAAGGATTTGAATAATGCCGTTATGGCATCCGATGCTTTCTTCCCTTTCCCTGATTGTGTTGAGATTGCATATCATGAAGGCATCAAAGCTGTCATTCAACCTGGGGGCTCAATAAATGATAAAAAATCCATTGATTTTTGTAACCAAAACGGGGTTTCAATGGTATTAACCGGAATTAGACATTTTAAACACTAATAAATAAAACTAGCATGGGATTCTTGTCACTATTTACTAAAGAAATCGCAATTGACCTTGGGACAGCCAACACTATTATTATTCATAATGATAAGATCGTTGTGGAAGAACCTTCCATTATTGCCATCAACCTTATCACAGGAAAAACCGAAGCCGTCGGAAAAAAAGCTATGATGATGCATGGCAAAACACATCAATATATCAGGACGATTCGTCCATTACGTGATGGTGTTATTGCTGATTTTCACTCTGCAGAAATCATGATTAAGGCATTTATAAAAATGATTAACTCTAAAAGGGTGTTGTTTCCGCCTGCTCTAAAAATGGTTATTAGCATTCCTTCCGGTATCACCGAAGTGGAAGAACGTGCGGTGCGCGATTCAGCAGAACAAGCCGGTGCGAAAGAAGTTCGTTTGATACACGAACCTATGGCAGCTGCTATTGGTATTGGTATTGATGTACTTGAGCCAAATGGTAACATGGTTATTGATATCGGTGGCGGTACAAGCGAAATTGCAGTTATTGCTCTTGGCGGCATTGTGAATAACAAATCTATTCGCATCGCAGGCGATGACTTTAATGCAGATATAGAGGAGTACATGCGTAAACAACACAATATTAATATAGGCGAACGTACCGCAGAACGTATAAAGATTGAAGTTGGTGCTGCTACTCCTGATATTGACAATCCACCTCCTGACTTTGCAGTTCATGGACGAGATATGCTGACGGGTATTCCAAAAGAAATTATGGTTAACTATGCAGAGATTGCTCATGCCCTTGACAAATCCATCGTTAAGATAGAAACCGCCGTCCTTAATGCTTTGGAAATGACTCCACCGGAACTTTCTGCCGATATTTATCGTACCGGAATTTATCTGGCAGGCGGCGGTGCCTTGTTACGTGGATTGGATAAACGTTTGCATCTGAAAACAAAACTTGTTGTTCATATTGCAGAAGATCCCCTCAAAGCGGTTGCTAGAGGTACTGCTATTGCTTTGAAGAATTTTGATAAGTTTCCATTCCTTATTAAATAATATTTTTTGGTTATCTTTGCAGGGATTATCAGCGAAAAATATAGTAGCTGAAATATATTGATATTATGCGCCCTCTACTTCAATTTTTATTTAAGTATTATAATTTCTTCCTGTTTCTTTTACTGGAGTTCTTTGCATTTCTTATCATCTATCAAAATAGCTATTATCAACAATCCTCCATACTCTCTGCTGCAAATGCTATTTCTGGAGGTATATATGGTTTTTCAAGTGGCATCACTGACTATATTGGATTGACAAGTATTAATAAAACTTTGGCAGATGAAAATGCTCATTTGCTAAGTCTTCAAAAGAGTTCATTTATTAAGACCAACAACAAAGTTTTTGTTGTGAACGACACACTTTACCAACAACAATACACTTATTTCAGCGCAAAGGTTATATCAAATACATCCAATAGAGCAAATAATTATCTCACCCTCAACAAAGGATTAAAGCATGGCATAAAAAAGAATATGGGCGTTATTTCTTCTCAAGGGATAATTGGTATTGTAAAAGACGTGTCGGATAATTTCTGTTCTGTTACGTCTCTCTTGCATTCAAAGACAAAGATATCGGCTAAAATAAAGAAAAATGATAATGTCGGCACCATCATCTGGAAAGGTGATGACTATCGCGTGGTTACCTTGAAAGATGTTCCTGCCCACGTAAAGATTTCTGTAGGAGACACCATCATCAGCAGTGGCTATTCGATGATGTTTCCTGAGGGGATCTTAATCGGGTCTATTTATTCGTATGAGATTAATAAAGGTAAAGATTTCTATGAGATTCGAGTCAAACTTTTTAATGACTTCAACAATATCTCTTACGTTTATGTTATTAATAATCTCATGAAAGATGAATTAAACGAACTAGAAAAACGCTCACAGAATGAATAACCTTATTATCAGAAATATTATAAGATTTATCGGGCTTGTATTACTGCAAGTACTGGTATTCAATAATATTGAAGTATTTTCATTCATCACTCCGTTTATCTATATTTTGTTTATCCTGTTGTTGCCTTTTAACACACCACGTTGGATAATTCTTATTTCCGGTTTTCTGCTGGGGTTATGCATAGATATTTTTTCAAATTCTGGAGGGATACACACCGCGGCAACTGTTTTAATTGCCTACCTGAGTCCATGGGCACAGAATGTAGTTTCTACGAAATCGGACAATGAGGCAGGCACGCAACCCGGAATTCAAAACTCCGGGTTCAAATGGTTTTTCCTATATGCTTTGATACTGACAACAGCCCATCATGTTTGCTTGTTCTATCTGGAAATATTCCGTTTCACAGATTTCTTTGAGACCTTGAAGCATGCACTTTATAATGTGGTGTTTACCATGGTTTTCATCATCATTTCGCAGTATTTATTTTTCAATCGGAAATCTGAATAGTCATATTTATGTAAAATAATTTGTTTTTAAATACAAATGGATTTATTTTTGCAAAAAATTGAAAAAAAATATTGCCGATTTATTTTGAATTTATTGTAATTCGGCACATTTTTTGATTAGTGGAAACGTTTTAATAAGGAACTTAAATATTTTACGCTATCATGGAAAATAAAAAAAATGTTATTGTTCATATCAGCAATATCTCGCAGGAAGTACAGGAAGCTTTGAATGAGAAATACCCTGATGGGTTTCAACATCATGTTTTTAAAGTGACGAAACCTAACAAGGATTTTTTCTACGCTATCACTGTGGATACGCAAGATACTAGCTATTTGATTAAAGTGGATGTAAAAATTGACACCGCCACCAACGACAAGATTGATGAGCAATTGTTTTCTCATCAAGATATTATGGATCCTGAGATGAAGGCTTCCGATGAGGAAGATGAGCCTAAGAAGAGAAAGTCGGATGAAGACGATTTCTTTTAATTAAAAACAAAGTCGGTCGTTTATGCTTCTTCTGCGCCCCACTCATAGGACTTGTGAGAGAAGCCCGCAAGGTGCAACACCTTGTTGATGACCGTTTCGATTAAGGCGTCTATGGTTTGTGGTTTTGAATAAAAGGAAGGCGACGCCGAACAAATGACAGCTCCTGCGGAGATTAGCGACTTAAAGTTCTCTATGTGAATTAGGTTGTAGGGCATTTCACGTACCACCAACACCAATTGTTTTTTTTCTTTCAACATTACATCGGCGGCGCGCGTCAAGAGGTCGTTGGCAAAGCCGTGTGCAATTCTGCCGACGGTGCCCATAGTGCAGGGACAAACGATCATAGTGTCGTAGTTGGCAGACCCTGAAGCGAAAGGAGCAAAGAAGTCCGTGTTCTCGTATATAGGAAAAGACGTTATTTCATGTTTTTTCTTTTGCAATTCATATTCCAAAACGGTTTCGGCACTAGAAGAGAACACCACGCCACAGGCGGAAATCGAATCTTTGAGGGTGTCGAGCTTCTCAAATAATTTCAAAGCGTAAATAGAGCCACTAGCTCCTGTTACACCTATCACGATTTTCTTTTTCATCAGATTTCGTAGATTAAAGATAATAAAATTGATGAGTTATATTGCAGCCGGTCTAAGCGCCATGAGGTGCCAACTTGAGGTACACGCACGGGAATGAAAGAACTTTCACCGCGAAGATTGACTTTAAAATGTTTGCTGATGTTCACCCCTATCCCGCCAATAGCACAATAATCAAAGCGATTGAACTTTGGGCGTTGAGAGTTGGGCACCACTCCGTAACCATCTTTCTCCACTCCCGTATTTTTCATCAGCACGCCTATGGCAGGTCCGAATTCTATATAAAAACGTTTTACGATTTGCCATTTGAATAGAATGGGCATTTCAATATATTGAAGATTCAATTTGTAAGTAGCAATGCTATTACTTTTCGACACTTTGCGGCTCCCCTTCTGTATGTAATACAATTCCAATTGCAATCCATATTTTTCTTTGAATACGATGTTGGTGAAAGCGCCTGCAAACAATCCGGGTTTGTTGAATCCCGAGAGTTGATCGCCGGAAATTTGTGATGCAGCGATGCCTGTAAATAATCCGCCTTTAAATTTCTGTGCATACGCCCCTGCGAAATAAAAAAGAAAAAGAAATAGTACGATATATTTTTTCATGAATGATTATGCTTTATTGATTCTTTCAAATATTAATATTTTCCATACCGCAATGGGGTCTGAAATTTTATACAAAGTTACACAAAATTATTAAATGAAGCTGTATTTTTCTAGAAAATTTTTAATCGAATATTCTTCACTAATTTTAAAAATAAAATTTCACCCATGTATTTCCTTTCTGGAAAAAGTTTTTTCTAAGGAATTAGAATGGCGCATTATCCATAAAGCAAAAATGAATAAAACAGCTAGGCTATCATTGCAATTGAAAATCATTTCAAATTAACTGTCAACTCGAACTTATCTCTTCTTTTAATTTTCTAAATCAATAGTGATATAACGAGAGAATACAAAACAAATAATCTACTGTACCGTCAATCAAAATATGCTACGAAAATTATTTTTATACTATCATCATCATACATTTTATACATAAACTAAAATCTTTAATAATACTCCGCGTGCAATGTGTTATAGAAAATCCACTTTACATTAGCTTCGATGTGTCGAGTATTATATAAAATGAATTAAACACTAATAGCGATACATCGATTATATATAAATTGAATTTATTTCTACTATTCGATGTGCAGCGTATTATAAAAAGTTATTTTTACAATACCCTCGATGCGCCGAGGGTATTGAAATATGCTATTTTTATTATATGCGACGTGTCGAGGATATTATATTTTTATTTTTTTAACATAGGCGATATGCAGAGTGTATGTAAATATTCATTTTATATAACCTTCGATGCGCAGAGTATTATATATTATGAAATATATATAACCTTTGATACGTCGAGGGTATATAAAAGTTGAATTTATGATACACTCGATGCTGCGCAGGTATATAAAATCTCACTTTTAGTATGCTTCGATGCGTCGAGGGTATTTAAAAGCAATCTTTTTAACATAATCTTCATGCGGAGTATGCCATCTATGCGTTTTTGCATCACCATCATGCTTCTTCTTTCTAAAGAAAAATAAAATTTTTTCACCCTAGCAAAACGTCCTGTATTTTCAAAAAGACTTTTCGAAATAATGGACGTGCACCCTATCCCGCCAAGGAAAAAATTAAAAATGCTTGACAGCGCACTGCCTACGAAGAATTTATTTCTTAAAACAAATAGATAGCACTCAACGAAAAGATTATCAAGCCTAAAGCTATCGAGTAATAGACCAATATATTTTTATGTTTATTTTTATCGGACTTGGTGTTGATGGAGATGATTAATCCAAGATTGGCAATGAAGAGCGCAAACAACATCAAGACAATATGTTCTACGGGCCACAAGCGTTTAGACACCACCTTCACGGAATCGGCTATGCCCCAATAGTTATAGCCCACGCCTGACCCAAGGTTTGAGAACAGTATCAGCCCGAAAATCAATTGGGTATAGAGACTTATGATGAACCCAAAGGAGAGGAGCTTGTCGGTGCGCAGAAACGGTTTGCCTTTGAAATATCCCTTGAAGGAACGCGTGAAAAGCCAAACGGTAATCACTAGAAAGGTGAGACTCACCGCAGTATGAACAAGTTTGATGACGGAGAATCCTTCTGTGGGCGCAATATCAATAAGCATACTTTGATTTTAGATTTATGATTTGTGAATTTTTGATTTATGAAACTCGTAACTCCGAACTATGAACTCGAAACTTTCTACCTTATATTATATAAGCACCGCATCTGCCAACATTTTGGCTTGGAGAATACGGTCAGCCATACCTATACCGTTGCGAAGATTTCCGCCTATGACGAAGCCCGGATATTGTTGCTCAACTGCTTCTATCGCCTTGAATCGCTTGCCGCTGTCTGCCTCGTACTGTGGAATTGCCCATTCGTGACGGATGATTTTCAATAGATTAGGTTTATAATCTTTGATCTGCATCAAATCGCACATCTCGCGTTTCAAAATGGCTTCTATCTCTTGATCGTTCATTTTATAAATTTCCTGACGACGAACGCCTCCGAGAAAAATGGAAAACAAAGCGCCATCTTTGGGTGCTCTATCGCTGAAAAGCGATGACATAAAAAGCACCCCAAGCAGGTCGCGCTGTTCTTTGAAGGGAATCAAACCGCCAAAAGCCTCCAAGGGGATGCCGTTCCATGTATCAAATCCCAACACCACTTCAATCACTTTGGTATAGTGCAAAGCTTTGATTTTCTTAATAGTATCTTGATGGATGAAGGGTGCAATCTTATCAATTTGATAAGCTCCAACGGTTGAAATCACCTTGTTAGTTTCAATTTCGATGGTCTTTCCGTTTTTATCTTTATAGGAAACAATGAAATGATTATTCCTCGGCATCACCTCGATATCCGAACATTCGAGCACCACATTTCCCTTGCCAATCTTTTGATACAGCGCATCAATCAAAGACGACAAACCGCCCTTCACCGAGAACACGCCGCGCGTCACCTTCTTGGCTTCCTCTGTCTTTTTAGCGAAACTTTTCTTGATAGTTCCCCCGATGAAGCTGCCGTAGTCCTGCTCCAAATTATAGAGCTTGGGCAGCGCATACTTGGGCACCAAACGATTCGGATCGCCTGCATACACGCCGATGATGAACGGGTCGATAGCATAATCCAAAAAGCTTTGTCCAAGTCGGCGTTTCACCAAGTCGGCAAGCGTCTCATGCGGATTCTTGCCACGAGAGCGAAAAGGCTCGCCCAATATTCTGAACTTATCGTTGAGCGTAAACAAAGGCGTTTTGACAGCCGCCTTCAGCCCCGAAGGCAATGCCTCCCACTTCCCATTCTTCAAAATCAGGCGACGTTTCACATTCTCGTTAGCTTCCTCTAAGGAGCACAACTCCTTCAAATCTTCAAAAAGATTGATGACCTCAGCGTTGCCAATCACGCCCGAATTGGGACCTTCTTCATACATATATCCCTTCTCCTTGTTGGTATTGATGACGCCTCCAACACGATCGGATTGTTCCAACACCAAGAAATTACTGCCTGCTTTATGGATGTGATGCGCGGTGGCAAGCCCGGTAATGCCTGCGCCTATGATGATTACATTCTTCATGATGAAATATTTGACAAAACTAAATCGGTGAACATCTTGATTAACAAACAATCCGCCACAGGTAGCGCCACGCGTGAAATGTGGGAGAACCTTAAGAATTTCTTTCCAAAGGGAACTATCTCGTGGTCAATATCATAAAGTGTTTCTAGGTTTTCGTTCAGAAAGCTTATCGGAATAATTACAATTTGATCCTTCCATTTCACAGCTAATTGGCGCAAAACGGTATCGATATCAGGCGTCAGCCACGTGCCTCGCTTCATGCCCGATTGATAAGCCACCTCATATTCGAAGCCCAAATGATTGGCAATTGCCTTTGCACTTGCTTCTATCGCAGCGGGATAGGTGTCGCCTTTTTCTACCAAATAGGTTGGAATGGAATGGGCACTGAACAACAAAAGGGGTTTGTCGAGGTAGTGTTGATAGGCATGATTCAAAATGAGATTTGACCAATAGTCAACGAAGTCTTTATTTTGATAAAACTCTTTAATGATGTGTATCTTAAGCTGAGGATTTTTCGCAACCACCTTGTTCACATCATGCTCCACGCTCTTGGTGGTAGAAAAACATCCTTGCGGATATAAGGGCAGCACCGTAATTTCATGAATTCCTTCTGCCATGAAGGCGTCCATACTCTCCTTTATCAATGGGGTTGAATAGGAGAAAGCATAGCGAACTTTAAAATCCTCGGGCAGTTTCTCTTGCAAGGCGAGCATCGTCTGATGCGTGGCTTCCATGATGGGCGAACCGCCTATCAACTTATATTTCTTCCACGACTTCCTATAACGAGTGTTGCTGATATAATAAGATAGAAATTGGCGTCCTAATTTTCCTAAAGGTAGAATATAAGGATCTTTAAACATACGCTTCAAGAAGAGCTTCAACTCTCGTGGCGATTTAGCACCACCCATGTCAACAAGCAATACGCCTTTCATACGGTTTTAGAATATATCGTGTCACCTTGTTTCAAATCAGGATCAAAAGCCATGGCGATGTTGCGCGCAATCATGCGTCCACTGTTGCTAATCTTGATGCCTTCCGCGCTGATGCTGATCAGATTATCTTTCTCGAAGTCAGCCAATTTCGACGCATCATACTGCACAATTTCTTTTATTTCAGCCACAGACATCGCGAATTGCGCAGCGATTTCTTCAAATAATAATAGACCATTGCACATGATACTGTTGATGACGGAACGAACCACTTGCTGTCCGAGGGTCATGGTGTAGCCTCTTTCGATGGCAAAACCGGTGGACGCTATGGCATCCATATAATTATTGATATTCTTATGATTCTGAGCATAAGCGCCCCAAAGCTGACTGATGGAGGACGAGCCAAAGGCATACACCTGCCCTGTGGTTTCCAAAGTGCAGTATCCTTGGAAGTTTCTATGCAAACGATTGCTCATAAAAGCCTTCGTCAATTGGTCGTCGGGATGCGCAAAATGGTCAATGCCGATGGCGACGTAGCCTGCATCTTGCAATTGTTTTATGTTTTGGATGAGCATTTGCATCTTATCTTTTGGTTGGGGCAGACCAATCTTTTCGAGCTTCAACTGTTCTTCTTTCACCCAAGGGACATGAGCATAGGAAAAGGTGACGATTCTGTCGGGTTTTATTTCGATGGCTTTCGCGATGGTATCGGAAACACTTTCAAGGGTTTGTAGCGGCAGTCCGTAGATAAAATCGAGATTGATTCCACTGAAACCTTTGCTGCGCAGATAATCCACAATTTCTTTGACAGGATGCTTCGGCGCCTGACGATTCACCACTTTCAGCACATCTTCTCTGAAATCTTGTATGCCGAGGCTCATCCGATTGAAACCCATAGCCGCCATTTGGTCGATGTGGGCAAATTCCAAATACGCAGGGCTACATTCGATGGCGATTTCGGCATGAGGATCTATGATGAATCTCTCTTTAATCAGATTCATGATATCTTCGATATAATGCATGGCGATGGCATTGGGAGTGCCGCCGCCCCAATGGATTTGAGTTACCTTGCGCGTGGTGACATTCAGGTGCGACGAAACATTCCTAATCTCCTGTTTCACTGCTTGTATATAGCGTTCCAAAACGGACTTCTTTTGTCCTGTCTCGGTATTGCAGCCACAAAAATGGCAGCGTTGCGGACAGAAAGGAATGTGGATATAGAGAGAGATGTTCTCCGGTTGTTGGTCGTTAGAAGCGATTAATTGTTCGATATAATCTTTAGAAGTAAACTTGGTATGGAAGAAATTTGCCGGTGGGTAGCTCGTGTATCGCGGACCTGACACATTATGTTTATCTAAAAACTCTGTTGTGATGTTCATTTTTCTTTTTTATAAGATACCCTATTCGATATCCATGTTATTGTATTTAATTACGTTGCCAATCCGTTTGCTTCACCCAGTCAACAACAAATTTAGCATTTTCGTAAGGGATGCCCGGAATGAACCCATGCCCAAGATTAAATATCCAATTTTGATACTCCGACCCAAAGAACTTATATTTCTCCAAATAGGTCAATATGGTATCGGTATCCGCCATAAGAAGTCGCGGGTCGAGATTGCCTTGCAGCCCAATGTTATGATGCACAAGTTCGCGTGCCTCATATATGGATGTTTGCCAATCAACGCTCAGGTAGTCGGTGTCTTCCGGGGTGATATGCTTGATACCATATCCCAAGCCTTTCGGCAGGAAGATGACAGGGGTATTTGTCTGCATAACAGCAGCAGATATCTTGCGAACATACGGCATCACCATCTCGAAATACACATCCGAAGGAATGAGTCCTGCGTGAGTTTCAAAGATTTGGAAGGCAGCCACCCCGTGTTTCACCTGATGAGTTGCATACTCAATGGACAGCTCGGTGATAGCACTGAGAAGTTTATGGGCTAACACCTTATCTTTATAGAGCAACGCAACAGCATCCGGGAAGGTATGATTGGTACCCAAGCCTTGCATCATATAACATAAGGTAGTGAAGGGTGCTCCGCAGAAACCAATCAAAGGCGTTCCCGATTGTGTGGTTTTATGGATCTCGTCAATAACTTCGTAAATATAATTGAGTTTGGAAGCGTCGGCTTTTATGATACTCATAGGATTGTTGACGTCTTTAAGCGCTGTGGCAAAACGTGGACCTGAATCCGTAAAGGTAAGTTCCATGCCTAAGGCTTCAGGAATCACCAATATATCGGAGAAAAGAATGGCAGCATCCACACCCAAATCATAGATAGGCAGCAGCGTGACTTTGGCTGCCAACTCGGGTGACTTCATTAGCTCAGAGAAAGAATGATGTTGACGCATTTCCAAATAGGAAGGTAACACGCGCCCTGCTTGTCGCATAAACCAAACGGGAGGGCGGTTGGTAGTCTCGCCTTTCAGCGTTTTGATAAATATATTGTTGTTCATTATGGAGTTTTGTTTAATTTCTATTTCGCCATTATGGCGTGTGTAATGTATCAGGTCGTGTTAAAGATTCTTGAGTGCTTGTAGGTTGGCGGCAATAATCGTTTCAATATCTTTATTGCTATGTGCATAAGAAATAAACAAACATTCATATTGCGATGGTGCTAGATAGATGCCGCTTTCCAAAGATAGTTTAAAGTAGCGAGCATAAGTGTCGGAGTCCGATTTCATAGCTTCCTCGAAGGAAGTAATTTGCTTTTCTTTAGTGAAGAAGAAAGTCATCATGGAGCCAACGCGGTTGATGAGACCTTTTACGCCGGCCAACTGCATATTGTTCAGTATCCCTTTTTCTAAGATAGAAGCTTTGCGTTCCAATTCCGTATAAAAGTCGGGCGTATTTTTGATAAGCTTCAGCATGGCAATGCCCGCCGACATGGCAAGCGGATTTCCCGATAGAGTTCCCGCCTGATAGACAGGTCCGATGGGCGCCAACATATCCATGATTTCTTTCCTGCCGCCATAAGCTCCGACAGGCAGACCACCACCGATGATTTTGCCTAGCGTTGTTAGGTCAGGCATAACATTATAATATTCTTGTGCGCCACCTTTTGCCAATCTAAACCCGGTGATGACTTCATCAAATATCAATAAAGCACCATATTGCGTAGCTATTTCGCGTAAGCCTTCCAAAAATCCTTTAGCAGGAGGCACCACGCCCATGTTACCTGCCACAGGTTCAACAATGATAGCCGCGATTTCTCCACCCTTTTCTTGAAACAAAGCGCGTACAGAATCAAGGTTGTTGTATTCAGCAATCAGGGTATCTTTTGCCGTACTCGATGTAACGCCGGGACTATCGGGCAAACCCAAGGTGATGGCACCTGAGCCTGCTTTGATTAAAAAGCTGTCGCCATGCCCGTGATAATTGCCTGCGAACTTAAGAATACATTCTCTTTTGGTGTATCCACGAGCCAATCGGATGGCGCTCATGGTGGCTTCCGTGCCGGAGTTCACCATGCGCACTTTTTCAATAGAAGGAACCATCTCAACGATGAGTGCTGCCATTTCGGTTTCGTATTCGGTAGGCGCACCATAACTCGTGCCTTTTTGCGCGGCTTCGTTTATGGCTGCCAAAATAGTGTCGTGAGCATGACCAAAGATTAGCGGTCCCCATGATGCCACGAAGTCTATAAATTGGTTGCCGTCAATATCCGTGATGTGAGCGCCTTTACCTTTACTAATAAAGAGCGGGTTTAGTTTCACGCTTTTAAAGGCTCTGACGGGAGAGTTCACTCCGCCGGGAATCAGTTCTTGAGCTTTTTTAAAAGCTTCAATGCTTTTTGTGAATTGCATGTCTTGTATGTATTATTTTCTGTTCAACACATTGGCTGCTTCAACAGCATGGTAGGTGATAATGATATCGGCACCGGCTCTTTTGATGGAGGTTAAAATTTCCATCATCACGCGTTCGCCATCTATCCAATCGTTTTGGGCGGCAGCTTTCACCATCGAAAACTCTCCACTCACATTGTAAGCAGCCACGGGCATACGGAATTCATTTTTCACTCGATAAATCACATCCAAATAGCTGAGGGCAGGTTTCACCATCACGATGTCGGCGCCTTCCATAATGTCGAGCTCCACTTCGCGCAGGGCTTCATTTGAGTTGGCAGGATTCATTTGATAGGTGGCTCTGTTGCCAAATTTGGGAGCACTCTCTGCCGCTTCTCTGAAAGGACCATAGAATCCCGAAGCATATTTGGCAGCATACGACATGATAGGAATTTTCTCAAAATGATGTTTGTCTAATTGTTCACGTATTCTGCCCACTCTGCCATCCATCATATCGCTTGGTGCTATCATATCTGCTCCGGCTTCTGCCAATGAAACGGCTTGTTTTGCCAAGGTTACCAAGGTGGTATCGTTGTCAACATCTCCATCAATAATAGTTCCGCAATGACCATGCGTGGTGTATTCACAATTGCACACATCGGCAATGATATACATGCCGGGGACATCTTTTTTTATAGCACGTATCGCTTGTTGCACGATGCCATCATGTTCGCAAGCCACACTGCCATCTTCATCTTTGTGAGCAGGAATGCCAAAAAGCAATACTGCTTTCACACCCGATGCATATATTTTCTTACATTCTTCCACGGTGTTTTCAACGGAGAGTTGATAATTGCCCGGCATAGAATTGATATGATTCCGAACATTGGTGCCTGTGCACACAAACAAAGGCATCACAAAATCATCTACCGAAAGTTTGGTTTCGGTCACCATTTGACGCAATACACTATTGTAGCGTAATCTTCTTAATCTTGTTATTGGAAAGTCCATTTTTATATGTTTTACTATTTATTTATGTTTATCAAAATATGCTATAATGTCGTCAACAAGTCCTTCGGCTGTTGACTTTTTTGCTGTAAGAACAGGTTCAATACCTGCGTTGCGAATTACTTTGGTGGTGGTGATTCCAATGCTTGCAATCTTCAAGGAATGGAGTTCAATATCGTTTTGTAATGCACAAAAGTTATAAAACGTTGACGGGCTAGTGAACACCATAAAATCATAGCGTTTGAGTTTTATGATTTCAAGAATGGCAGGGTCAACGAATTTTGGTTTGAGTGTGTTATACACATTGAGCCGTTTCACATAATTTCCATTACACAAGTTGTTATTGAGTGTGTCGCCGGCTAGATTGCCCAATGCGAGAAAGATTTTCTTGTTTTGGGGATTATATATCTTGGAAAAATTATCGATCAATTCTTCAGCATTGTTTCCACCGCTCAGGAAGTCGGGAGCATAACCGTAATATTCCAATTCGGCAGCCGTCTTAGTGCCTATGGTGGCTATCTTTATCCTTTTGGGCAAGAAGGTGCTGCCCGTTACATCCAACAAATGTTTAAAGAAATGCAGCACCCCATTTCTGCTCGTGAAGAATATCCATTCAAAATGCGTTAGGCTTTGGACTAAATCAATGCCCTCTTCCGTCAACACCGTGGGGACAATTTCTATCATCGGTAAAGCAAGGGTTTTTATACCGTGTTTCTGAAGCATATCATTTAAGGTGTCTCCTGAATCAAGTGCTCGTGTGGAAATCACCAATTTGTTACCTACAGGCACACGTAAATGCTCCTTTATGAAGTTATGATTTCTGATGGATTCGAGTATCTCTTTTCCGCCATGATTATACAGCCCTTGGGCAAGTTCGATAGCCACTTGGTTGGCTTGGTCGAGCGGAGCCGATGCTGAATCTTTCAAAAAGACACTACCATCTATGTTTGAGATGAAACCTGTGATATGAAACTGACCGTCTTCGATGCGGGTATAACTTCCTACAGGAATCTGACAACCGCCTTCTAAAGTTTTCAGAAAAGCACGTTCGGCAGATGTCATAATAAAGGTCTCTTCATGATTTATTTTAGAAAGCAATCCGCTGATAAACGTATCCCCTTCTCTGATTTCAACACCAATAGCCCCTTGACTACAAGCAGGTATCATCAGTTCGGGGGCTATCAATTCGGAGATATAGGAACGCATCTCTAATCGTTGCAAGCCGGCGGCTGCCATCACCATCACATCGCAAAAACCTTCTTCCATTTTGCGAATACGTGTGTTGACATTGCCCCTGATTTCAACGATTTTAAAATCTTTGTTGATACGCAGCAGTTGTGCTTTTCTGCGCAAACTCGAAGTGGCAATGACATCCTTCTTGGTCAAACTGCTGATGGTTCTGTTGTCGCTGCTGATAAGTGCATCGCGCACATCGCCCCTTTGCAACACAGCGCCCAAGGTGGCACCTTCGGGAAAGGTGGTAGGCAAATCTTTCAAACTATGCACTGCCATGTCAATTTCGTTGTTGAACATTGCCGTTTCGAGTTCTTTGGTGAACAAACCTTTGTCGCCAATTTTCGACAAGGGAACATCGAGAATGATATCTCCTTTGGTTTTTATGATTTCAATGGTGAAGGTGATTTTGGGGAAATGGGCTTCTAGTTCTTCTTTGACTCGATACGCTTGGTATAAAGCCAATTTACTTCCCCTAGTGCCTATGCGAACGTTTTTCATGCTTAATTCTGATTAAACAATTGATGGACTAAATTGATGTATTCTTGTTTTTTGCCATTGTCGGTGATAGACTTCACATTGCTAATCATAGTGCGAATTAACTTATTGGTGATGTGCTCGCCATATTCGGTGGCTTTTTGATAATCTATTTCTTTAGAGTTCTTCATGAATCCCTCTAATTCGTTTTGATGAATGGTTTGGAAGCAATGGCTGATGCTTTGGAAGGTAGGAATCAAAGTGCGCGAGCCTAGCCAATTGAAAAAATCCACCACCACTTCCTCGATGATTTGCTCGGCAGCGCAGATTTCGCCGCGACGTTTGCCGAAGGTGTCTTCCACCACAAGGTTCAAATTGTCAATATCGTAAACATATACGTTCTCGAGTTCTGCCACCTCATGAGCAATATTGCGCGGCACAGACAAATCAACAAAAAAGAGTGGGCGATTGTTGCGTAGCGTCATCGCGTTAGCTACCATTTCTTTGGTAATTAATGGTTTTTTGGATGCTGTGGAAGAGATGACAATGTTGTTTATAAGCAACAATTCTTCCAATTTGCTATAGTCTTCGGCAGTGGCGTTATATTTTTCGGACATTTCCACAGCGTTTTCGAAGGTGCGATTGACAATGGTGAACTTGTCGCAACCTTTTTTTATGAGGTTTTGCAGGGTGAGTTCGCTCGTTTGACCTGCGCCTATCAACAACACAGGCTGCGAGGACAAGGACGCCAACTTTTTGCTAGCCAAATCAACAGCGGCATAACTGATAGAAACGGCGCCTTTAGAGATACAGGTTTCGGTACGGACTTTTTTGCCTGCTTCGAAAGCTTTGTTGAACAAACGTATCAACACGGGGCTTATCAAATTGTTGCGTTCGCTGATGTTGTAAGCGTCTTTCACCTGACCCACGATTTGATATTCGCCCAACGCCATAGAATCTAAACCCGAAACCACATGAAAAAGATGGCGTGCCGCCTCGTTTTGCGATTTGCGATAGAAGTGAGTACGCAGCGATTTGTCCACCTTGCGATAGTTGAACAAGGTTTCTTCAAACACCTCAAAGCCTGAGAAATCGCCATCATCGTCGAAATCAACATAGATTTCCGTACGGTTGCAGGTGGACACTATAACAGCACCCAAAATCCCCTTTTCTCTGAGCAAAGGCACGAATCTCTTGATGTCTTCTTCACAAAATACAAATTTCTCGCGAACCTCTATGGGCGCTGATTTGTGGTTTAATCCGAGTAGTTCAATCATATCAATGGTTTCTATTGTTATTTCGGATGCAAAAGTAGAAAGGGTTTCTGTTTTTTTTCTGAAGTTTTGCTACAGATTTCAACAATAAAATATTTTTTGTTTCCGAAGGGATGGCTTATCGAAAGCATGACACCTCTTCAAGCGTGCATACGGCTGAATTACAGCCGATATTCATTATATTCCCCTTGCGTATGCATGAGAAATACGGGTTAATTATTGACAAATGTCATGGGGGTTTTTGTTGGGATAGAAGGTGGGGAGTTCGGCATGCCCTACGAACCCCGACATTTTATGTACGGGACAGGTTACGAATAGGCGAATTACGTATGCCGCTAAACGCCTCTGTGTAGCTCTGTTTCCTTACACTGTGTTACTCTGTACTTATAAGAAAAAACCACGGAGACACTAAGAGCACAAAGTTTCACTAAGAAAAAACAATAGAACAATAGACCAATTCAACAATATAATAATTCAGCCTGCCGGTAGGGGCAGAAAATTTTCTGCCCCTACGGAGCGGACTTTTCATTTCTCATTTAATCACGACCACCTTCCCTTTCCCCATACTTTTTTGCCCTTGCGTGACGCGATAATAATACACGCCGTTGCTCAGATATGTTCCGTTTAGGATGAAGGAAATGCCATCGGAGGGCAGCGGGTGGGCATAGACTTTTCTGCCAAAGACATCATATAGCTCGAATTCGCCCTTATCAGTGCCCATTAATTTGTACTGAATGGTGATATCGCCATCACTTGGGTTGGGATAGACCTTCACCAATCCTCTTCCCCATCTATATTCATCCACCCCAACCCCCGAAACCGTAACCGTGATGGTGTCATGCGTCACATTGCCGCAAATGGTTTGTTCTAAAATGTAGGTAGTGGTGCTATCGGGCTTCACCCATAAGCCTGCACTAGTATCTATGGCTATGCCATCCACAAACCAAATGCAATCTTCATCCAAACCCACCTCTGGCTGCCTGCCTATAAAAACACTATCCCCCGGATGTATCAAGGTATCCTTGCCTGCAAATGGGGATAAGTTTGCATCTATCACGCTTACATCGTCAATATAGTAATATGACCACCAAGAAGTAGGAGAACCAATTATACCTATTCCTGAAAGGTTATATGTAAAAAAATTACCAATAGTAATATATTCTTCTATTCCTGTAGCAATAAAAGAGCCTTCTATTTTCATCCAGTTGCTTGTATCTCTTAATGGTTGAGCAGTATTATATATCTGTGGTGAAACTATAGCCAAGCCAAACAGAGTCGGAGCAGAGACACTGCCATCATCTAAATAAGACCCCAATGTTGTAATATAAGCACTCGATTGGTCGGATAAACTACAGTAAAAGGTAACACAATATCGGATGTCTGCAATAAGTTTCCTTGACAATTTGCTTTGAATATACTCTCTAAAATTATCAGGAGCACCACTCAAAATTACATCAGTGCCTGCATATCCATTTCCCGAATGAGGATATTGAAAAGTATGAAATTGCGTTTGCGATGGAACCCCACAGGCTGTTGGATCAGTGCAACAAAAATTGTATAAGTCTGGATTTCCCCCTCCCCCTCCAATAGGAGTACTCCATCCAATTGCTGAATCAATTTGGTTAGTGGAATTTGGACAAGAGTATAACAATTCAAAACTTGGATTCACCACAAGATTCACCTGTGCCTGCGCATAAAAAGCAAGCGAAAAAAGTAAGGCGATGAAAAGGGAAAGAGGTTTCATGGTGTAAAATTACATAAAATTTCGATACGAAGGGGTTTTTTTTGGATTTTTATTTTTAGGAAGGAAGATTTTCCAGCAGATGGCGCGGATTTACGCGGAGGTAAGAAAACCACTGAGGCACCTAGAACACTTAGAAACACTAAGAAATACAACAATAAAACCATTCAGTCTGCCGGCAGGGGCAGAAAATCTTCTGCCCCTACGATGAACCCTCAACAATCTGACAATTCAACAATAAAAAAGCCTGCCCCAAACGAGCAAGCTTTTTCATTCCTGCCTGCGTGACGCAGTCAGGCAGGTTTAATTTTTAGTTTTTCATTCCCTACATGATCACCGATTGCCAAATTTCGCTCGGCAGGCTATATTTTCCATTTTTGCCTTTCATCATCATTTTAACGTAATACCACGCACGCATGGCTTCTTGTTCGATAGTGAACTCACGGTCGTACTTTCCATTCTTCACCATTCCATCATAAACAAATTTGTCTAATGCGGGAACTTCCTTCACGCTAGCAGCCGTAAAAGCGATAAACACATGAATGTTTTCAACGCCATCAGGTTTAGCTTTGCTTTCTTGACCCGGAACCAAAACTTCATTATGATGCACCAAATGTTCGCCCCAACTAACAGTACCTACCAAGTTGTTGCCAACGAACACATGCGTACTTAGGGTTTTTACTAAATCGGGAACGATAAGTCCCATTGCAGCCTTTTGTTCATCCGAAACTCTTGGGTTGTTGCGAATGTAGCGAGTTAAAAACAAACGTATGCTGGTATCGGTTGGATCATCCCTACGTCCGAATTCATAGTCTCTGCGTGCTGCCTTCAATTCCACTTCTTGCGGATGTGTATATACGTTGGTAAGAATAATTGCCCAAATAGCCTCCCAGCGCAGCTTCTTTTTGCCCACGGTGTTGGACAATAATGTGAATTCGGCTGTAGCCGCCGTCGGCAGACCCCATCCTGCCATATTGGCTAGAATAAAGGCAATTAATGTGGCTTGGAAGTCATTGAACTTTCCATAAGGACCCGGGATAAAATTTTTTGTTGGCATAATGATACATTTAAATGGTTATTGCTTATTTAGTTATTTTATAATTTTACTTCTCAATTTTGACTCGTTACTTTAAAATGTGAAAAAAATATTCGTACTTCTAATTTGTAAGTAATTGCTTTTTCTCTGGCAACAAGAGTTTTTTCTCTAGCAGCTACAGTTTTTACGCTAGCAGCTACAGTTTTTACGCTGGCAGCTACAGTTTTTACGCTGGCAACTCCTGTTTTTACGCTAGCAACATCAGCTTATTCTCCGGCAGCAACAGCTTATTTCCCAGCAGCAACAGTTTGTTCACTTGCAGCAATAACTAATTTGTTCGCAGTGATGATAAGTTCACAAAAAAGATACGTTCATAATTTTCTTTCACTAATTTCAAAATAACAAAGAACAGCATGATTGTTTAACATCGCGAAATTATAATCAAAAATAAATATGATAAGCGATTTTGTTCGTGAACGCGCAAAGATTTTTTTCATCATTTGCAATTGCCTTGTTTATAAGCTTCTAGCTTTTCAAGAAAAATCGGCACTTTGCGCTCAGAAACGATGGCTTGGCGCTTGGTATATTTCAAATTGACCAGCAAACCTTTATTGCCAAATGCTTTCATAGTATCAGCAACAACACAACTTAAGTTTACCAAATGCGCTTTATGCGTGCGCATATACATATCCTCCGGGAGCAACTTCTCCAGATGGTTGAGGACAAACACCTTTTTTATTTCGGGTTGGTATTTGCTGCTCACAAACATGGTGTGGTCGTCGGCTTCCACATGCACTAGGTGGCGGTGGTCAAGCTCTTTATTTTTCTTACCTGTGAAAATCAAGATTCCTTTTTCGTTCATTTCTATTCTCTCTTTTGTTGTTACTTTTTCTTTCTTTTTTACTTTCTCTTTCATGATTCTTTCTTTTAATTAAAACTTCTATAAATATTGAAGCATAAAAATAATAATAATCGAAAAAATAATGTACCTTTGATGCAGATTTTGTTGCTATAATTCAAGAAACAATCGGTTGGCTTCAAAGATGTTGCTCAGCGCAATTCGGAAGCTAATAATTGAATCGTCATTTCTAAAAAGTATGTATATGAAAAAGTATCTAATCGGTCTGCTGTTCATTTCAGGTATGTGTGATCTCTCTTTTGCCCAAAATTGGAATAATTGGGATACGGTCTTAGTATTTCATACAACCTATAAGAGCAGAGGCAAAACAAACGAGCACGATTTTGCTTACATTAAAAAAGGTAGAATTCAATGGGTCGATAAGCATAATGTCAAGCATAAATCCGTTGTTCAAGCCATGAATTCCGATTTTTTGATGCTCGATACGTTCAAGGTTTATCCCTCCGACATTATTGGGCTATCCAAAATGTTGCAATCAGGTCCTTTTCCCTCTTTCTCCAAAACGTCTTTTACAGTCGTACCCGACAGTACGGGCGAATTTATATTCATGTCTTTTGAAGATTATGAAAAGCATGCCGACAGGCTGTTAGCCATTTCAAATCCTCCACCAAATAAGCCGTTTGCTCCACATATTACCAGTCAGCAATATGACTCTATTCTTGAAAAGAAAGAACAGCGCAGAAACGCAATATTTGCCGCACTCGATACCTGCCCTGTGCATTATGGCATAAAAACAAACATAGTGCGCGACCTCACCAACGAAATCAACCTGATTTTTGAATTGCCTATCAAAAGAAATCTCTGTTTGGATATTGGTGTGGGAGTTTTGTACGCTAAAAATCGTGATGGCTATGATTTTGCTACTGTTTTGTCCGCCATGAAGGAAGGAAGTTTGTGGTCAGGTAGTCGCTATATTTTCGACCATTCCTTTTATAACCGCAAAGGTTTCACTTTGGAAGCCATTCCGAAGTTTTTTCTTTCTAAAAAGAAACACTTGTATGTGGGTCCGCAGCTATGCTTTCGTTACTATTATTATGATGATAGATGGTCGTATGTGAATGAAAACGGTTCAGATTATTATAGGAATATATCGTTTGCTTTTCAATCGGAACGGAGTGCTTCCATTCAATGTAATGTCATTTTTGGCGTGCAGACGCCTCAGATAAAGAAGTTTGTTTTCGATGCCTTTATGTCATTTGGTTTTATGTATAGAGGAGGTAGTGTGACCCGAAGTATTTATAAAACACAGTATAGTGAAGGAAGTCATACAGAGATTTATGACCCACCTCATAAGTATAAAGGAGGCAATTTTTCCATGTCAGGGCAAATAGGTTTTCGGATGGGGTTGCGCTTTGGGAAGGCGAAGCTATATAAAGGGAAGATTAAAGTGTCATAGAATTTTCCCTCATCACTTTCTACAAACTTAGTGTTCCTTTGTGATCTTAGTGTCTCCGTGGTTCATTTTTATCCGAAGAATTTGGAGCTTTTCTTAACCTAAAAAGGTACGATGTATTGAAATAAATAGGAATGGTAAAGAAATATTTCGTAGTTTTGTAGTATAATTTTGATTGACGATGTGTGAGCCTCGTTGGTCAAGTAAAATTGAATTGATGAAACGTTTAAAAAAAATCATTCTCATATCCCCCATGATACTTCTCCTATTATTGTTGATGAGCTGCGGACAACTCTCCACCAGCACTCCATCGGCATTGGTGTCTAATACACAAGCCACGCCGCTCACCATGACAGGAAGCGCCCCACTAGACACTATCAAACCCTTCGCCATCAACAAATTGGAACTTCCGAAAATGGCGGCAGGCGAAAGTATTATTACCCACGCGGCTTACACCATTTCCTACAATGCCAAATATCACGAAGCAAATTGGGTGGCGTATGAATTGACCAAAGAAGAAACCAACAACGTATATGAACGTGCCAAAAAATTTGTAGCCGACCCCTATGTGACGTCCGTTTCTGCCTCCGACCAAGACTACAAAAACTCTCACTTCGACAAAGGACATCTAGCGCCCGCCGCCGACATGGGTTGGTCAGCCCTCAGCATGAAAGAATCGTTCTACTATAGCAACGTAAGTCCGCAGCGCCCCGAATTCAATCGCGGCATTTGGAAAAAACTTGAAGAATTGGTGCGCACTTGGGCGTATGATTACAAGGCTATCTATGTGGTTACAGGTCCGGTGCTCTCCGGGAATTTGCCGACCATAGGCACACATCAAATTGCTATCCCGAACTATTTCTTTAAAGTGATATTGGATTATACGGAGCCAGGTATAAACGGTATTGGCTTCATTCTGCCCAACCAAGCCTCTAGCAATTCCCTCTCGAACTTCGCGGTGACGATTGATAGTGTGGAGAAACTCACAGGACTCGACTTCTTCCCTGCCCTACCCGATGCGCAAGAAAAAACCATTGAAAGCACCTTATGTAAAAGTTGTTGGACTTGGACTAGCACGAAAACCGGCAGCGCAAAAGTCAAAGCAGGAAGTGCCACAGCATCACTAAGCACGCAATGCCTCGGCATCACAAAGAAAGGCGCACGCTGCAAACGACATACATCTAATGCAAATGGCTGCTGTTTTCAACATGGTGGCTTCTAATATAAAACCTATAAATGAATAATTAAAACAACCTCCCTCCTACCTATGAAAATAAAACTCCTGCTCCTCCTCATCCTGCTCCTGCCGTTCAAACTCTCAGCCATTACGGGCTATGATTCCGGCGACACCTTAAACTGCCTAGCCGTGTCGGGCTTAAAAATCCGTTCTCAACCCGGTGGCACTACTGTTATTGGAAAAGTTCCTTATGGCGACCGTGTTATCATTAGCCCAAAACCGTGGGGCGTTCCTGAAACTAACCTCGGCTATGTTGTGGAAGGTATTTCAGGAAATTGGGTTAAAATTAATTATGGTGCAATGTGTGGCTTCGTGTTCGACGGCTTCCTAGGCAAGTTACCGGCACCCTCTTTACAACATCATTCTCTAAAAGATTATGCTGAAGCGAGTTTTTCGCGAAGTGGTAAAAAACACACCTATCACCACACTGATGAAGAAAACCCTGAAGCTGATACCTTAGAGTTTTTCGTCTATAAAGGTAATTTTATCATTTTCGAAGAACGCTTCGGCTACGAATCCTATTCCGTAGCACTTACTATCGAAAGCACCTCGGCAGAGGAGTGCTATTTGATTGCTCGCACTATTTTTAAAAGCGATGTGGACACAGTGATTAATAGCGTAAAGAACCATCCCGACAAATACAATATACAGCAACAGAAAGAAAACGCATATATTGAACAAGCCTACGGAACTTTTACCTTTAAGGACGGCAAATATGAGCTTGCCCTAATGGACGAAGGTTGCTACGACATCATTTCTGTGGTGCGGCTTTCTTCCAATATATATCAAATTAGGAGGAGTAGCGGGTGTTGAAGATGGTCAGCAAAGAGTGATGCCTATTGATTTATACACATAAAATACAATGCGATATAAAATCTTAGTGTTTCTCAGTGTCCTCAGTGCCTCAATGGTATAATGCAAGAAAAAAGGACTCCAAAACTGAAGTCCTTTTCGATTAGATATGATATTCTTTATTTCTTTAGAAATCTGAAATCCTTTCCCAAATAATGTCCGTTCGTGCCCAGCATTTCTTCAATGCGTAGCAATTGATTATATTTAGCAATACGGTCCGTACGACAAGCAGACCCGGTCTTAATCAATCCCGTGTTCACAGCCACAGCTAAATCGGCTATAGTAGTATCTTCCGTCTCACCAGAACGATGGCTCATCACAGCCGTATAATGGTTCTTATACGCTAGATTCACAGCATCTATGGTTTCCGTAAGCGTACCAATTTGGTTCACCTTAATCAGAATGGAATTGGCTACTTTTTTATCAATACCTTGTTGCAGACGTTGTGTATTGGTCACAAACAAATCGTCGCCCACCAATTGAATCTTACTGCCCAAAGCCTTTGTCATCAATCCCCAACCTGTCCAATCATCCTCCGCCATACCATCTTCAATAGATAGGATGGGATAACGATTACACCAATCTTTCCAAAAATTCACCATATCCGCAGGACTTAGCTTTTCACCTGTTGATTTCTTAAAATGATACACATTTTCTTTCTCTATATAATACTCTGAAGAAGCAGGATCCAATGCGATGAAAACATCCACACCGGGTTTGTATTTAGCTCCTTCTATCGCTTTCATGATAAGTTGCAAGGCTTCCTCATTCGACTTCAAATTAGGCGCAAAACCACCTTCATCACCAACATTGGTAGAATATCCTGCTTTTTTCAGCACCTCTTTCAGCTTATGAAATATCTCTGCCCCCATGCGAATCGCATCCGCAAAAGTTGTAGCACCCACAGGCATAATCATAAACTCCTGAAAATCGACACTGTTGTCAGCATGAGCACCGCCATTCAATATATTCATCATTGGGATAGGCAAGGTGTTGGCATTAATACCGCCCACATAGCGAAACAAGGGCAACCCGGTAATATCTGCGGCAGCTTTCGCGCAAGCCAAGGAAACACCCAAAATAGCATTTGCGCCTAAGTTTGATTTATTAGGAGTGCCATCAATGTCTATCATCATTTTGTCAATAACACCTTGCTCGGTCACATACATGCCTTTCAACTCTTCTGCAAGTATCTTGTTTACATTTTGTACGGCTTTCAACACACCCTTGCCGTTATACATTTTTAAATCATTGTCCCGCATTTCCATTGCTTCGTGTACTCCCGTAGAAGCACCTGACGGCACGGAGGCAGTTCCGATTATACCAGAGTCGGTCAACACATCCACTTCTATAGTAGGATTTCCTCTCGAATCGAGGATTTGTCGTGCATAAATACTTACTATACTGCTCATAACATTCTATTTTATCTATTAAAGTTTGATTTAGTTAAAACAAAAAAGGGATAAAGCTTCAACAACTTTATCCCTTTTCGATATTTTCATAACTGCTTATTCTTCTTTAGCGGTATCTGTTTCTTCATTCTTTTCGGGTTCTTCAGCTACTTCTGAATCTGCAATTACTTCAGGTTCTACAGATGCTTCAGGTTCCGTATGAATAGGAGCCGCTGCTTCTACAACTTTAGGCGCAGCTGCCTTCTTTTCTACTTTTGCTTCAACAACATCTCCTGCCGCTTTCGTAGAACCGCTTCCACGACGACGACGAGCACCAGTTTTGCCTGCTTTAGCATCTTTTGTACCTAACATCAATTCGTTATAGTCAACTAATTCAATGATACACATTTCAGCATTATCACCTAAACGTGCACCTGTTTTTAAGATACGTGTGTAGCCACCAGGACGATCCATGATTTTCTTCGATACTTCTCTAAAGAGTTCACTAACGGCTTCTTTATTGCCCAAATAACTAAAAACAGTTCTACGAGAATGTGTAGAATCATCTTTTGATTTGGTAATTAATGGTTCCACATATCCTCTCAATACTTTAGCTTTTGCCACAGTGGTAGCAATTCTTTTATGTAATATGAGTGACGATGCCATATTTGAAAGCATCGCTTTTCTATGTGAAGATGTTCTTCCTAATTGATTAATGGTTTTGTTGTGTCTCATTTCTTTTAATCCTTATCTAATTTGTATTTGGAGATGTTCATACCGAATTGCAAGCTTTTAGCCTTCACAAGTTCTTCTAATTCGGTCAATGATTTCTTGCCAAAGTTTCTGAATTTCAGCAGGTCGTTTTTGTTATATGATACCAAGTCACCTAAACTTTCAACATCAGCAGCTTTTAAACAATTCAAAGCTCTAACGGATAAGTCCAGATCAACAAGTTTTGTTTTTAATAATTGACGCATGTGCAGGGAGGTTTCGTCGAACTCTTCCACAACAGCTTTTTCTTCTGTATCCATCGTAATTTTCTCATCTGAGAAAAGTAGAAAATGGTGTATAAGTATTTTTGCAGCTTCTTTCAAAGCTTCTTTTGGTTGAATAGAACCGTTGGTCGTTATATCAAGAACTAATTTTTCGTAGTCAGTTTTTTGTTCAACGCGATAATTTTCAACAACGAATTTCACATTGCGAATTGGCGTAAAAATCGAATCAATAGAAATAGTGCCGAGTGTTGCAGTAGCAACTTTGTTATCCTCTGCAGGTACATAACCCCTACCCTTGTCAATAGTTATCTCCATAACAAACTTGACATTGGGCTCTAAATGACAAATCACATCTTCAGTGTTTATCACTTGAAATCCTGAAAGGAACGTATTGATATCTCCAGCTTTAAAAACATCTTTTCCTGAAACTGTAATGATAACTCTTTCATTCGTTACAGAATCGATCTGTCTTTTGAAACAGATTTTCTTAAGGTTAAGAATAATCTCCGGAATATCTTCTAAAACTCCCTCCATCGAAGCAAACTCTTGTTCAACACCTTCAATTTTAATATTGGTTATAGCAAATCCTTCTAGAGAAGAAAGAAGAATTCTTCTTAATGAATTCCCAACAGTTGTACCATAGCCGGGTTCGAGAGGACGAAATTCGAATTTTCCAAAGAAATCGTCCGACTCCAACATTACAACCTTGTCCGGTTTTTGAAAAGCTAATATTGCCATATATATTATTTCAATTGTTTATTTAAATCTTATTTCGAGTACAACTCAACGATAAGTTGCTCATTAATATTTTCAGGAATCTGATCGCGCTCAGGATAACTCATAAACTTACCAGTCATTTGCTCCTGATCCCACTCTAACCAATTAAATCGGTTTGAGTGTTTTTCCAATGCCTCATTAATAACTTCAAGAGACTTTGATTTTTCTCTAACAGAAACGATGTCGTTGGCTTTCAAACTATATGAAGGTATGTTAACAACTTTACCGTTAACTTCTATATGTCCGTGAGAAACCAATTGTCTTGCACCACTGCGTGAAGGAGAAATACCAAAACGATAAACGACATTATCTAAACGAGCCTCAATGAGCTGTAATAATACTTCACCTGTGATACCTTTTTTACGACTAGCTTTCTCGAAAGTAATCTTAAATTGTTTTTCAAGAATACCATAAGTGAATTTCGCTTTTTGCTTTTCTTGTAACTGAACACCGTATTCAGATTGTTTTTTTCTTTTCTTCGTCTGACCATGTTGTCCGGGAGGATAATTCTTTTTCTCAAAAGACTTATCAGGACCATAAATAGCATCTTTGAATTTTCTTGCGATCTTTGTTTTCGGACCAATATATCTTGCCATATCTAATTATATTATTGGATAAATTTATACTCTTCTTCTTTTTGGCGGACGACAACCGTTATGTGGTAAAGGTGTAACATCAATAATTTCTGTTACTTCAATTCCGGCAGCACTAATTGATCTGATAGATGATTCTCTACCAGCTCCAGGACCTTTCACATACACTTTAACTTTTCGTAATCCAAAATCATAAGCAGCCTTAGCACAATCGCCCGCAGCCATCTGACCTGCATAAGGAGTATTCTTTTTAGATCCTTTAAATCCCATTTTCCCTGCTGAAGACCATGAAATTACTTGTCCATTCATATTTGTTAGCGAAATAATTATATTATTGAACGAAGCGAAGACATAAGCTCTACCGATTGCGTCAACTTTAACTACTCTTTTCTTTGCTGATTTAGCAGAAGTTTTTGCCATAATTTATAATAGGTTTCTTTGATTATATAATAATTAATTCTTAACCTTTAGCAGCCTTTTTCTTATTAGCTACAGTTTTTCTCTTTCCTTTACGTGTGCGTGCATTGTTTTTCGTACTCTGTCCTCTTGTTGGCAAACCGGCACGATGTCTAATACCTCTATAACATCCGATATCCATCAATCGTTTAATATTCATCTGCACTTCAGATCTTAAATTGCCTTCTACCTTATATTTTTCGTTTATAATATTACGAATCGTAGTTTGTTCAGCATCTGTCCAATCACTAACCTTCTTATTAAAATCAATTTCCGCTTCTAATAATATCTTTTGTGCACTGCTATTGCCAATTCCTAGAATATAGGTTAAGCCGATAACGCCTCTTTTATTTTTTGGTAAATCAATACCTGCAATTCTTGCCATATATTACTTTTTAATATTGTTCAAAAATATTAACCCTGTCTTTGTTTGTATTTAGGATTCTTTTTATTAATAACATAAACCCGTCCATTTCTTCTGATAATTTTGCAATCAGGGGTTCTCTTCTTAACTGAAACACGTACTTTCATCTTCTTATTTATTTATATCTGAATGTAATTCTTCCTTTTGTTAAATCATATGGCGAAATTTCAACTCTTACTTTATCGCCAGGTAATATTTTAATATAATGCATTCTCATTTTGCCTGAAATATGCGCAATAATAACATGTCCATTTTCCAATTCAACACGAAACATAGCATTCCCTAGCGACTCGAGAACCGTTCCATCTTGTTGAATTGAACTTTGTTTTGACATATTGTATATTTAATAAATTACTTTTATATTTTCGTTTTTAACCTTTTCTATATACTCAAATGTTGATAAAACTTCACATTGATTCTTTCTAACAACTACCTGATGTTCAAAATGAGCAGAAGGTTTAGAATCTTTGGTTCTAATGGTCCATCCATCATTTTCCTGTACTACCTCCTTTTTCCCCAAATTTATCATAGGCTCAATACAAATGACAAGACCCTCTGACAGTTTTGCTCCTGAACCTCTTGATCCAAAATTAGGTATCTGAGGATCCTCATGTAAATTCTTTCCGATTCCATGCCCCACTAATTCTCTTACCACAGTATAACCGTATTTTTCTACAAAATTTTGAACAGCATAACTAATATCACCAACCCTATTTCCTGCAACAGCCATTTCAATACCTTTGTACAATGACTTTTTGGTAATTCGAAGTAGATGTACAACTTCGGGTTTAACGTCTCCAAGAGCGAATGTGTAGGCAGAATCTCCATAATATCCATTTTTTACAACCCCACAATCAATAGAAACGATATCTCCATCAAGAATCTCTTTATTACCAGGAATTCCATGCACTACCTGATCATTCACAGAAATACATAATGTTCCTAAAAAACCTCGATAAAATTTAAATCCTGGAATTGCATCATTTGATCTAATGTAATCCTCAGCAATACTGTCAAGGTATTTTGTTTTAACTCCAGGTTTTAGATAATTAGCTACCTCAGCTAAAGTTTTTCCAACAAGCAAAGAACTGATTTTTATTAATTCTATTTCCTCTTCTGATTTAAGATGTATCACCTTACAATAACTAAATTATTATAATGATGATTGTCCATAACCAGCAGAACTACGACCTTTTATTCTTCCAGATTTTGTCAATCCGTCATAATGACGCATCAACAAATAACTTTCAATCTGTTGCAAAGTATCTAGCACAACCCCCACCAAAATTAAAAGGGACGTTCCACCAAAAAATTGTGCAAATTGCGAGTTCACCCCCATTAATCTAACAAGAGCTGGCATAATTGCAACAAAAGCAAGAAACATGGAACCAGGCAATGTTATTCTCGACATTACATTATCTATAAATTCTCCAGTCTTTTTACCTGGTTTAATACCAGGAATAAAGCCTCCATTTTTCTTCATATCATCCGCCATTTGATTCGGATTAATTGTGATTGCAGTATAGAAATACGTAAATGCAATAATAAATAATGCAAAAGTAAAGTTATACCAAAATCCATTAAAATCCGAAAATGTTCGAGCGATACCTGATAGCGCTTCAATATTAGTAAATCCAACCAATGTAATTGGAATAAACATAATTGCTTGAGCAAAAATTATCGGCATAACACCAGCAGCATTTACTTTTAATGGAATATATTGACGTACTCCACCATACTGTTTGTTGCCTACTATACGTTTTGCATATTGTACCGGGATTTTCCTTGTTCCTTGCACCAACAAAATACAAATTAATATAACAACAACTAAAACAACCAATTCTAATACAAAGACTATTAAACCACCACCTTGTTGTTCCATCCGTGATACAAATTCACCAACAAGTGCAAAGGGCAAACGGGCAATAATACCAATCATAATAATAAGCGATATCCCATTACCAATGCCTTTATCCGTTATTTTTTCTCCGAGCCACATGACAAACATGGTGCCTGAAACAAGGATAACTACTGATGACAACCAAAAAAACATTGACGGCGCCACTTCAGGTAAAAATGGATAAATAGCTTCACTTGGTAACTGACTTGTTATATTTCCAATATACGCGGGTGCTTGAGCTGCAGTAATAATTACGGTTAAAAAACGAGTAATTTGATTTATCTTTTTCCTGCCTGATTCGCCCTCTTTCTGAAGTTTCTGGAAATAAGGTATCGCCATCCCCAATAATTGAACAACAATAGAAGCAGAAATATACGGCATAATGCCCAATGCAAAAATAGATGCATTAGAAAATGCTCCACCGGAAAACATATTAAGCAATCCAAGCAATCCATCACTAGATTGTTTATGCAAAGCTCCCAACATATGAGGATCAATACCAGGTAATACGATATAAGAACCAAGTCGGTAAATCAAAATAATACCTAAAGTAAAGATAATTCTTTTACGAAGATCCTCAATTCTGTATATATTCTTTATTGTTTCAATTAGCCGTTTCATCCATTAAAGTTTTGTTGCGGTTCCACCTTGAGCCTCGATAATTTTAATTGCAGTAGCAGAAAATGCATGCGCTGTAACATCCAATTTGACAGTTAAAACACCTCTTCCAAGAATTTTTATCAAATCACTCTTAGAAGATAGTCCATTATCAATAAGTGTTTTTATATTAATTGTTGTAAGATTTTTTGCTTCAGCAAGTTTTTGAAGTGTGTCAACATTAATACCACTATATTCAACTCTATTGAAATTAGTAAATCCAAACTTTGGAATTCTTCTTATTAAAGGCATTTGACCGCCTTCAAAAGCTAATTTTCTTGAATAACCAGATCTTGATTGAGCACCTTTATTTCCTCTAGTTGAAGTACCACCTCTACCGGAACCTTGACCTCTACCAATTCTTTTGCTTTTTTTTGTCGATCCCTTTGCTGGTTTCAGATTACTTAAGTCCATTTTGTTTATAATTTAATATCTTTAATTAATTTCTTCAACAGTTAACAAATGGCTGATCTTTCTAATCATCCCTTCTATCTGAGGTGTGGCTTCTACTTCAACAGAATGTTGCATTTTTTTTATTCCTAATGCAATTAGCGTTCTTTTCTGATCAGCTTTTCTGTCAATACCACTTTTGACTTGTGTTACTTTTAACTTTCTCATGTTTTCTATTTTTCCTAAAGCGATTAACCGTTAAAAACTCTAGATAATGATATCCCACGTAATTGTGCGATGGTAAAAGGATCCTTCATTTTAACTAATGCATCCATAGTAGCTTTTACAACACTATGAGGATTTGAAGATCCTTTTGATTTAGCCAACACGTTTTTAACTCCAACACTTTCTAATACTGCACGCATAGCTCCACCCGCAATAACTCCAGTTCCTGGAGCTGCTGGTTTCAGAAAAATGTATGCACCACTATATTTTCCATATTGTTCATGAGGAACAGTGCCATTAAATACGGGAACCTTTATTAGATTCTTTTTGGCATCATCAATACCTTTCGCAATAGCCGCAGTAACTTCTTTAGCTTTCCCTAAACCATACCCTACAACTCCATTTTCATTTCCAACAACTACGATAGCTGAGAAACTGAAAGTTCTACCACCTTTAGTTACTTTTGTAACTCTTTGAATGCTTACTAATCTGTCCTTAAACTCGATTTCGCTTGACTTAACTCTTTTGATATTTGCGTTTGACATATCTTCTTAAAATTTTAAACCAGCTTCTCTAGCTGAATCGGCTAATGATTTTACTCTACCATGATACAAATATCCGCCTCTGTCAAATATAACAGTCGTAATACCTGATTCAATTGCTTTTTGTGCAAATGTTTTTCCAACTAATTTGGATTTTTCAATTTTGCTTACTTTTACAGTAGCAATTTCCGCCTCCATTGAGGATGCTGCAATAATTGTTTTTTTTGCGACATCGTCGATTAATTGGACATAAATATTTGTATTGCTTCTAAAGACAGACATTCTAGGACGTTCTGCAGTTCCTTTCACGACCTTCCTAATCCTATGCTTTATACGTAATCTTCTGTATTCTTTAAAATTCTTAATTGCCATTATTTGAAGAGTTTAATTTTTATACATTTATTTTTGAACGGCAGATTTGCCGGCTTTCTTTCTAACAACCTCATTCTTAAATCTAATCCCTTTTCCTTTGTACGGCTCTGGTGCTCTTAAAGAACGAATTTTGGCAGCAACTTGCCCAATTAACTGTTTATCGTTCGATTCCAAAATAATTGTTGGTGGTTTACCCCTTTCATTAATAGTGGAAACTTTAACGTCAGATGACAATTCAATAAAAAAATTATGTGAATATCCAAGTGCTAGTTCTAACACATTATTTTGAGCATCTGCTTTATAACCAACACCAATTAATTCTTGTTCAACTTTAAATCCTTCCGACACCCCTTGAACCATATTAGCAATTAAAGAACGATACAAACCATGTTTTGCCCTTACACTATCATCTACTCTTTCAACAATGATATTATCGCCAATAACTTTTACAGTTATACCAAGATCTATCATTTGTTTTAATGTACCTTTTGGTCCTTTCACACTAACTTCATTACTATCAGAAACGGTAAGTGTTACTTGTTGCGGTATTGCAATTGGCAATTTTCCTATACGTGACATTTATTTCTCCTTAAATTATTAACTAACGTAACAAATTACTTCTCCACCAACTTTTAAATTTCGAGCTTCTTTATCTGTCATGACTCCTTTTGAAGTAGAAATTATAGCTATTCCAAGTCCATTAAGTACCCGTGGGAGTTCATCAGCATTAACATATTGTCTTAATCCTGGGCTGCTTATTCTTTTTAATGTAGAAATTGCAGAAGTTTTGGATGTAGGATGATACTTTAATGCAATTTTTATAATACCTGGTTTAGTATCGTCTTCAAATTTAAAGTTTAAAATATATCCTTTTTCAAAAAGAATTTTCGTTATACTTTTCTTTATATTTGAAGCAGGTATCTCTACCAACCTATGGTTTGCCATCACGGCATTTCTAATTCTTGTCAAATAATCTGAAATTGGATCAGTATTCATTTACGTCGTATTAATTGTTATTATTTCTTTTTATATTACCAACTTGCTTTTTTTACACCTGGAATAAGTCCGGATAAAGCCATTTCACGAAAATTTATGCGCGAAATACCAAACTGTCTCATATATCCCTTTGGTCGTCCAGTAATCTGACACCTATTGTGCAAACGCACAGGAGATGAATTCTTAGGTAATTTTTGCAATTCTAAATAATTTCCTGCTTTTTTTAATTCAAGTCTTTTCTCTTTATATTTTTCATGAAGTTTTTCCCTTTTTACTTCACGAGCCTTAATTGATTCTTTTGCCATATTATTTTTGATTTTTAAATGGTAATCCAAATTCTTTTAATAAAGCATGAGCTTCTTTATCTGTTGGAGCAGAAGTTACAAAAGTAATATCCAATCCATTAATTTTATTAATTTTGTCAATATTAATTTCAGGAAAAATAATTTGTTCCGTAATACCAAAAGAAAAATTCCCTCTACCATCAAATCCTTTGTCATTAATACCACGAAAATCTCTAATACGTGGTATTGTAACCGAAATCAAGCGATCAAGAAATTCATACATTTTCTCGCTTCGAAGCGTAACTCTAACACCAATCGGCATACCTTTTCTAAGTTTAAAATTTGAAATATCTTTTTTTGATTTGGTTTGTACAGCTTTTTGACCAGAAATCATAGCCATTTCTTCAACAGCAATATCTAATATTTTTTTATCAGCAATTGCACCTCCGACGCCTTGATTAAGGCATATTTTCAATAACTTTGGAACCTGCATTACATTTTTATATTGAAATTGTTCTTTTAAACTTGATACAATTTCTTTATGATACTTTTCTTTTAATCTTGGTTGATAGTCCATTACTTAATAATCTCCTTTTTTTCAGATTTTTTTGAATATCTTACTAATTTATTGGTCTTTTCATCAATCTTTCTTCCAATTCTTGTCGGTTTTCCAGAAGAATCATGAACCATTAGGTTTGATGCATGAACAAAAGATTCTTTCTTTATAATTCCACCTTTCGTGTCTTTTGCATTGGGTTTACTATGTTTTGTAATTAAGTTAACCCCTTCAACAATAGCTTTGTTCTTTTCAATGACAACTTTCAGCACTTTGCCTTGTTGACCTTTCGAATCTCCTGCTATTACAGTTACTGTGTCTCCTTTTTTTATATGTAATTTCGGTCGCATATCCTTTAATTTTAAAGCACCTCAGGTGCCAATGAAACAATCTTCATGTATTGCTTTTCTCTAAGCTCTCTAGCAACTGGTCCAAAAATACGAGTACCCCGTAACTCATCAGTTGCAGTTAACAATACTACTGCATTATCATCAAAGCGAATGTAAGATCCATCATTTCTTCTAACTTCCTTCTTCGTTCTAACAATAACAGCTTTACTTACTGTACCTTTTTTAATGTTGCCTGAAGGAATAGCACTCTTAACAGTCACAATAATTTTATCGCCCACTGAAGCATATCTTCTTTTAGTTCCGCCAAGCACTCTGATACAGAGTACCTCTTTGGCACCACTGTTGTCAGCTACAATTAATCTTGATTCTTGCTGTATCATAGTTATTTAACTCTTTCAATAATTTCTACTAGGCGCCAACATTTATTTTTGCTTAATGGCTTCGTCTCAGAAATGAGAACCACATCTCCTATATTACATTGGTTTTTCTCATCATCAGCCATAAATTTCGTGTTTTTTTTCACGAATTTACCATACTTAGGGTGCATCACTTTTCTTTCCACATTAACAACAATTGTATTCTGCATTTTATTGCTAACTACAACACCTGTTTTTTCTTTTCTTAAATTACGTTCCATAACGATTTACTGTTTTTTGCTGTTACTTAAATCAACAGTTTGGTTTTCTCCATGTATTTCTCTACTGCGAAATTCTGTATGCATGCGAGCAATAGTTTTCTGATAATCCTTTATCTTCATAGGATTCTCAAGAGGAGAAACTGCATGATTCATTTTCAGTTTCAAATATTGTTTTTTTTCTTCGATTAATCTTTCTTTAAGCTCACTTGTAGAAAGTTCTTTGATTACTTGCTGTTTCATTTATTTAAATTTTATTCTTCAACGTAATCTCTTCTAATTACAAATTTAGTATCAACAGGCATTTTTTGCGCTCCTAACCGTAAAGCCTCTTTAGCAATATCAAAAGAAACCCCATCAATTTCAAACAATATTCTACCAGGCGTTACTCGTGCTACATAATATTCTAATGCACCTTTACCTTTACCCATACGTACTTCGGCAGGCTTTTTAGTTACAGGTTTATCTGGAAAAATTCTAATCCACAACTGCCCTTCACGCTTCATGTAACGAGTAATGGCTTGACGAGCGGCTTCTATTTGTCGACCAGTTATCCAATATTCCTCCAGTGTTTTTATTGCAAAAGAACCAAATGAAATCTGATGCCCTCTATGGGCAGTACCTTTCATGCGCTGCTTTTGCATTTTCCTATATTTCGTTTTCTTTGGCTGTAACATTACAGTATATATTTTTAATTAAACACTAAAATTACTAATTTATTTTCTTTTTCTTCTTCTTGCTTGATCTTTGCTATTGGAAGCTTCTTGGTTATTAACTTTCAAAGTGTTTGAAGTTGGAACAAGTTCTCTTTTTCCATATATCTCCCCTTTGCAAATCCATACTTTTACACCAATACGACCATAAGTTGTATGCGCTTCCACTAAAGCATAATCAATATCTGCTCTCAAAGTATGTAAAGGAATACGACCTTCTTTATGAATTTCCGTACGTGCCATTTCTGCACCACCAATACGACCAGAACATTGAACCTTAATACCCTCTGCCCCCATTCGCATAGTAGAAGCTACACCAGTTTTAACAGCACGACGATAAGATATTCTACCTTCAATTTGTTTAGCTATTGTTTGAGCAACTAAAACAGCATCAAGTTCAGGACGTTTAATCTCGTTAATATTTATCTGAATTTCTTTACTGGTAATTTTTTTTAATTCCTCCTTTAGCTTATCAACTTCTTGACCTCCTTTACCAATAATAATACCAGGGCGTGCTGTATGAATAGTAACTGTGATAAGTTTCAAAGTACGTTCAATAACGATTTTTGAAATACTAGCCTTCGAAAGACGAGCATTTAAATACGTTCTGATTTTTTTATCTTCTATCAACTTACTACCAAAACTTTTTCCGCCGAACCAATTTGAATCCCATCCTTTGATTATTCCT
>CAIOYH010000039.1 GCA_903862465.1 uncultured bacterium | reverse complement strand
TGCACATCGGTTTGAATTAAAAGGAGAATCATTAAGAAAGAAAATGTAAAAAAATATAGTATCTTTGCAGTCCAATTGTCCTTTGAAAAAGTGGCACACTTTGCTCCGGAATCACTGGCATGGTTTGAGCGGAATAGTTAGCTCGGGACCAATTTCGTTGCTGGCATGTGCCATCGCTACTATGGAACCGCTAGGCAAATCAGTGATGATGATGTCGGCTTTGTCGGTAACATGCTGAATCAAGGTTTCGGGTATTGCACCTTTTGTAGCCACGATGCCATAACTCCAATAGAAAATTTCGTGACCTTTTTTCGATTTCCTGACATGAAAATGCAACCAACCTGTACCGGTTTTCACCACTTCAAAACCACGAGGATTCACCACAGGTTTATTCTTCAATTTGTAACCCGAGCTTAAAATAATTTGTTCTGCTTTGAATAAATTGCCGGCAGCCACTGCGTTTGCCTTGTCTTCCGTATAATGCCCATTGGTGGTGAGCGAAAGCATTAAAGTGCTACCTCTAAGTGCCATCAATTTTGTGTTGTTAGGGGTAGTGTTTCCTTGTTCGATGTCAACCACCACTTCCTCAAATTCGTCGGTTTGAGTGGTGACCGTTGCTAGGGAAATGGTAGGGTTGGTCAGCACCAAATTGTCCGTCAAGCCAAGTACGGTGCCTCTGCTAAAGATGATTAAATCATTTCCGCTCATTTGTTCGAAATCGTAAGCAATTTTTGCCAATTTTACTGGATTTTTCATGATACTAATAATTTATGTTTGTAAAATAATTTTAATTTGGCAAAATTACTGAATTAATCATCATTATTTCAGTAGTGCCGAAATATGTTCCCTACAAGTCAAAAACACGTACGAAAGCACTGTTTTTTGTAACAAACGCTCGTTGAGTTGTATAAAAAAAAGACAAAAAATATCACTATAACACCTCTTTTTTGCTACAAAAGACGTATTCTGTATGAATAAAATTCTTGCATAGTGCAAGTTTTATTCGAAGTTTATAGTCCTATTTTATCTTTTTTGAGCAATTTGTTGAGGGTTTTTACTTGAGCTGCTGTGAGCAAAACCTCCTTGCCACAACCAAATTTCAGCACGAGGGTTTTATCATTAAACTCAAAATCATAGTTCAAGTTCAATGCTAAACTTTTGCCGATACGCGTCACCAACATCGGCTTGGTCTCCGGATCGTTGTTAATCAGGCTACAACATTCTCCAATACCTTTGTTTGATGTGAATGTTCTGCCACCAGTCAAACAAATGTCGGTATAACGGCGGTCAGCTCTCAATTCTAGTATGCTGTTCTTATTGAACACATACTTAGTGTTACCCTTTTTCATGAGGATTTCATTTTTGTTTAGTATTTCCATAATTCAAGAATTAGTTCAAATTATATAGTTTCTGTTGCAAAAATAAATATATTATCCAATGCTTTTATATGGTTGGTTTTTTTATGCCACGGAAACTTATGTAAAATTTCTATGGAGATGTTATCATTCAGCAGATAAGCATGCAGTGATTTTTGGAAGGAAAGACATGGAGGTTTGATTGTTTTTTTATAAAATTCCATGATTACTGTGATAAAACTGATTAAGGGAAGCCGAAATACTTTAAATGGATAAGGGAGATAGGGGGTAGGCAGTAAGAAATAAAAGCACCCATCCGAGCGCATCGATATTAGAATAGAATTGCAAACGGCATAAAACAAAAAAAGGAAGCTAATAGCTTCCTTTCTAAGCGGTCTGGACGGGACTCGAACCCGCGACCCCGTGCGTGACAGGCACGTATTCTAACCAACTGAACTACCAAACCTCAATTGTGACTGCAAAAGTAAACATTTTTTACAAACTACCAAACAAAAAAATAAAATTATTTATTCCAAATTGCCCACGAGCGTTCTGCTTGAGCATATAACATCGCAATTCCATTGGAAATTTTGGCGCAATTAAGTTCCGATTGTATTAAAAATGATGTCTTTAAGGGATTATAAATAATATCTATGCAAAGATGATTCTCTGTGAGAAATTTATATGGAATTTGTGGTGCATCATTAATATTTGGAAACATACCTACAGGAGTAGTATTAATTATGATGCGATGTTTCTTGATAATTTCTTTATTCAAGTCGTTATAGTGTAATGAATCAATTGAAGATGGAGTCCTTGAAACAATTTTATAAGATATGGGAATTTTACCCAAAACATAAGCGATTGCTTTTGAAGCACCGCCACTACCTAATATAAGTCCTTTCTCTTGAGAGGATAATATGTATTTTTTCAATAAAGTTTCAAATCCATATACATCCGTGTTATATCCTATCAATTTGGTTTTGCTAGCTGTTTTTACAAATTTAATACAGTTAACAGCGCCTATTGCTTCTGCTTCAGCATCTAATTCATCTAGATAACTTATAATTGTTTGTTTGTATGGAATAGTAACACTTAAACCGTGCAAGGAATTACTACGTAAAAGGTCAGGAAATTCGGAAATTGATTTTAGCGGAAAAAGTTTAAAAGAGGCATCAAGAATAGTCTCACGTAAAAACTTCTCGGAAAAGTAGGATGCTGAAAACGAATGTCCGAGCGGATAGCCGATTAATCCGAAAGTCCTCATTTTGGCTTAGATTGATTTAGCTTTTTTTCTAGTACTATATAGTTTATAACCATAGTATATAATCACTATTGCGATAGCAAACACTATAAAATAATCAATGATATGACTGTATTTCATGATTTGATTCCAATTTTTTTTTAGATAAAATCCCGAAACTGTCAACACACTATTCCAAATACCTGCACCTATAATAGTATAGATGGAAAACTTCCACAAATTCATTCTGCCCATACCTGCAGGGATAGAAATCACGTGACGTACTACAGGGACAAAACGACATACAAAGACGATAATGTCACCACGTTTTGTGAACCATTTCTCGGTAATATCTAGGTCGTGTTTGTCGAGCAATAAATACTTTCCCCATTTTTCCACCAAGGGTCTTCCACCTTTGGCACCCATCCAAAAGCCGATGAGCGAGCCTATGATACTACCTAAGGTACTAAAAAATATTACACCTGTCCATGAAAGTGTTCCATTAGAAATGGCAAATCCTGCAAAAGGCATAACAGCCTCGCTTGGAACAGGAGCCACCATACTTTCTAAGGTCATAAGAATCATGATGCCTAGGTAGCCTGTAGTGTCAATAAAATGGGTTGCCACTTGTGCAATCCATGCCGTGATTCCTGAATTTGTTTGAGCAGCAACCATTTTTGTAGATTCAATGGCAGGTGCAATTTTGTCTAGTAGAAGCATAAACGAATGTTTTTATTTTTGTTTTAAATTTTCAGGTAAGAAGTCATGAAAAGTATCACCTCTAAGACCTAGACGTAAGGTTTCAAGAGCAATCACTTCATTGGATGCAATATTGCCAAGATTTACATTGCTGCCAAATTGCTTGATAAACCATACTTGTTGCGTTTTGATGGGGGCTTCCCAAATGATATGATTTGGTTCGATATGAGCAGAAATTTCACTAATCATTGAAGTGTTTGCTTTTCCCGAGGCATCGTAAATTCCTACATTACCACTTTCACGGGCTTCGGCAATCACCTTCCAACTGCCTGCATCAAGTTCAGCTTTCATCAATTTTACCCAATCAGCAGTATCAATATGAATGCTTGCATCTTTTGAGCCAACTTCAGAAATAACCAAGAAGTTTTTTGATAATTGATGGATATAATTGCATTTGTCATCCATTGTCATACTCATGGAACCATCTGAAATTTCAAGGGTGTCGAGTTTAAGTGTATCAAGAAGTTTTACATATTGGTCAAACGCATCTCGAATAATAAAAGCTTCAAACAATGTGCCACCTAGATACACTTTAATGTTTGCGTTTTTGTAACATTCAATTTTTTTTGCGAGATTGCCCGTAATTAAAGAGGTTCCGAAACCAAGTTTTACGAAATCAATCAAGTGACCGGAGGATGATATGAGGTTTTCGGCTTCTGAAAGGCTTAGCCCTTTGTCCATTACCATAGTGATTCCTGACTTCCTAGTTTTTATAGGGCGTTGAGGCAAAAAAGGAATAGTAAAATTCATTTTCTTTTAAGAATTTGGTTTGTAAATTTCAATGATAGCGAGGATGGCGGAGTCGCCAAGAAGTTCGGGCATCATATCAAAGAACTCATTCTGTTTGGAGAAATCAATAGCAAGGGCAGTTTCAAATTTCTTCAATGCTTCTTTGATTTTACCGCTCTTATAAAGGTAAGCTGCATAACGATACACTAGCATGATATTGTTTTCTTGATATTCCATGCCAATTTGAATCGTTTGGATTGCCATATCTAGGTCATCCGCATCGACATAAAGTTCGGATAAATCAAGCCAAATTTCTAGATTAGCAGGATTCATTTCCGAAACTTTTTGATAGGAAATCATGGCTTTTTCGTTCAAGCCCATTTTTAATTGTATATCGCCTAGAATATACCAAAAATCAGGATTGATAGGCTCAATATCTACAGCTTTCTGAATGTACATCAATGATTTTGGTAAGTTGCCGAGTTCTTCATAAACAGCACCTAAGCCCATCCATGCTTCTGAAATAAATTCATCTATTTCAAGAGCATGATTATAATTCTCAATTGCTTGACACCAATCTGATAATTTTTCGTAACACTCACCTATATAATAAAAGGACATGCCATCAGGCTCATCAATCAAAATTAGTTCATGAAACACTTCAATAGCATCTTTGTATCTTTCAAGTTCCATCAACGAATTTGCTTTGTTGAAATATGCCGAAGTGAACTTTTCATTAATAGCCATCACATAATCATTAGCTTCTATAGATTTTTCGTATAGACCAATATTGCCATAAGCAATAGCTAAGTTAAACCATGCAACATCGGAATAGGGTGAATTCTCAATATATTGAATAAAAAATTTGATAGATTCTTCCGTCCGATTTAATATTTCGAAGCAATATCCCAACTCATATAATAAGGTGTCGTTTTTAGTATCTTTTTCAATCGCTTTTTTTAGATACACTATGGCTTTGTTGTAGTTGCCAATATTTTCATATTCAAAAGCAATATTAAGATATATTTCAGCAGGGTAATCCCAAGTATCAATCAGTTTTTTATATTCATCAATTGATTTTGAAAACATCTTGAGTTGACTATAAATCGAAGCTTTCGTGTAAGTTATATCAGGTTCTTCATTCTCAGAACTTATGGTTCTCAATATGCTAAGAGCTTTTTCTGAATTATTCTTGGTTGCATACAGCATTGCCATACGAAGCAATATCGTTTCAGAATCGGGATGCAGTCTGATTGCATATTTCAAAGCAATACTTGATTGTTTGAGATTATTTTTTTCAAAATAAAAATCAATGATGTCCTCAAATTCATAGACATCAAAAAAAACAGGTTCGTTGATAGATACCATGTTTTCGAAGCGACAGACGAGGTTAGATGCCTCTATATCTTCTAGTTCATTAAAATCGTCAAAAAAGTCAGCCATCGCAAATAAGATTTATAGTATGCAAAGGTAAAAATTTTAGTTCACATATCACGAAAAGTTTTAAACAATTTGTTGTGTTGAAAAATTTCTTTACCATAAATGAAGTTATTAATAGGTAGTTTTTGTCATTTGATTAACTTTGCAAAAAATCTATTTTAATATATGACTTTAATAAAATCAATTTCGGGAATTAGAGGAACGATAGGAGGGAAGACAGGCGAAGGTCTTAATCCTTGTGATATTGTGAAATATACTAGTGCTTTTGCTACATTTATTTCCGATGGAAAAAAAAACTGTAAGATCGTTGTGGGGCGAGATGCTCGTATTTCAGGAGATATGGTCAATAAACTTGTTTGTGGTACGTTGATGTCTATGGGAATTGATGTGATTGACATCGGTCTTTCAACTACACCTACTGTAGAGATTGCGCTTATTGATTTGAAGGCTCAAGGCGGAATTATTATTACGGCAAGTCATAACCCAACTCATTGGAATGCTTTGAAATTGTTGAATGGAAAGGGCGAATTCTTGACCAATGCAGAAGCAAGTAAGATGTTGGCAATTGCTGATAATGAAGAAACAAACTTTGTTGATGCTATTCGTATAGGAAGTTATTGCCAAGTGGAGGAGATGATAGCGGCTCATGTGAAAAAAGTTACGGAATTGTCTTTGGTGGATGTGGAAGCTATTCGAAAAGCAAAATTGAATGTTACGATAGATTGTGTGAATTCCACAGGAGGTATTGCAATTCCTGCCTTACTTAAAGCATTAGGTGTAGATAAAATAAATCTATTGTATTGTGAACCCAATGGTAAATTTCCGCATAATCCGGAGCCTTTGCCCGAAAATATTGGTGAACTTTCTGAAAGTGTTGTAAAGAATAAGTCGCATGTAGGTTTTGTGGTTGATCCCGATGTGGATCGTTTGGCAATTGTTTGCGAAGATGGGGAGATGTTTGGTGAGGAATATACTTTGGTGGCAGTGGCAGATTATGTGTTAAAAAATACGCCGGGCAACACTGTTTCCAATCTTTCATCCACATCCGCTTTGCGAGATATTACTTTGAAATATGGTAAAGAATATTTTACGTCTGCCGTGGGCGAGGTGAATGTTGTTGACGTGATGAAACAGAAGAAAGCCGTTATTGGTGGTGAAGGCAATGGAGGCGTAATTTATCCCGAACTTCATTATGGCAGAGATGCTTTGGTTGGGATTGCATTGTTTCTGACTCATCTAGCAAAATCGAAATTGTCATGTTCTATGTTGCGCTCCAAGTATCCCAATTATTTTATTTCTAAAAATAAAATTGAAGTTTCAGCGGATATTGATTTGCTTCAGATTCTAGAAAAGATCAAAAAGAAATATAAGAAATATCCTGTAAATACGGCGGATGGAGTTCGAATTGATATTGATAAGGGATGGATACATTTGAGGAAATCCAATACAGAACCCATCATCAGAATTTATGCAGAAAGCGATTCAATGGCAACAGCCAATAGTTTGGCGAAGAAAATGGTGTTGGATATTAAAGAACTGCTTAGCAATGATTCGGAAGACTAATTTCGGAGTATGATTTATTTTGATAATGCTGCCACAACTCCTTTAGATGTTGAAGTGATTGAAGCTATGCAGCTTGTGATGAGTATGCATTATGGCAATCCTTCTTCCATACATTCGTTTGGACGAAAAAGTCGTGTATTGATTGAAGAAGCGCGAATTTGTATTGCCGATATTGTGAAGGCAAATCCATCAGAAATTTATTTTACATCCACTGCCACGGAAGCCATAAGTACTGCAATTTTTGGCGCGGTTCGCGACTTGGGAGTTCGACGGATTATTACAAGTGCTATTGAACATCATGCCGTGTTGCATACATTGGATGCTGTTGCGAAACTATTTCCAATTGAAGTTATTTACACCAATCTAGATAGTCATGCACAAATAGATTGTGAACATCTTGAGGAACTTCTGCAGGAAAGCCAACCAACGCTTGTTATTTTGATGCATGCAAACAATGAAACAGGATCTTTGAATCCTATTGAGAATATTGCGAAGCTTTGCAAAAAATATGCAAGTTATTTCTTGACCGATACGGTGCAAACTTTGGGGAAATATCCAATAGATTTTATGGAAATCATGCCTGACTTTGCGACATGTTCTGCGCATAAGTTTCATGGACCTAAAGGAATTGGCTTTTTATATGTTTCGGATAACATAAGCATCAAAGCTCTGATAAATGGGGGAGGACAGGAGCGTGAAATGCGTTCAGGCACAGAAAATACCTATGGAATTGTAGGTATGGCAAAAGCCATGGAAGTTGCTTATCGCGATTTAGATAGAAACGCAGCTTATATCAGCAATCTTAAATCCTATTTTGTTCGAGAACTTAAAGCCGCTTTTCCTCAACTTATCTTTAATGGTGGAAGTGACATTTCGGGTTTGTATAATATAATAAATGTATCGGTTCCGAATGTTTATAAGAATGATATGCTTGTTGAAAATCTTGACATAAATGGTATAGCCGTTTCGGGAGGTTCAGCCTGTTCGTCAGGAACGGTAAGTGTTTCGCATGTGTTGATGGCTTTGGGTTGCGACACGGAAATCCCTGCGGTTCGGTTTTCTTTGAGTAAATTTAATACGATTGCGGAAGTGGATGAAGTGATGGGGGTGTTGAAAAAGATTTTACTTTAGTCCATGCTGTTTTCGAACATGAAGTGATGATTGAATCGTCAATTACTTACTCGTATCAAATTTGAAATGTCCAAACTGTTTTATACCTTATTATATATGGTGGTATCAAAGGAAACCATTTTATTGAAAAAAAATCCGAACTATGCACTTTCAAAAAATCTAAAAATTATGAATAAATTAATCCTTTCATTTGTAATAGCGATATTATTTTTTCTTTGTTCATGCGAACAAAAGAACAATACGACTATTTCCGACACATCGAAAACAGAAATTCTTGATGCGGAGAAAGCTTTTGCTGCCATGGCAAAAAAGGATGGTGTGGCTAAAGCTTTTTCTTATTATGCTGCTGAAGATGCTGCCATTAACTATAATGATAAGTTGATAAAAGGACGCAAAGATATTAGCGCACACTATGAAAATAAGAAATATAAAGATGTTCTGCTTGAATGGACGCCTGAATTTGTGGATGCTGCGGCTTCAGAGGATTTGGGATATACTTATGGAAATTACACCTATACGGCAAAGGATTCTATTGGAAATATAATTTCGGCAAAAGGCATATTTCATACCGTTTGGAAAAAGCAAAAAGATGGTCAGTGGAAATTCGTTTGGGATTGATTTTTTGATTGATTTCTGTTTGATCTGTCAAAGTATCATTTCAAAACTTAATATTAATTTAATACCGTCAAGGGAAATAATTCGTAATTTTGCAACATTAGTTTACATTAAAAAAATAAAATAAAACCATGAAAAAAATAGTATTGATTACAGGGGCAGCCAAAGGAATTGGTTATGAAACAGCTCTTCAGTTAGGAAAAAAAGATTACACCGTGATAGTTACTGCTCGCAGCCAAGAAAAAAGTGATGAAACCGCGGCTAAACTAAAAGCTATGAACATAGATGCTTATAGTTGTAAGTTGGATGTGACGAATGCAGATGATATTGCGAATCTGTTTGATTTTGTAACAGCGAAATTTGGCAAATTGGATGTATTGGTAAACAATGCAGGAATTCAGATTGATAATGATGTTTTTGTACAAGGAAATACTACCGAAAGTGTCTCGCAGGATATTTTGAAAAAGACTTTCGATTCGAATTTTTTCGGACCAATTGCTTTGACACAAAAAATGTTGCCTTTGGTTCGCAAGTCAGATGCAGGACGTATTGTGAATGTTTCGAGTGTGTTGGGTTCTTTGGCTTTGCATAGTATGGCTGATTCACCGATTTACGGAACAAAAATGTTAGCGTATAATTCTTCAAAAACGGCGCTTAATCAGTTTACTTTGCATTTGGCAGCTGCCGTGAAAGATGCAAACATTAAGGTGAATTCAGCACATCCGGGTTGGGTAAAGACCGATTTAGGTGGCGAATATGCTCCTATGACTGTTGAAGATGGTGCTAAAACTATTGTGGATTTGTGTCAGGCAGACGAAAATGGCGCTACAGGCGGCTTCGTACATTTGGGAGAAGCTTTGCCTTGGTAGTTTTTTTTGGATTAGTTTATTGGGTTAAATACCTTGCTTCCTTGGAATTAATCCAATAATTAATTATTCCTATTTGAATTAGGACTCTTGTATTTAAAAATATAAAAAAATGAATATAGCATTTATCGGTATCGGAAATGTTGGTTTTGCACTTGCCAACAATTTGCAAAAGAAAGGTCATCATATTGTGATTGGCAATGAGGATTTGAATTCTCAAAGTGTGAAAAAAGCTTTGCAGTTGAATTCTGAGTTGAAAGTTAATGGTATTCAAGATGCTGTTAACCTGAGTGAAATCGTTTTCTTGGCTACTCCTTATCAAGCCAATGAAATGGCGTTGAAAGGTATCAAATTTGACGGGAAAACTTTGGTGGATTGCACAAACCCGGTAGGAGCAGGGATAACACATGCTTTGAACAGTGTTCGATCGGGTTCGGAAGTAGTTCAAGAGCTTGCGCCTGATGCCAAAGTGGTGAAAGCGTTTACTATTTATGGTTTTGAGAATTTTATTGATAGTTCATTTCCAAATTATAATGTAAAACCTGCGATGTTGATTTGTGGCAATGATATGGAAGCTAAGAATCAAGCATCCGTGTTGGTTGAAGATTTGGGTTTTGCTGCTATAGATACGGGCAATTTGTCGCAAGCTTTGCATTTGGAACACATGACGCTCTTGTGGGTGAAAATGGTGAGAATGCACGGACACAATACTAACTTTGTTTGGGCTGCTTTGGAGAAATAAATTGATTGATTACGTTGACGAAGTTAATTAGTTGATCTCGTTAATTGAGTGTATTGACTTAACTGGTTGAATGGTTAATTTGTGAAATAGGCAGAGCCTACATAAATATTTTCGACTTAGGAACAGCCTAAGCCGAACTGGGCATATTAGTTAGGTAATTTATATTTATCTGTTAGCAAGTTAAAGATTTTTATAAACTTAAATAAAAACGATAGTCGCAAGCTATCGTTTTTTTTTGTGCGTCAGCTAGTGTATGTTACATGGATGAGTTCTTCTAAAAGCGATTTTGCAAAGATGTTTTTTAAGCTAACATCGATGTTAGCTCGATTAACATCGATGTTAGCTCGATTAACATCGATGTTAACTCGATTAACATCGATGTCGTTTAAGATAACATCGATGTCGTTTAAGCTAACATCGATGTCGTTTAAGCTAACATCGATGTCGTTTAAGTTAACATCGATGTCGGGTAAGCTAACATCGATGTCGTCTAAGGTAACATCGATGTCGTCTGAGATAACATCGATGTCGTCTAAGTTAACATCGATGTCACTTAAGGTAACATCGATGTCATCATAAAAGATAAGGACATAAGCAGGATTTTTGAAGATTTTAAATTATTATTTATTTTTTTTATAGTGGAATATGAATTCGCTTTCCTTATATCCAAAGGAGGCTCACCTATCTTCTTCTGTGAAAAAACATCCGAAAAAGCCCGAAAAACCCTCAGCCGACCTGACAAAAATATAGGCAGAACAGATAAATTCAACCCACAGAAATACCCTCCAATTTCATCCCCCTAAAACTTCTTTTTTAAAAAACATCACTTATATAATAAAAACTCTATACCTTTGATGAAAAATTTGAGCCTAATGGAATTCGCTAGAAACAAAATTAAAACTTTCTAAACCCAAACGCTTATGAGAACAATAAAATACACGCTGTTATGCCTTGTCGCTTTTTTGTTATGGAACGGGATGGTGAAAGGGCAAAGCAGTTTTAAAAGTAAATTCAATAGACATATTATAAGCTTGCATGAGATTTCTGATTTTAATTTGACTCGTTTTGGTTATGAATTAAATCGTCAGGGAGGTAGAGTTTTAAACACCTCTTATTTTGCCTACAATAATAATATTCATAATAATGGTTATTATAATTTTTCAATAGGGATTAATTATGAATATCGTGCTGATACTTTTATAAGCATTAATACAGGTATATATTTTTCAAAACAAGCATTTAAATTAGACTATTTAAATCCAATTACTTATAAAGATTCTACCTATTCATCCTGCAATTATTATGTGTCATTTTTTTATTTTCCAATAGGGATTAAACTTCCTTTTTTAAATAAATATAAAGTAAGACCAAGCATATCTCTTGATTTAATTAATGCTTTTATGATTAAGGAAAATGCCATTTTACATCCAAAGAAAAGTGGTGAAATTCAAAATATCAACTCGAATACAATCCGATATTATTTTCTTAAACCTCAAATCACTCTTGGTTGTGATTATTATTTCAAAAAATATAAGCTTGGTGTTGAAATAATTTGGAAAGGAATAGCTTTTTTTCATATAAAAAACACGTATCCAACTTTTTTTAAATTTACGAATCTTTGCGTCGGGCTTAGCTTTGGCTATGCGATAAAGTAATTTGTTGTTTATGGCAGCGGAGTATGAAAATAAAAATCAAAAGGCTTGTCTCTATTAGAAGACAAGCCTTTTTTTATTAGTTATAAAATGCTTTTTACTTTTTGCCTTGTTCAGCAACCAAGGTTCTCAATTCACTGTCCTTTTCCAATTCGTGATTCACAAATTCGTCCATTGAAATGTTTTGGTTTTCTATGGCTTTGATAAAATGACGGGTAAACGGACTAACCGTTTTTAATGTGCTTTTTCCATTTTTGATATCTAGATATTCCAAAATCACTTTATTATATTGCAAACGATGTTCGCCTTTATAATGATCCACCGACATGAGTCCATTGACAACTGTGAAACTAACCGGATATTCTTTCGGATGGAAAATAACAAAAAACCAATGCCAAATCAAAATAGCCAAGGTGGCTAAAATAGCTTCATAAAAATGCACAATTTCGCTCACTTTGATGAACCAAACCGGAGCCCAATTGCCCACCATTGTTGGAAACCATAACACCAAGCCTGTGAATCCCATCACCAAAGTACCCCAAATTAATGCCCAATACTCCAATTTCTCAATATAATTATAGTTATAGTATTCAGGATGTTTCTTGCGGAAGCGCAAATAATACATTACCGTATCCATGGCTTGCGAAAGGTCGCTCCATTTCGGGAATAAGCCTTTCAGCACATCACGTCCGCGAGAAGTACCTATTAAATAATACGCATGATAAATGGATAAAACCATCATGATAACGGCAGCAACTCTATGGGTCCATTGGCGTATGACTTCGTTGAATCCTATGGAATACATAATATTGCCTAACACACTATCCGGAAACTTTAGCAAGAAACCCGTTATTGCCAAAATGATAAACGAACTCAATAAAAGGGTATGTTGTATCAATTCATTACGGGTAAAACGCGGAATACGTATCACTGTCTTCGATTTTTGGTAGCGAGCACGCAATTCATACCAAAGAATCATAAGATTGTGTACAAGCATAAACCCAATAACAATCACAATTAACCAAAAATAAATAAAGCGTACCCACCATTCAATATTGGCTGCCGAACTAACCTGTGTGGTATGCGTATAGCTATTTGCAAATGTATCTGTAGCATCGGGATGGCATTTCTTACATGTTGCTAAAATATTATTTTTGTTGATAGATGATTCGGCATGATCTTTCGGCAATATTTTATGCACATTGTGACAATCAACACACATCGCTGCTTTCTTATCTCCGTGCGAAGCTGCCAAACCATGATAACTATCTTGGTAACTTTTCACATTCATGTTCTCCATGCCATAACGTTGTGATAGTATCAAATTTTGATGACATTCTAAACAGGTGTTGTCTTGTATCTTTCTGATTTCATCACGCTTATTCACGGTGCTAATAGCCTGTATGCTATGTTCGCTATGACAATCATTACAAGTAGGAGCGCTGCGAATGCCTTTCTTAACGGCTATCCAATGTATAGATTTTTCATAATCTTCGGTAATCTCTTTATGGCATTTTTCGCACGTATTGGGCAAATTGATACTCGAAATCATCGAACCATCCTGAACTCTATTCTTTATATTATGTTTTCCATGGCAAGTTACGCATGTCGGCGCATTTTTGCTTCCCGAACTGACCAATTTTCCATGAACGCTTGATGAGTATAGTTTTCCGGGTTGGATAAGCGATAAAGAATATTTTTTAATAAAAGCAGGGTCGTCATGACATTTGCTGCATGTTGTCACCAAATTCGTTGGATACACTTTGCTGTTTTTATCTTTAACAGGATAAATATTGTGAGAACCATGACAACTCCAACATTGTGCTGCCTCATTAATCCCTTCGGTGATAGACAAACCATGAATACTTTCTTTGTGTTCTTTTGCAATAGCATTATGACACAAATAACAATCAGCCAAAACGCCGTCTTTTGGAGCTTTTTGGTGAATATCCATATTGTTCACCACATAGCTATGACAATTGGAGCAAGACAGATTTTTGTGAACCGATTTTTCCAATTCCTGCTTATGGTTTTTATCACTATGACATTTGGAACAATTATCGCTCACATTACTAACAGTGTGGTAGGGGACAGCCATAATTCCGCTTTTGTGACACTTACCACAATACATCGTTTCTTTGTTTGCAACCATTTTTGGCGAAACAATTTTATGCGTCCCATGACACAATTTGCAATCGGGAGCTTTTTCTTCTGTAAGATGCACAAGTTTTCTATGTACATCGTTTTTCATTTGAGCATCCAAAGCAGCATGGCATTTTTTGCAATCTACTTTTCTTGCTTTTCCGGCATGATCTTCATTCACGATATCATTATGACAATCGTTGCATGAAACAACTTTGTCATGAACTGTATTTGCTACCGCATTTTCATGACAATCAAGGCATTTGATTTCCTGTGCATACGTTTTGAAGCTAAGAGCTAAAGACATCAAAACGACGCAGAAGAATAATAATAATGTTTTTTTCATATAGTGTTTTATTTAAGTTTAAAAGGGTTTTTGTTGAAGATAATCCTCAACAAAAACCCTATGAATTAGTTTTCAGTATAAAATCTAATATTCGAAATTAGTATGTTCCTGCTATGAGAGAGAAGATAATAAGAATAACCAAAATCAATCCTGTTATCAAGAACAAATAGCCAAAGAACTTCACCACTTTCAACCATGAACTCTTGATTTCTTTTTTCACAACGTAATCATCAATTGTTCCTGCTTTTTCCATTTCTTCCCATTCTTTGGGTCTATCAATTTTATATTCTTCAGCTTCCACATGCCCCGTGAATATTACCGTATCCATTGGGAATGCTTCAGGACGTAAGTGCGTATTGAAGAAATGTATAGTAAAGATAAACACAACAGCCAATAGGGCTTCATCACTATGGATAATTTGAGCCACATTGATAATCCATCCGGGTAATAGTTTTGTGAATAGTTCAGGGAACCATAAAATCAAACCGGAGAAACCAATCACCGCAACCCCCCAGAAAACTGCCATATAATCAAACTTTTCCCAATAAGTCCAACGACCATATTTAGGACGTTCGCCCATACCTAAGAACCATTTCACAGTTGCTTTAGCATCTCTCAAATCTTGTCGGTTAAACATTAAAGAATTGCGCCCAAAAATAAATGGTATTAGTTTCAAGCGTTTCTCTCTTTTCATTTTAAATAAAGAAATTATATGAAAGAGGAAATAACCAAAAGTTATCATAGCTGCAAAACGATGTATATTTCCTGCAACGTGAACTCCACCGATTAATTTAGCCATATTGTTTGCCCATCCCATGTGTGCAAATTTCAACATCATACCTGTGAGAGCCAATAACAAGAAACTAAGAATTACAAAAATGTGAGTAATACGTTGACTTCTTGTGAAACGACGGAAGTATTTTGCTTCTCCTTGAGGTTTGACATGTTTTTTCTTTTTCCGTGCTTCAATAATAGAACGAGGAATCCATAAAATTGTGTGAATACCAAATATTCCAAAGACACTTAACAGTAGGGTGGTCATTGCCCAAAATGTATAATAAAGAACCTTATTATCATTGTGGGTTGCATGTGTCAAATAACCTGTAAATTCAACGTTAGCATCTTTATGACATTTCTTACAAGTTTTTACAATATTTTTCTGTCCCACACTGCATTCAGGGTTTTTCATATTAAGAATATTATGAGCGCCATGACAATCTGAACATCTAGCAGCTTTCAAATACCCTAAAGTATATGCCTTACCGTGATAGGTTTCCATATAGGTTTCCGAAAGTTTCTTATGACATGAACCGCATTGAAGCGTAATCTGCGTTAGGAATTCATCCTTGTCAATTTCTGTTACTCTATGCGCCGTATGACAATTTGCGCAAGTTGGGAACTTTTTATCTTCAGTATTATTCAAGATTGAGTGATCGCTGCTGATATATTCATTATATATTTTCTTATGACATGCACCACAGGTGGAAGGAATATGTTCAGGATTCACTGTTGAATTTGGATCAGACTCTTTCAAGATATTGTGAGACGTATGACAATCGGTACAAACAGCACTTGCTAACAAACCTTTTTCCATCAAACCTTTTCCATGCACGCTTGAAGAATAATCGCTGAATGCATCAATTTCCTTAAGATGTGTATTGATAACAGCTTTCCCATTCTTGTTATGACATTTACCGCAAAGTTTAGGAATAGAAGCTCTGTTGGTAGCTGATAGATCATCATATCTGCTCAATACTCTATGTGTTCCATGGCAATCTGTACAATAGGGGGCATTGGATTTTTTACCAAAATACGCTTGTCCGTGGCCACTTTTAATATAAAGATCAGAAACAGCTTGATGGCAAATAGAACAATCAACTTTTTTAACCGGCAAACAAGGACGAACAGTTTTACTGTCAGGCGTTACTTCAACGTGGCATTTGTTACATGTGAAGTTTTTATGTGCAGTATTTATAAAATCGCTTGTATTTATTTTTAATGAGACTTTCTGACCATTAACGGTTTTAAAGGCTTTGTCTGTATCATGACATTTCAAACAAACTTGGTTTGAAATCATGGTTTCTGCCTTTTGGGCTTTGATGATATGCGATGAATGGCAATCATTACAAGCAGGTACTGTTCCTGCTTTTTTCTCCCAAAGATCCCTTTTAATAACTTTTTTATGCACTTGCTCAATATTAGCATGACATTTCATACAGGTGCTAGCGATTTTTGAGCTTGATGTTGTGGATTGAGGGTTGGTGTGAGGTAAAATTAAGTGATTTCCGTGACAGTCATTACACGTAGCAGAAACTATCAATCCGAATTCAAATAAACCTTTTCCATGGATACTCTCACTATAGTTGGTAAGAATATTTTGCATATCAATATTATATAAGCGAGCAACAGGTGCACCTTCTTTATGGCATTTGCCACATAATATCGGGATGTTTAGTTTATATGTGGTAGATTTCGGTGAGGTATGAGATAACACATCATGTTTTCCATGGCATTCTTTGCAATCGGGAGCGTAGGGAGCATTGAACTTCATTGCTTGGCCATGGATACTTATGGAATATTGATAAAGTGCATTCTTATGACAGCTACCACAATCAACAGCCTGCAGGTTTTCAGGGTGTGGAAATTCAGTCACATTAGCATCTTTATGGCAGCCAATACATTTTACGTTTCGATGAATTGAAGTCTTCAGGATATTCTCATTGACGAATAGGGAAACCGATTTGCCACTGACTACTTTGGATAATGAATGATCACTATGACACCCTAAGCAATCTTCGTTTGCTTGAGCGTATGTATTATTTGAAATGAATAAGAAACTTATTATTAGAAATAATGAGGTTGTTCTGATATAATTTAACATTTTGGTTCTGCTTAATTATTAATAAAGAGATTGCTATTGTTGAAAAATATTTATTGTGATTCTAAAATGAAACATTTGTTGTCAGTAAAAAAAAATCACGAATCCGTCAGATGAAGAATTCGTGATTTTCGATAAACTGATGCTGAAAAAAAGTTTTAGTTAATCAGATTTTGTTTTATAAGGTGCGCAAATAGTTTACTAAATTCCACCTATCATTATCTGCTTTAATTTTCGTTTTATAAGCCGGCATTTTTCCAAAACCTGTGCTTATTTTGTAGAAAATTGCACCATCGGTTTGACCTTTGAAATCTTTTGATGTGAAATTAGAAGGTTTTGCCATTGTACCAACGCCAACACCAGTTGCACCATGACACATTTTGCAAGTCTTGGTATATTCAGCTTTTCCGGCATCAACAGAAGCAGGAGTATTTTTTACAGGATTTTTAATAGCGGCATCAGCAGCAGGAACAACCCATCCCATTTCGAAAGAAAGAAGACTGAAAGAAACTGCAAATACTACAGCAATGGCTACAAACATTTTTAAACTTTTCATTTTTATTCGTATTTTTTATTGTTGATTTATTTATTTGTAAAGAAATTATCTCAAGCGAATAGTAATATTAAAACCTAACATCAATCCAAGTTTCTTTTTGAAATCAAATTGATTTTTTACAAAATTATGTTGTTGGTTTAATCCGCGATATGATGAGCAGAATACCTGAAAACAATGAGTAGGAGTGGCAATTTCATAAGCAATACCTAAATTTGGTTTTGGGAAAAGCATTTGGTTTTCACCAACCTTGGCGAAAAAGCCTTGATCATATTCTAATAAGAATGACATATAGTTGTAAAAATTAATTCTAGCTCCTGCAGAAATACCAATAATATCATTTTCATAAATGCCCTTGTAGCTTGTGGTGATTTCTGTTGCACTTGTATCAACAACCTTCACACCTTCTACTTTATTAATGTGGCTATAGCTTACACCTGCTTCTAATGAAAACTCCTTACAGAATTTACGTGCGATAATCAATTGTCCAAAATATGACATGCGATCTTTAAATTTATAGGTGCTATCAACGCCATAATATTTTTTCTCATGACCACTTATAGTTGCATTTCCGTATAATGTCAAAGAAAAAGGAATACAATTGTTGACGGTTTGTTCCATCAGTTTTGCTTTAGCAAACAATTCTTGATATTTATTGTCTTTTTCAGTAGATAAACCAATCATAAGTTGATCGATTACTGAATAACTCAATGACATACGAATGTTGGAAGCACCATATAAACCAAACAAATCATGAATCCCATTGTTTAAATTTGCAAAACGGTGCTGAATAACCAATTCTAATTTGCCCTTAGCAGGTACAAAACTAGTTTGTGCATCAATTAGCATGGTACTACCCCATACTTCATCAACAGGTTTCTTTCCTTCTGCTTTAGCCGAAGCAATGGAATCTCTTTTTGCAGTTTCACTATCTTGGGCGTATATTGCTACGGAGAATATGAATGCAATAATCAGTAAATAAATTTTTTTGTTCATAACAAATAATGTTTTTTAATAAATTATATATAGGTTAATTGTTTTTAGCGCCTTGGCTAATCCATTGTAATAATAGATCTCCGGTAGCAGGATGTAATCCACCACCATGACCTGCTGTAGAGGAAGTAATCTTTACATAGATTATACTTTCTGCGGGACTTGCTGTGTTGACCAATCCATTACTTATAATGTTAGTATAAGCAACATCTTCTTCAAAGCTTGGGAATTGCCCCGTGGCACTGTGACATGCAGTACAATTAGCATCAAGATCGGGTAAAACTTCAGTGTTAAACTTTACAGAATCAATGGGCGCACCCGGATCATAAGCTTTTTTGCTTGATCCTAAATCAATGACACTTTTTTCACAACTGCTGAATAGCATTGCCACTCCGCAGGTAATCATACAAAAAAATAGTATTCTTTTCATCATAATAGAAATTAAAAAATTAGTAAATTAAATTATCTGTTTGTTATTATTTTCGCTGCAAATTTAGAGAAAAAACAATATGTAGAACGCACCCGTATTCACCGATTAAAGATTGTTCATAACTAGGTTATTATAATTGACTTATTATCAGAATTATGACTAGTCATACAGTGGCAAGAATCATAAAATTATATGATATATGTCAGTGGTATTATTGTTTTATAATTTATGCGAAGGAGTACATCTGTTTTGACCAACAAAATTGGGCTTAAAGACAATATTTAATTCTTGAAAAGATGAACTTTTGTAATAGTATGATTATTTACTATTTATGGGGATGATATTTTTAAAATCGTCTTTATGATATACATGAGAATACAATACCGATTCTTACTAGAAATTTACCTCACCAATTGATAATTGTAAGTTTTCTTAATTATGGAAGAAAGCTTATCACAAAATCTATATCCTTTTATTTTTATTACAGAAGTTGCTAACTCAGGCTAACGTTCGGGGCGGTATTTGTTTCTTTTTAAACCATAAACGGTACGGAAATGATAACCATAAATAGAAAATGAAACTGCATCAGCAAAGAGCGATGGCTTTTTGAAGAAGGTCCAAATCATGAACTTCCAATAATCTCTTCTGCCACGATTGACCATACCTATAATTATAATAGATTTCACGAAAGCTATCATTGCCGTGATATCAAACTTAACGGGATTTGCATTTGGACGGGGTTTGTAGGTGCGCAGGAGGTTGCGGATTCGCTTATAATAGGGTTTTGTAGTATAGATTTCTTGTATCACTTTTTTGTAGCCATCCATCAATTCTTGATAATTCATTCGGGGGATAAAGTTCATGGATAAGTCGGTGTTGTTGCCCGAAGATTCTACTGTTAGTCTGTTTTCGGCTTCCAAGCGGTCGTAGAGTTTGGTATTTTTTGGTGCATTCAGCAAGCCGACCATGGCGGAAACTATGCCGCTTTGTTGAATGAAATCTATCTGACGTTGAAAAACTGATGATGAGTCGCTGTCGAAGCCCACGATGAAGCCGCCCGAAACCTGCAAACCTGCAGTTTGTATCTTCTTTATAGAATCTAACAGATTTCTGTTCTTGTTTTGTACTTTGTTACATTCGTGTAGGGAGGTTTCTTCGGGAGTTTCTATCCCAATAAAAACGGAATTAAAACCTGTGTCAACCATCAACTTCAAGAGTTCGTTATCATCTGCAAGATCAATAGAAGCTTCGGTGTTGAACACGAAAGGATAGTTGTGTTGTTGCATCCATTCTTTCATGGCAGGCAGCAATTCGTACTTTATAGCCTTTTTGTTGCCTATGAAGTTATCATCCACAATAAAAACATTTCCACGCCAATGTAATTGATAGAGTTTTTCCAATTCATTGAGTATTTGAGCGGGAGATTTTATTCTGACTTTATGTCCAAACAGCGACGTAATTTCGCAGAAGTCGCAGGAAAACGGACAACCACGCGAAACTTGTATGCTCATAAAAGCATACTTCTTTCGTAGTAATAATTGAAAGTCGGGGACGGCGGTGGATTTTATATCAGGATACTCTTTTGTTTTATAGATATGCTGTGGAGTTCCATTCTCTAAATCGTTGAGGAATTGCGGAAGCGTGATTTCGGCTTCGTTCAATATCATGTAATCCACTTGCGGGTAGTTTTCGTAATCCTGAGTGAATAGGGGACCTCCGGCAACTATCTTAACGCCTTGGCGGATACATTCTTCAATCACTTTGTTCACAGAATCCTTTTGGATATACATGGCGCTGATGAAAACATAGTCTGCCCACTGAATGTCTTTCACCTTAAGGGTTTCGACGTTCATATCTATGAGTTTTTTCTCCCAAGTGTCGGGCAGCATAGCCGAAACGGTTATTAATCCCAAAGGGGGAACGGCAGCTTTTTTCGATATAAATCGTAAAGCATGTTTAAAACTCCAAAATGAATCGGGGTAATGCGGGTGTACAAATAGTACTTTAGTTGTGTCAATCACAATTTCTTTTTTTTAATGAAAACAATATTTGCTACACTGCATCCGCATCAAAGGAGATGCAAACAGTGTAAATAGGTATGTTATGAAAACGAAAAGAGAAATGGATTAACTGTGCAGATTACAGCAAAAGATAGGAGTTGACTTCCTCATTACAAGACTATGATGCAAAGATACGAAAAAACACTCGGTTTGCTGCACTTTATTTCTCAAAATCATTATATTAACTAAAGAATAACGCGACACTTTTTTCTGTTTCTTCAATACATATAATAATAAATGGAAGAATTGCCGAACGATTTTCGTTTCAAAAGTGAAGTAAAAAAGGGTGTCGAGCGTGTTTGAAGAAATATATTTCATGGATGGATTCGGATATTTTTACATTATTGAAAAGTTTTTGCAGCTATGAATCATTTATTTTCTATTTTTGCACTCTCAAACATAAAAACAAAAGACATGAAAAGAGATACACAAATTTTTGATTTGATTCAGCAGGAGCAAGACCGTCAGTTGCACGGAATAGAATTGATTGCTTCTGAGAACTTCGTTAGCCAACAAGTTTTGGAGGCAATGGGGTCGGTATTGACCAATAAATATGCGGAAGG
>CAIOYH010000038.1 GCA_903862465.1 uncultured bacterium | reverse complement strand
CTTAATGTTCACTTTCGCTCTCTTAATGTTCACTTTTACGTTTTTAGCCCTTAACAATAATTAAATCAGTTCATTACATCACTTTAACACATTTTAACATTTAAAACCAAATTATCATGACAAATTCACAAGTTTCACATTACAATGCTGCCTACAGAATCCTCGCTTTCTTCCTGTTAAACAACACTGCCCTCAGTGCTATAGAAACCTTTGCTGCAGCAAAACTCATCTTCCAAGGTCACATGACTACATTCGAAGAAGCAATCCTCAAACAAGCCATAGACATATCTATGTACTCAGGCGAAAAAAAAGTCTATAAAAACATCATGTCAACCGCTGTTGACACAATTATGAGCAAAGGTTTCGTTCAAGCCACTGTGCTCCAAAAGCCCGACCTCGCCGATTTATTAAATCATCCTTTAACCTATATCTCTGTAGTCGCCGACAAACTCGCTATTTCTCGTGCCACTGACATTCGCAACATTCTCAATGAAAACCTCGACGATTTAACCGAAGTAACCGAAGACGATATCGACGAACTCGATTTAAAAATCAGCAAATTCAATCAAGTTCACGACCTCCCTACCTCCAAAATCAAAACTCGCAAATCTGTTGGCACCGAGCCCATCCCAAAAGTCATACTTTTGATAGTAAAAGATAAAAAACTATTCACCAAAATGATCAATTCCTATCTGCCAGCCCTCAATACCGCTTGGGCAAACGCATCCAAAATAGGCGAATCCACAGGCGCACGTCACCTATCTATGTATTATCTCATAACCGATTCAATCACCGGAATCCCCATCCCAAAAGTCAATTACACCCTCACCAATGGCACCGAAACCTTCCAAGGAAAAACCTCCAAAAAAGGCATTCTTCGCAAATACTCCCTCCAAATGGGCACCTACGACCTCACCGTCGATCATCCCGCTTACCATTCCGCTTCCAAATCTAACATTCCCCTCACCGACAAAACCACTGCCCGCTTCACTATCAAACTTGTCAAAATCGTCCCGCCACCCATCGTACCAAACCCTCCTCTACCCAACACCTAAATCTATATTTTAGAATAACTAATAAAAGGCTTGCACATCAGTAAGCCTTTTTCAATAGATAAATCAACAATTATATCCTGTTCAAATCACAATTTATATATAAATAAAAAAATAATTCTCCCACTTATTCAATTTTGCTTAAATTTGTCTGCTTCTATTTTTGAGTTTGCCTCAAAAAGCGCTGTATAATAATTTATTCAAAATACCATATTTATGGAAAAGATATCTAAAACCATTTTGTTCACTGCCGAAGATTTGCAATTGGCATATTCCACCCATTTTCGCAAAGCCTATCCCGTCCGCAGTCGTTTGTTGCTCATTGTTGGTGGCATTTCCATCATTGTCGGTTTGTTTCTGCTAGTCCTTCAATTCACTATGGATGGACTGAAATATACCAATTGGGCGGCATGGTTTCTGTTGTGCTATGGCGTATTCATCGCTATTTTGTATTTCTACAATCTTAAAACCATTGGCAAACGTATGTACTCCAAAATGCCCGACTTTAAGAACCCTTTCAACTATATTTTCACTGCCGAAAATATTCAGGTAACGTCAGACAATGTGAACACTACCAACAATTGGGAGTACTATCAATCTGCCATGATAAATGAGCTAGTCATCATGATTTATCCAAATAAATTCAGATTCAGTTTGTTTCCAAAAAAATATTTCACCGACGAAGAGTACGCCACCTTGAAGCAATGGGTACGTGCCAAAATTAAAACCAAAGACACCAAATGAACTTTTTAGAACTAGTCAAAACACGTCAAAGTGTTCGCAAATATTCCCCTCAAGCTATTGAACCCGAAAAGATTGAACAGTGCATAGAAGCTGCTCGTTTGGCGCCTTCAGCCTGCAATTCGCAACCTTGGAAATTCATTATTTTGAATGATGAAGATATTAAAAACAAAGTAGCGCGCGAAACCTATAATATGGTGGTTCAGTTCAACAAATTTGTGGTTGAAGCACCTCTGATTGTGGTGCTTATGATGGAAAAACCCAAGGTGATTTCTCAAATTGGCGGCAGAATCAAAAACAAAGACTTCTATTTGATGGATGTGGGCATTGCTGCCGAACATTTTTGCCTGCAAGCCACCGAACTCGGTCTTGGGACCTGTATTCTCGGTTGGTTTAATGAGAAAAAAATTGCCGAAATACTCAAGATTCCCAAAAACAAACGCATTGGACTCATCATCACGGTGGGCTATCCTCAGGACGACATTATTCGAACCAAAATACGCAAATCAACCCAAGAAGTTCTCAAAATCAATAGTTATGACTGATGTATTGCAGGGGTTAAACCTTCCCCTTCTTCAAAACGCCGACCTGAAAAACAAAGTTGTTTTGGTGCGCGTTGACCACAATGTGGTGAAAAAAGGCATTATCCACGACCCCTACCGCATAGACGCCACCATAGGCACACTCTATTATATCAATGCCAAAGGCGGAAAAATTATCCTGATGACGCATGCAGGCAGACCGAAAAACAAAAAGACGGGCGAGATTCTCATTTCCGACGACACTTCCATACAGCCTATCGTTGATTATTTGGAAAACAAACTCCACATCATCCTCAAAACTCCCGACTTCATGCCACATGATAATCAGGGGTATTTAGGCATAGAAACCTCTATAAATCATCTGATTCGTGATTTGAAAAACGACGAAATTGATGGCATTTATTTGCCCAATACGCGATGGTTCGCTGGCGAAGAATCCAAAACCGAGGATGCCGATCGTTTTGCCTATCAGCTTGCCGGATTAGCCGACATCTTTGTGAACGATGCTTTCGGCTCGTGGCAGGCGCATGCTTCTACGGTGAAGGTTGCCAAATATTTACCTTCGTATGCAGGCTTTTTGTTGCAGAGAGAAATTGCTAATCTCGAGCGTATCTATTTCCCCGAACGTCCTTTCATCTCCGTGGTGGCAGGCTCGAAATTCGACACCAAAGTGGACTCCCTAAATGCACTCCTTAAGGTGTCCGATTATTTGGTGTTGGGCGGCGTCATCTATAATGCCTACCTCTGTGCGAAATATGATATAGAAATAAAAGGCGTTGAGCGAGAAGATATTGAACACGCCAAAACCTTTGTTGAATTTGCTGCCGAATTCCCGGGCAAGCTCATCGAACTGCCCTACATTGTTGAATCCGACACCATGGAAGGTAAAATCAATGGGCAGTTCCGCATTCAGAATATCGCTGATTTAAAAAAAGGCAGCAAGCTGAATTATATTTTGGATGTGGACCCTTCGTCTTTTCATTCCGAGGCGGTATTGAAAATATTTTCTGAAGCCAAAACTATCTTCGTCAATGCTGTTATGGGTTACACGCCTTACTTCAATGAGGGCACCATCGCCCTCGACGAACTCATTGACAAAAATTCCTCTGCCGTGAAGCTCTACGGCGGTGGCGACACCATGCAAGAACTAAAGAGGTTGTTGCCGGGCTTATATATTGTGGCTCTCGACAGTCCGAAATATTATATCTTCACGGGCGGAGGCGCTGTTCTCAAAGCCATCCAAGAAGGAAATGTCTTAGGTTTGGAACCCGTCAAAGCCTTACTAAACTCAGTCCAAAAATAAACGATAAAAGTGTATGCCGTATTCATTTAACAGCACAGAAACCAAACTGCCGGGCGTAGCCACTAGCATCTTCGCCGTGATGTCGCAATTAGCCAACGAAACCAAAGCAATAAATCTCTCCCAAGGATTTCCTGACTTCGATATTTCGAGCGAACTAATTGATTTGGTTTATAAAAACATGAAAAATGGTTTCAATCAATATGCTCCCATGCAGGGCATTTTACCTTTGAGGGAAGCCATTTCGAAAAAGATTTTCGATGCTCATAAGATAACCTACCATCCTGTGAACGAAATCACCGTAACGGCAGGGGGCACTCAAGCTTTGTATTCTGCCATCACGGCATTTGTTCGCGAAGGCGACGAAGTCATAGTGTTTGAACCAGCGTATGACTCCTACGTGCCTGCCATCCGATTGAATGGAGGTATCCCTAAATATGCCACAATGAAAGCCCCCGATTATCTTATCAATTGGGATGTAGTACAGAAACTAGTAACACATAAAACACGGATGGTTATCATCAACACACCTCATAATCCCACAGGGAGTGTCCTAGGTCCCCGAGATATGAAAGCATTGGAAAAACTGACCAAAGGTAGTGATATTATTATTTTGAGCGATGAGGTATATGAGCATCTAATTTTCGATACCATAACTCACGAAAGCGTATGCAGATATCCTAAATTGGCAGAAAGAAGTTTAGTGGTAGGTTCTTTTGGAAAGACCTTTCATGCTACGGGGTGGAAAATGGGATATTGCCTAGCTCCAGAACAACTTATGACAGAATTCCGCAAATCGCATCAATTTATTGTTTTTACCTGTAACACGCCTATTCAATATGCGTTAGCAGATTTTATTGCTGATAAAAATAACTACATACATTTGAATGCATTTTATCAAAAGAAGCGCGATTTCTTTGTGGAAAGAATCCAAAATTCACGGTTTAAAATTATTCCTTGTCATGGCACCTATTTTCAATTGTTGGATTATAGTGCTATTTCCGAAGAGAAAGAAGTGGATTTTGCCATTCGTTTGACCAAAGAATATAAATTAGCTTCGATTCCCGTTTCTGTTTTTTATCACAATCTTATTGACAGTAAAGTGCTTCGCTTTTGTTTTGCGAAAAAAGAAGAAACCTTAGAAAAAGCCACTGAAATATTATGCAAGATCTAAAAATTCATATCGTACAATCAGATTTGTTTTGGGAACAAGCTGAAAAGAATCTAGAATATTTCGATAATAAATTTGTCAATCTCCCTGCCAAACAAGACCTTATTGTGCTTCCCGAAATGTTCAATACGGGTTTCACCATGAATGGCGACAAATGTGCGGAAGCTCCCGAAGGACGGACTTTTCAATGGATGAAAAATCATGCTCAGGAATTTAATTGTGTGATTACGGGAAGTTTTTTGTGTAGAGATGAAGGAAGACTTTACAATCGTTTGGTGTGGATGCGTCCCGATGGTAGCTATGAAACCTACGACAAGCGCCATTTGTTCCGCTTTGATAACGAGCATTTGCAAATTTCGCCCGGCACAAAAAAACTGATAGTGGAGTTGAACTCATGGAAGATTTGCCCCCTGATTTGTTATGATTTGCGCTTCCCCGTATGGATAAAAAACTCTTACCACCAAGAACAGTTTGAGTACGACCTTTTACTTTTCGTGGCAAATTGGCCCGAAACCCGCATTCATTATTGGCGTTTGTTGATGCAAGCAAGGGCAATTGAGAATTTGGCGTATGCTACAGGTGTCAATCGTATAGGTATGGACGGAAAAGGCAATCCGCACTCAGGCAATAGCATGATAGTGTCACCTAGAGGTGAAATAATCTGCGAAGTTAAAGAAAACACCGAAACCATTGAAACGATAATCTTGCCCAAAGCCAAACTCATTGAGTACCGCGAACGTTTCAATGTGGCTCAAGATTGGGATGAATTCGAAATAAAATAGCTAGTTTATTTTTTTATAATAGTCTTATTTGCTTCGAAATAGTATATAATACTAATTAAACACCCTGCCAAGTTGTGCGCTGATTTTCATTATTATGGTTTGCTTCTTGTGGAAACGGTCTAGCAGAATCATCAACTCAGGATCGTCCGAGTTTTCTCTTTGCATTGTTTTCATCAAGCTTTCTATCTCTTGCAATTCTTTTGATACACGTTTCAGTTGTATCCCGTTGATGGTGCTCGAAATGTCCTTCACCAAAATCTCATTATTATCATCTTCGTGAATGGGTGTAGAAATGTGATACTTAGACTCCCAATTTTTGGAAAGAAAATAAAGCTGATTTACAATTTCTCTGTACAATTTCGAAACTTCTTTATCGGGATGATTGATAAAATATAAGGAGTCGTTGCTTTCAGCATCTTGCGATTGTATATGGTATTCATCAAAGATTTGTTGCAATTTGGCATCACTAAACGTGAATTCTTCCGAACTCAGTATTTCAGTAATATAGTCTGAAACCTTAATCTCAATAGATTCTTTATGAAGCGGATTGTCGTCAATAAGTCGTTCGAAGCTTAGATTTTGTTCTCCATAATTTAAAATGATCCATAGGAGATGTTGCTCAAGAGGAATACTATCGTATTGGTTTTGGATAATTTGTTTTTCAACAGCGATGTCGGGTATTTCGGGAACATCCACTTGTTCGTGTCCGTTAGCCTCCGCAAAGTCCTTCTTGAACTTTTTGCGCATCAGTTTGTTCAACTCATTCAAAAGCGACTGTTCGGGAATTTGCATCACTTCGCTGCATTCTTTGATATAAACACTGCGGTGAATCGCTTCAGGCATCAACGAAATGGTACGAACAATTTCTTTTATCAACTCTGCCTTTTTGATAGGATCATGTTGGGCTTCATCCAACAAAAGTTTCGTTTTGAAAAGAATAAAATTGACAGCATTGTCGGTGATGAATTTCTTAATCTGAACCGCATCATGTTTTCGAGCATACGAGTCGGGGTCTTCGCCTGTGGGGAATAATACAATCTTCACGTTCATCCCTTCTTCGAGCACCATATCAATGCCTCGTAAGGATGCCTTTATTCCTGCATCATCGCCATCATATAAAATAGTTATGTTAGGAGTGAACTTTTTGATGAGTTTTATTTGGTCAACGGTAAGTGCCGTGCCTGATGAAGCCACGACATTTTCGATCCCCGATTGGTAGAGCGAAATAACATCGGTGTTGCCTTCCACCAAATAGCAATTATTGTTGGCAACGATAGCCGATTTGGCAAAAAATATCCCATAAAGGGTTTTGCCTTTGCTGTAGATTTCAGATTCGGGGGAGTTGACGTATTTGGGTTTGCTTTTATCCGAAGATAGTATCCTGCCTGTGAAGCCAACGATTCTGCCACTAAGATTATGGATGGGAAAGATGACTCTATCGCGAAAGCGATCGTAGAAGCCGCCTTCATCTTTTTTGATAGCTAAACCGCTTTTGTATAAGTAATCAACGTTGTATCCATTTTCAATAGCACTCTTCGATAAATCATCCCACTTTTCGGGAGAATATCCTAGGTGAAACTTCTTTATAATATCTTTGGTAAAGCCCCGTTCATTGAAATACGTCAATCCGATAGCCATGCCCGATTCCGTGTTGAAAAGATTGTCTGTGAAATGTTTCTGCGCATACGCCACCACACTGTAAAGGGTTTCCTGCTCCGACTGCATGTGTTTTTCTTCAGCCGTTTGTATTTCATCCACAATTTCGATGTGATATTTGTCGGCAAGATAGCGCAACGCATCGGGATAGGTGTGATGCTCGTGCTCCATGATGAAATCAATGGCGCTACCACCTTTGCCACAACCAAAGCAATGATAGAAACCTTTGGCAGGCGACACGGTGAAAGATGGCGTTTTTTCGTTATGAAAAGGACATAATCCTAGATAGTTCGCGCCTCGTTTCTTTAAGGAAACAAAATCGCCTACCACCTCTTCGATTTTTAGGGCATCATTGATGTTTTGTATGGTTTCTTTGCGTATCATCGTGTTTTGAAAAACAGGGCTAAATTACACAAAAAATACGCTTGCCCGACAGCGTGGCAAATATTTTTCTGTTACTTATACCATTGATCATTATAATGGATTTTTTCCCGAGCAAATCGTCCGGGTTTGGGTTTTGATTCATCGGGATAACCTAAAGATATTAAAGCCATTGGAAGAACATATCCCGGAAGTTTCAATCGTTTGCTGATTGGTTCAATGCGATTTTCCTTCGGATACACACCAAGCCACACACTGCCCAAGCCAAGAGAATGAGCAGCCAACATAATATTTTGTGTGGCTGCAGCACAGTTTTGACTCAGATAACCTTCACTGTCTTCTTTCATTTTGTCGCCACAAACCAAAATAGCAAGGGGAGCATGCTCCAACATTTTGCCATACGGATGAATTTCCGCCAAATCATTTAATAATTGTCGCTTATTGATGACAACAAATTGCCACGACTGCGAATTGCGTGCTGTGGGAGCATACATTGCCGCTTCTAGAAGATTCGCAATTACCTTTGGAGGAATCTCTCTATTACTATATTTTCTGATACTGCGGCGCGTTAGAATTACTTCAATAACGTTCATAATAAATGTGGTTATAGCTTAATTGTTTTTATTTTAATCCATCAAGCGGACGGAAAAAAGCCCATACAACAAGCACTACAGGATGATGAAATCGTGAAGTGATTACCGCTTCGGCTTAAATTCGAGTGCTAAAGTACAAATTTTATTGAATATACAACAAAAAGCTTAAAAAAATATTTATCAACATCTGTTAGAATGCTGATGATGGGTATTTATTGGAATTGTTTTCTTCTAATGATTCTTAGGTGGTTTTTCTCTCAGAAAGATAAGGATATACATCAAAAAAATAATATAAAATATTCAGAGAGGCTTATCTCCGTTGCTATTCAATCTCGATTTTCTGATTATAAGTTTTTTCTCCTACCGAACATTTTATGAAATATATTCCTTTTTGAAAACTCGATAGGTCTATTTCTTTTGTGCTTTGCTGATTAAAATTGAGGTCAACGTAGATTTTATCGCCAATGACATTATAAATTTCTATCGTGTTAATTTGTTCATTTCCTGAAGCAATAACAAATTTCCCGCTTGATGGGTTCGGATAAATTGAAATAGCATAGTCAGTAGCTATTTGGTTTACACCCGTTATAGTTTGATATTCAATTTTGCAATAGCCCCCAATGCCTGTCCCTTCATGACCACCATTCCCATTTGCACCTCCTCCTCCGCCACCAAAGTTGGCACCATTCCCGGCAGGATTTGTTACAACGCATGACATGTCCGTGAATCCTGCACCTTTTCCGCCATCGCCACCCGGAGCACCACCTGAAATACCGCCCGCTCCTCCCGGAGTGAGACAAACACCTGTCCATGTGATTGTGTTGCCCCCGGGATAACCTCCTAAGTTAGCGCCTGCAGAGCCACCGCCGCCACCACCGAAATAGGTCCAATATCCGCCACCACCTGTGCCGCCTGTGTAGTTGGCAAGCGTGCCACCGATACCAATACCTCCAACACCACCACCACCGATAGCGGGATTGGCAACATACGTTCCAATATGACCGCTAGTAGCAAAGATTAAATTATTCACATGAGTGGTATCGGGCGTGTAACCTGAAATAGGCGAAGCAATATGAACCGTAAGTACTGCACCCGGAGTCACCGAATAAATACCTTTGGCATAGCCACCGCCACCACCACCACCGCCACCATTGCCACCGCCCGCAGCGCCTGCCCCAACAACTTCAATAGTTAAGGATGTTACCCCCGCCGGCACAGTGAATGCGCCTGAAGAAGTAAAGACTGTGGAGACTATTTGTGCATACGCTGAAGCTCCCATCAGCAACAATAATGCAATGGTTGAAATGTGGAAAAGTTTTTTCATACTATAGGTTTTTAGCTTTTGGTTGACAAAGGTACGAGTTTATATTGATAATGAAGATTTTTTTTGATATGGATTCATTTAATAAGAAAGGGATGGTTATATTGTTGTATGGTTATATTGTTTGGGATTGGTAGTGATTTTAGAATAGATCGTCTAGTATTAGGCAATATTTTAGTCAAATAGTGATGGATTGTTCTCAATCGTTCTTTTTGCTTCCTCAAGCATGTAGAGGGTTTTGCATGAAGGACAGTAGAGATAATAATCATAATAATATTCCTGATTCTCTTTAACCTTACTTTTCTCAAGAGTTTTTATTAGCACAGGCATATTGTATGTTCTGAATAAATCAATGGAAATTTCACACAACGGTCGTTTGTTTTTCGTCTCAACGATTTACAATTAGTTTTTGTGTTGTAATGCCTTGTGTTGTTGTCACTCTAACTATATAAACACCTGAGTTGTCAATGTGTAAGCTTGTTGTTTTTTCTGTGGAATATGCTTTCAGTATCTCTTTTCCAAGCATGTCTGTAACGCTTATTTCAGCAGGGACTGATAGCAACGAAATGGTAAACTGCCCTTGTGTTGGGTTTGGATATACCGTTAATGAATATGATGCTACTGCATTGGAGATGTCTGTTGTAAGTCCAAAAATATGTTCATACGTTGTTGCATATTGATATACACTTGCACAAGTGTTTACGGCATCCCAATTGATAGACCACGTCATCATGCCTTTTAAGGAAGGATAGCCGCTCCCGTTTGATAATACATAAGTGCCGGGTTGCGGACCATTGCCGCGTAGATAATTGATGGCAGCTTTTACACTTGCCGAATCAACAAAACCACCTCCTGCGGCACTGCTGCAAGCGGGCAATCCAACGGCTACTTTGTTGGCAGGTAATCCTGTAAACATCCCCCCTGAAGTATTAAACCCGTGTATGACGGCTTCTGTCATGGCGACGATAAAGTCAGCCGTTCCTTGTGTATAAATCCCTCCATCAATGCCATACATGGAACCGCTGTTATACAACTGCACTTGCAATACATCCAAGGAATCTCTCAAAGCATGTATGATGGGCAAGTAGCCTCCCCATATATTGCCAAAGCCCGATTGTCCGCCTTGCACATAAGCCGTTTCGGGAGCCATCGTCAGTAAAAGTTTATGCGCATGTGACGCATGATAGCTTGCCATGATTTGTTTTATGGCATCAATCAAATTGACTTGGGCAATGTTACCCGGTGCAGCTATGGTGCCTCCACTTATCAATATGGAGTTACCATTCTCAATATCAATATCAATACCATCAAATCCATACGTGTTGATGATAGTCGTCATGGAGTTTATAAACGCATATTTATTGAGGGTAGTCGTGAGGTCAATGCTTGTGGTAGCCCCTCCAATACTCAACAGCACTTTTTTCCCTTGACTTTGTAATGTCTGAATTTTAGTAATCAAAACACTCTGAGAAACAACTTCAGGCGTAAACAACATCGTCATATCCGAAGGAGATGTGGGAACCGCAAAAGCTATTTCAATAACATTGTAGCGATTGTCAATAGCATCCAATTGAATGTAGGGCGCGTTTGCATCGGTCCAATTATGCCAATAACCTATCAATGCAGGATTGGGAATTTGAGCTTTACACAGTGAAATTACAAAGGTTAAAGCAATAAGGGAGAAGAGTTTTTTCATACTATTAGATTTGGATTACAGGAGTGGTATTTCTGATTGGTTATTGGCTGATTACGTTAATTGGGAAGCATGCGAAGTTTGCGCATCTGATACCACCTACCTTTACTTCATTATATTCCCATCTTTATCCCGTGCCTCGACAGCCATAATAATAATTCGCGCAGGAAGTCTGCCTGCTTTTAAAATCGTGGCAAGGTCTTTGGCTTCGCTTTCGGTGAAATTGCCTGTGATGGACGAGTTCCCGTTTGGTATCTCTCCCTGAACCGTGGGGTAGGAGTAAACATAATCGTCGAGCACCATGGCTATCGCTTTGCCGATGTTGTTGGCTGTAACATCTCTCCAAATTTTAGCTCCCTCGGCATTCATCTTTATCGTGATTTCTATTTGCGAGTTGTAGCCGAAGTCCTGACGTGCATCAATAATCTTGTCGGCAACATCGAGCGCGGGTTTGCCTTCGTGTTTGGCTTTCAGGGCAATCAACGATAGGATAGGTTTGTTTTTATCAAGAGGCTGTTGGCTCCAAGCAAAATGAAGTTCGGGGGGAAATACCTGCGCAATTTGAGGCATGCGCAACAACTTGTTGAGTTGGGCGGTGTCGGCTATTAGGCAATAACCCACCACGGGTCCGCGCTGTGGAAAGTAGTTTCCTTTTTCATCTTGAAGCAAAGCAGGCTGCAATATCGCCATCAAGGGATGTTCGGCGTAGTAGGCTGCGTAAGACTTTTTGCCATTGTCACGGTCGCTTCCCTTCATATCGCTTTCTTCCCCTTTGACAGTTACTTTCGATGCATTGCTATCGCTCAGGTCCATCAGGGCTTTTGCTTTTTTGTCGGCAATATCAAAATAACTATACACATCTTTATATTCGTAGGTTTCCCAAAACTCCAACTTACCGTCATATTGGAGGAGTTTCATCACCTGTTGCGGGTCGGCAACATCAGCGAGTTCGAGGGTGAAACGATTGCGGTTTTTAGCTTTTTGAATACTCACCACTTCACAACCAAGCTTGCTGAGGCGAGTTTCAATCACTTTGATGCTGCCATCAATGATATCATCCACTGCTTTGTTCAATTGCTGTATCACTTCCGAATTGGATGCATTAAAAGACATCTGCTGCTTGCCAAGAACGCTGAACACGGATGCCAATCTCCCATTGGGTGAGGTTTTGTTCCATACGCTCTCAAACAAAAGCACGAAATCGGCTGAGTCTTTTTCCTGTAGGAGTTCTGCCTCAAGGAGGGCTTTGTTCAACATAGAGTCGGTGGGATTATTGGAAAGGCTGCGCAAGATGTCGGGCATCGAAAAGCCTAGCGTGATGATCATCTTTTTGTCGCCGCCACTTTTAAACCATTTGCACGAGGACAAACTGCCACACATCAATGCGCATAGAAGCACAAGCGTTAGTCCAATTTTTTTACTGTGTTTCATTTCTTTAGGTTTTTATAGTTTTACTCTTTTTTGTATCCGTGATATAGTGAAGGGGTTGATGGAGTTGAATGGTTGATTAGGGAAAGAGGCAGAGACTAGTGCCGAAAGGGGGAAGGGCAAGTTATGGGCTGATTGTTATTTTAAATCCTTTTTCTTTCAAGTATGCTATTTTTCTTCTTAAATAGTTAACTTGACTTAGGTCTTCAACAAGAAAATTATACTTAAAAATTTTGTCATCTTTTTTAAAATATAAATCATTGTCAATACCTTCACTTATTGCTACACGTCCAATTGGCTCTCCTTGTTCGCATGATACTGTAAACCTAATAATTTCTAATTCTGATAATTTGAAAATTTCACAATTGTCGTTTTCAAAAACATTCAATTCATCATTTGTCAATTCAAAATGTCCTATTTCGATGTATCTTTTTATAACAGCTCCGCCAAACCACATAATAATTGTCGAAGTGCCAAATACTAAAGCAAGTATAAGTCTAAATGTTGCTGATAGTTTTTCAAATCCAAAAATAGGCACTATCATAGCAGCAATTAGCCCAATTATCCAATATGCAATGATAATTTTAAAATAAAAGGGCATTTTCCTTTTTACAATTTTTAAGCAAATATTAATTTCTTGTATGTTCATCTAATTTGCCCATAACGTTTCGGCTGTTGCTTTTCGGTGGCATTGGAGTTAATTGTCTTTAATTTACAAACTGTCTGCCACTGAAAGCAGAAGCCTGTTATGCCCTGTGTTTTTTTATATTCCAATCGTTTAAGTCAATGTAATAATCCTTATTATGTTTCATGTCTGCTCCGATTTCTTCAATGTCAAGCAATAGTTTTTGGTCAATGGTATCAATGAAGTAAATCCCATCAACCTGTATCGGTAAATTAATTTCAGTCAGGTTATAGTTATTGTCAATTCGATAAATGCCCAAATAAGTAGAAATGATAAAGGAAGAAGAAAGATTGTCCGAAGCGAGAGAAGTAATCATATTCCTGTCTAGTTCCTTTATTTTTTCTTTTTTGTCAATGTCAATAATGTAACCGTGTCCGCCCGAAACAATGCAAGCAATATTTTTGTCCGTCAATTCTGCTAATAAAAAATTGTTGCTGTCTTTTTCTCTGAAATGTCCGCACCATTCATTTCCATCTGATGTTGTGAATAAAACATAATGCCAATTTTGTCCATGCCAAAGATCTGCAAGGTCAAAGATTATTTCTTCATATTGTCCTGAAATGGGTGGACAGTTTAATGGCTTATTCATATTCTTCTAAACATTGGGTATAACTTATTTATTACCGCAAGTCCATTTGTAAACGTTTTCATTTTCCTGCTGCATATTATTTTCTACAAAGATACAATAATATTCTTTGCCAAAAAAAACTTCCGAAGATTAATTTTCATACCTTTACATTTTGATCATTTATAATCCAAAAAAAGACTAGTGACGTCCAACATCAATATCTCTTAAGTCGGATTGAATATTTCTTATGTCGGATTGAATATTTCTTATGTCGGATTGAATATTTCATAAGTCGGATTCAATATTTCATAAGTCGGATTCAATATTTCATAAGTCGGATTGAATATTTCATAAGTCGGATTCAATATTTCATAAGTCGGATTGAATATCTCATAAGTCGGATTGAATATTTCATAAGTCGGATTCAATATTTCATAAGTCGGATTCAATATTTCATAAGTCGGATTGAATATCTCATAAGTCGGATTCAATATTTCTTAAGACGGGACTATGTAGGTTGTTTATGGTGTCTATTAACTTTATAATGAGTTGCTTCTTTATTAAACGAAACGCTACTCTTCCTTATAAAAATTAAGGTATTGGCTACATAAATTGAACCCTACCCTTGGATTACATCAAATATTTATGGAATTTGAAACTATCCAATCCGTTGGGTCATCATTTCCCACATTATATCTTGCCCGAACAATAATTGCTTTCAATGGTGTCAAATTTTTGATGTCACGGATGCAAACTGCTGTGGAATTGCTTCTAAACCAAGTGACACCATTGTCGTAGCTATATTCCCAATCAATAGCATATTTTTTAGTGATTTTAAGAGCTTTAACCTGAGCAATAATCGTTTGTGCAAAATTTGGTTTTTGTTTGATGCTTATATCGGGAGATGCACTGCGAACTTTTGATGCTCCAATATCAAATCCATTTCTAATAATAAATGCTGCAGCTTCTTCATAATTCGTGATGTTATTGGCTTTCATCTGCACCTGCATCATGTCGCCAACATGATCGTTGAAGCATACCTCCCAAGCAAGATTGCGGTTGAGGGTGTCGTCGGGCGTGCCGTAAGCTACTAAATTTTGCATTCCACGCAATGTCTCTACATTCGTTGTTTGTCCCGCAAGGATTGTTACAGTAACAACGTTATCGCCACTACTTCCAAGTTTAGCAATAATTCTGTCTAAAGTAATAAGTGCGTCGCCAACATGAGAAGGCTCTTTCGAAATCATTAATTTCGCAATTGGTTTGTATTTTTGTTCCATAAAAAAAAGGTTTTAAATTATACGCAAAGTTAGACATATTTTTAATTATGGAAATAATTTGAAGAAAAAAAGTTTTCAACAGGGGTGTGTGAATAAAAATGAAGAATAGGGGTGGCTTTCTTAGTGGTTCTGAGTGGTCTCTGTGTCTCTGTGGTTTTGGCTGTTACACAGAGATTCACAGAGAAATAAGAGTTACACAGAGGTAAATGCTATATTGTTCTATTGTTAAATTGTTTTCTTCTTAGTGTTTCTAAGTGCTCTCCGTGTCTCCGTGGTAAAAAAACTTGGAATTTGGAACTTTAAATGACCATCGAATGACCACCAAATGACAACCAAATGCCCCTCCTATTCCTCCTTCGCGTCCGTAGCGATATCCTTCATCTGTGGCGATTCCCACACCTGATAGCTGCCTTTTTCGTCGGTGAAAATGAGATAGACCCACAGTTCGGGATGTGTTTTGAGAAACTCCTTGGTTTTGTCCAAACCCATCACCATAAACGAGGTAGCATAAGCATCGGAGGTGATACAATCTGCCGCCAACACGGTAGCACTCAGCAGGGTGTTGTGGGCAGGGTAGCCCGTCTTTGGGTTGATTTCGTGGGAATAGCGTATGCCGTTTTCGATATAAAACTTACGGTAGTTGCCCGAAGTGTTCAACGATTTGTTTTCAATTTTCACTATGGCTCTAAGGGGGTTGTCGCCGTCGGGGTTGTCAATAGGCTTTTCGATGCCCACTTTCCAATTGCTTCCGTTGGGTTTTTTGCCTTTGGCATACACCTCGCCGCCTATCTCCACGATATAACTCTCGATATGCTTCTTGTCTAAGAGTTGCGACACCAAATCCACCGAATAGCCTTGCGCCAAGGCATTAAAATCGAGGGTGATGCGCGGGTCTTTCTTGATGACTTTGCCGTCTTGTATCTGAACAAATTTATAGCCAATAAACTGCAACAAACTATCCACCATGGCGCTATCCATCTTGGCTTTTTTCTTGAAACTAAAGCCCCAACCCTTCACCAAAGGACCCACCGTGCAATCGAAAGCGCCATCGGTAGCCTTCGAAACCTCCATAGATTTGCGAAAACATTCCAAGAAATAGGCATCCAACACCACCGTGGGGTCGTTGTCGTTCACGCGACAAATGATAGAAGTGGAATCGTAAAGTGACACCGATTTGTTGAAAGCATTCAGAAGCGTGTCAATTGCCTGAGCGAAATAGCGATTTTCTTTGTCGAAATAGGTGATATGATAGGTGGTGCCTTGTGCATTACCACTGATTCTGATAGGTTCTTCTTGAGCGAAACTGCGCAAGGCAAGCGCCGTAAGTAGTCCGAAAACGAGAATAATTTTGTTCATTTTTGTTTATGTTTAATTTGAAAAGATAAAATAGAGTTCACTTCGATAAGTCACAATTTTGCCACAAAGACACTAAGACTCCAAGAAACACGAAGTTTAAAAAGTTTTTCATTTAGAGCAATACCGCTTTGTGATTCTTTGTGTCCTTGTGTCTTCGTGGCAATTATTTTCTTAGTATTTTGCGGGGTAGGCTCAAAATTAGATATTATTTGCGACCCCACCAAATATGAGGGTATTATTTTTTGATTATCATGAAAAATAGCAGCAAGAGGAGGCATCACAACACGATATCTTGGTTGCGAATCCGCATCAATTGATTCCACGTCCACACCAATACACTTACCGCAAAGGTGATGCCCACAAACCAACAACACAATTGCCATCCTCTTTGGGTGAGATATAACCAAGTGGCGAGGTTGCCGATGATGATCCATTGAAACACATAAAAGGCGGTAACATTCTTGCCCACCCATCGCAGATATACCAAGACCCAAGCCCGTTGGGAAAGCGCGTTGACTTTGTTTAACAGCCCATACCAAACCAAGCAGAACGCCACTATCCACACATAAAGAAATATGTTGTGATGATAATAGAAGGGCAAGTCCACAATGTTAGGCGCTGCCAAAAAAGCGGTAGCTCCCACGGCTGCCAAACCAATGAGGAATAACCATCTGCCCTGCTTTTCCACAAAGAGTTTCACCGTGGCGCGTTCGCCTAAGATAAATAGCACGCAACCCGTCAAAGGATATGCCACCCACGGAAACAAAGGGAAATAAGACCAAGCATAACTCCCTCCCAAAAATGCCATCAGATAAGCAGTCTTGCCCGGCACCACGAAAGCATAATCAAAAAAGGGAAACAGCACGGCAAAGAGAATGGCAATACTATAAGGTATAAGATTTCGGGCGAAAGCATAGCGAAACAAGGCAATCAGCATGATGCTTATCCCTGCCAAGGGGAGAATATCCACGCCGAAAACAAATTTCCACGGGTCAACATCGAGCGTGCCGAAAGCGATACGCAACAACACATGCACATTCAGCATCACATTCAGCCCAAAGCCCAACAGCAAGAGTTTGGCACCGCGCCACAATTGCATGCCAAAGGTCTTGCTCGATTGCATGGCAAAATATCCCATGATCAACATAAAGATAGGAGCAGCAGGAGCACCACCGCCGAAAAGCGAGAGCTTCCCCACGAGGCTTCCCGATTGGCTTTCCATGGCAAACAACTCCATGAGATGCACCTGAACCATCAGCATCACCGCTACACCTTTCACCAAATCGGACGTCGAGTTTCTCATCTGAAAATTTTCGGCTAAATTAATACTACTATACTATCAGTTCGTATCTCGTTAAAAGGAAATGCTCTAATTTTGCAACGCCTGAAGAAATACGTATTGATTTTTAAACTACAATAGCCCCTAAATATTGTTTATTCTGTAAAGATATATAGGAAGGCAAGATTTTACTTGATTATTAATCAACTGAAAACGATGTGATTTAAAAATATCATTACAATTCCTATAGGGTAAAATCCCTTTCATGTGTACTATTTGCATAAAACAAGAGTTTTAAACTATTCTTTAAGCTAAAACAGAAATTATACTTATGAAAATCAACAAAAACTTAGCCATCAGCGAAAATGGCTTTTGCTTAAACCCCGTGACGGGCGAATCGTTTTCCATCAATCCTATTGGTGCCGAAATCATTCAACTGTTTAAGGCGGGCATGACTTCCGAAAAGGTGGTCAAAGAGCTTTGCACTTCTTATAATATAGATGAAGCCACTATGGAACGCGACTTATATGACTTTGTCAATGTGTTGAAACATCATCAATTGATACAAGCCGATGAAAAGAACTAAAATCACCGTAGGGGTAACGGGCATCAATCCCATTGACAGTCCGGGTCCGGGCATACCCGTCATCCGCGGCATTCGCGATTCTGTGGAGATGGAGTCGCGTATCATAGGGCTTTCCTATGAGTCGCTCGACCCGGGTATCTATATGCACGAGTTGGTGGACAAAACCTATCAGTTGCCCTATCCTTCGGCAGGCGCCGACCGTTTGCTCGACCGTTTGGAATATATTCAATCCAAAGAGCATTTGGATGTCATCATCCCCAACTTGGATGCGGAGTTGTATTCCTTCATCAAGTTAGAACCGCAGTTGAAGCAAATGGGCATTCACATGTGTCTGCCTACGCTGTTTCAATTTGAAGAACGTCATAAATTCAACCTCGATGAATTTGGAAAGAAGTATGACATCCCTGTTCCCAAAAGCAAAACCATTTATGCGCCCGAAGAAGTCTATGGTTTGGAAAAGGATTTTATGTATCCTGTCGTCATCAAGGGGAAATTCTACGATGCCGGCATAGCCCACAACCCCGAACAAGCTAAGACCTACTTTAATAAGATAAGTGCCAAGTGGGGATTGCCTATCATCGTGCAGCAATTTGTGATGGGAAATGAGTACAATGTGGTCGGCTTGGGCGATGGGAAAGGCAACACCATAGCGGCAGTGCCGATGCGCAAACAGTTTATCACCGACAAGGGGAAAGCATGGGCGGGCATCTCCATTGATGAAAAAATCTTATTGGATATGACGCGCAAATTTGTGAAAGCCACCAAATGGAAAGGCGGCTTCGAACTCGAGCTGATGAAAGATGCCAACGGGAAATACTTTTTGTTGGAAATCAATCCGCGTATCCCTGCTTGGGTGTATTTGGCGGTTGGCTGCGGACAAAACATCCCCGAAGCCTTGGTGAAATTGGCATTGGGCAAAAAAGTAGAGCCTTACACCGACTATGCCATCGGCAAAATGTTTGTTCGATATTCTTATGATATGATAGTGGACATTAGCGAATTTGAGAAAATAACAACTTTAGGAGAACTTTAAAAAAACAACAACATGGAAAAGAAAAAATATGAACGTCCGGTACTAAAAAAACTCGATACCGGCATGCCCAATAAATTCGGAATGCGTTCTGAATACACACCCAAAACACATATTGATGGCATTGCTGTCAGCGATTTGGCAAAGGAATACGGTTCGCCCCTCTTTGTGATTTCCGAAAGCACCCTGCGCAACACCTTTCAACAGGCGAAACGTGCCTTCACGACGCGCTATCCCAAGGTACAGTTTGCTTGGTCTTATAAAACCAATTACATGAATGCCGTTTGCTGTGCCTTTCATCAGGAAGGTTCGTGGGCAGAAGTCGTGTCGGGTTTTGAATATGACAAAGCCATCGCGAATGGTGTCAGTGGCAAGAAGATCATCTTTAACGGTCCCGACAAAACGGAAGAAGACCTGAAGAAAGCCATCAACAACGACTCCCTGATACATATTGACCATTTGGACGAGCTTTATACCATCATTGATTTGGCAACATCCATGAACAAAAGACCGCGGGTAGCCATCCGCGTAAACATGGACACAGGCGTTTATCCTATGTGGGACCGCTTTGGCTTTAATTATGAAAACGGACAGGCGTGGGATGCGCTCAACAAGATTATGCGTTCCGAAAAGTTGGAACTCGTTGGCTTGCATTGCCATATCGGCACCTTTATGTTGTCGCCGGGGGCGTATGCTGTTGCGGCTACCAAGCTTACCGATTTAGCCATCAGCCTACAAACTAAGTTTAACCACGACATCAAATACATTGACTTGGGCGGAGGTTTCACATCCAAAAACACCCTGAAAGGTTCTTACCTCCCGGGTTCGGATACCAATCCGACCTTTGACGATTATGCAGAAGCTATCACCTCGGTGTTAATCAACAGCAATCTCCGTCAGGATAAGCTTCCCACTTTGATACTCGAAACCGGGCGGGCTTTGATTGATGATGCAGGCTTCTTGGTGGGTTCTGTTATTGCCAACAAAAGACTGTCAACAGGCAAGCGAGCTACTATTTTAGACTTCGGTGTCAACATCATGTTCACAGCTTTTTGGTACGACCATAAGGTTTCTCCCGCTCAGGAATTCACACATTATGCAGAAGATACGGTTTTGTATGGACCTTTATGTATGAATATTGATGTGGTACGTGAAAATATTAGCTTACCTTTGCTGAACAAAGGAGACCATTTGGTGGTACATCAAATGGGTGCTTACAACATGACGCAGTGGATGCAATTTATCACCCTGCGCCCGAAAATTGTGATGATAGATATGGACGAAAGAGTCCACATCATCCGCGATAACGAAACCTTGGAAAGCATCACAGGACCCGAACGGACTCCCGATTATTTAAAAAAGTTCGAATTATAACTACATGGCATTAGCTTTCAGTATTTCCCCTACCCTCAACAAGGGACGCAGCCTCTTTCCGCAGTTTGTGAAGAGTATATTGAACAGCTATACCCAAATCTTTTTCTCTAACAATCTTGTTTTCGCGCTGATACTGATACTCGTCACCTTCTTCGATTGGGTGGCGGGTTTCAGTGGCGTGTTGTGCGTGGTGTTGACCAATCTGATGGCGTATATCATCGGATTCAATCGCAAGAATATCATATCCGGTGCTTATGGTTTCAATAGTTTGCTCACGGGTTTGGCGTTGGGCAGCTATTATCAATTGAACTCGCAGTTTCTTTTGATACTCGTCTTTGCGTCCATGCTCTCTTTGTTCTTCACTTTATTGATGGAAGGCGTTATTGGCAAATACGGGCTACCATTCTTGAGTATTCCGTTCTTGTTTGCCATTTGGATGCTGATTTTGGCGACACGCCAATTCACGAATCTCCAAATTAGCGAGCGGGGCATTTATGTGTTGAACGATTTGCAGGCTTTGGGAGGTCAAGGCTTGGTGCGCCTCTATGTGTGGTTCGGGAAGCTGAACATCCCTATGTTTTGGGTGATATATTTCCGTTCGTTGGGTGCTATCTTCTTCCAATATCATGTGTTTGCGGGCATGTTGATGGCTTTGGGGCTGTTGATTTATTCGCGCATCGGCTTCCTGCTGTCTTTGGTGGGATTCTTTTCCGCTTATTGGTTCTATTCCTTCATAGGGGCTGATATTAGTGCATTGAACTATAATTATATTGGTTTCAATTTCATCCTAACTGCCATTGCGATTGGTGGTTTCTTTGTAATTTCAAGCAAGCATTCCTTCTTGTGGGTGCTGCTGTTGGTGCCATTAATCTCCATCACGATTACTTCTGCAACGGCTATCATGAATCTCTATCAACTGCCCATATATTCTTTGCCATTCAATGCCGTAGTGCTTTTGTTTCTCTATGCGTTGAAGTTCCGCGAACGTTTCTACGACAAGCCGCAGATGGTGTTGATTCAGCATTATTCCCCGGAAAAGAATCTCTATCTGCAACATAACAACAAAGAACGCTTCCGCAAGTCATACTACTTCCCGTTTTCTTTACCCTTTTGGGGAGAATGGAAGGTGACGCAGGCACACAACGGCAACATCACCCACAAAGGCGATTGGAAGCAGGCATGGGACTTTGAGATAGCTGATACCAAGGATGCACTGTTTCAAGGCAGCGGCATGTCGGTGGAAGATTACTACTGTTATAACAAACCCGTGATAGCTCCCTTGGCGGGCGTGGTAGAGGAGGTTGTGGATGGCATTGACGATAACGCGATTGGCGACGTGAACACTGAGGAGAATTGGGGTAACTCTATCGTCATCAAACATGCCGAAGGGCTTTACTCCAAGACCTGTCATCTGAAGAAAGACAGCTTCAAAGTGCAGAAAGGCGACACGCTGAAGAAAGGCGACATCATGGCATATTGCGGAAACTCGGGGCGTTCGCCGCAGCCGCACATCCATTTTCAGTTGCAAGCAACGCCGTTCATCGGGTCGAAGACATTGGATTACCCCTTGGGACATTACATCCTGAATACCGACAAGGGCTTCACCCTGCAGTCGTTTGAGAAACCCTCAGAAGGCGACAAAGTGACCGCAGTGGAGAAGAATCAAACCCTATACAAAGCCTTCCATTTCATACCCGGGCAGCAATTTCAGTTTTCGACCGTCATGGCTAACGGAAAAACCAAGATATACACGTGGGAAGTGGTGGCAGACATCTATAATTCGACCTATATTTGGTGTGCAACCACCAAATCGAAGCTATATTTTAAAAGCGACGACGACATGATGTATTTCACCGCCTTCGAAGGGAAGCGCCGTTCGTTGCTGTTCTATTTTTATCTGACAGCTTACAAGGTACTTTATGGATATTATAAAGATATCGAACTGAAAGACACCTTCCCCGTGGACACCCTCAACAGCGGCTTGCTGATTTTGCTGCAAGACTTCGTTGCGCCCTTCTTCATGTTCCTCAAGACGAACTATCTGCTGAAATACGTAAGCAAGACCGACGACTTCTCCGACAGTAGCATCGTGCTGAACTCTCAAGTGGATATCAAGGTGGGAGGCATCAGGATGCAGCGCTATGAGGGCGAAATGCTGATACATAAAGACCGTATAACACAATTTTCGGTGAGCCATAAGAACAAAACGATGGTGGCAACCACTATTCCAACGAACATAAAATGAAAAAGAATCAATTGACATATTACCTGATAGGGCTACTCGCCATCGTGGGGATGACGCATCGGCTTCATGCGCAGGAGGCTCCTACCTTTCGCACTGTGGATGCAACAACCTATCACTATTTCTTAGACCAAAAGTGGGACTCCTTGGTCGCCGTGGGCAAAACGGCTCTCAAAAGTGATATTGATTATTATTATCTTCGCATCCGCCTCGGCATTGCCTATTTCAACAAAGGAAAATACGCGAAAGCGATACAACATCTGCAGAAAGCAACGAAATTTAACTCCGGCGATAGCACCGCATTGGAGTATATGTATTATGCCTATAGGAGCTACAATCGCCCTTTGTATCAGAGCCATATCGCGAAGCAACTAAAAGGAAATGCCCGTCAGCGCATTTTGAAACAATTTCCCTTGTATCGCAACTCCTTTTCACCGGAGGTAGGATATCAAGGGGATAATAAACTTGCGTATGTATATAATCCGAGTTTAGGGGTGCTGCAGTTTGATTTGCCTCAAAGTTATATGTTCTTCGGATTGGATTATAAACATTATTTCGGGGGCATAGCACTCAATGCTGCCTACGAGTATTTCGACAGTCGGAGGATGAAAGAAACTGTTACACCCTTGAGTACTATAGATGAAAAATATAATGTGGCGGAGCACCACTTTTATGTCAATACGGAAATCTCTTCCAAAAATAAGTTGACCATAGTGCCTGCATTGCAGTATCAGTCGCTAAAGTATGCGAAGACATCGCCGCTATTGAATGTCACAGATAGCACATATACCTTTCCGTTGACTAATTTCTCTTACAATAATATCATCGCTTCGCTTGCGTTCAACAAAGATATTAGCACGGTTTCACTTGGTTTGGCGGCTTCATTTTCGCGCATATATAATAAAAACATCTTTCAAGCTACGGGACAAGTCACTTGGTTTCCCTTGGGTAATTTGAATCTTTATTCCACTACCACTTTAGCATATATGATATTCCCCGGGGCAAGTAACGGATATAAGCGTGCTAAAGGAGCTGTACAACAGACTATTGCAGCTACAAATGGAGATAAAAGTCACGCCGTCATAGAAGAAGCTATCGGCGGGAAGGTGACAAAGAATTTGTGGATAGAGGCGCAAGGAGCCTTCAATGGCTTGCGGGGATATAATAAAGCGAACGCTACCGTCGTTTTCAACAATCCCGAGCAGGTGAAGTATATGGTAGGGCTGACTGGTGTTTATGAAGTCTCGAAAGTGTTGGAACTTACCATCGGCTATCAGTTTTCACAGAAAGATATTACAGGAACATATTATTCATTAACAACATCAACAATAAATCATTACACAAATAACTCAAACTCAATTTACGCAGGATTAAAATGGAAACTTTAAAAATGAAAACACGAATCGCAGCCATCATCATCGTGGTGATGCTGTTTGCGCAACGCGGCATGGCGCAAGACAATGCAGCAGCCCTACAAGAGGCATTCAGCAATAGCTACACGCTCGAAAAATCGGGCGATTATCCCAAAGCCATCGAAGCGCTGCGGAAGGTGTATGACGAAAAGTCCTATGAACTCAACCTACGCTTGGGTTGGCTCACCTATATGGCGGGAAATTTCACCGAGTCAACGGCTTACTACCAAAAAGCCATCGCTTTGATGCCTTACGGGATAGAAGCTCGGTTCGGAATAGTGTATCCCGCTTCGGCTTTGGGCAATTGGGACCAAGTGGCAACGCAATATCTCGAGATATTGAAAACCGACCCCCAAAACACCTCCGCCAACTATAAGTTGGGATATATTTATTATGGCAAAGCCGAATACAGCAAAGCACTTCCCTATTTCGAGAAGAACGTGAACCTGTATCCCTTCGACTACGATTCCTTGCTGATGTTCGCATGGACCAATTATCGCTTAGGCAAATTGCGCGAAGCGAAAATACTGTTCAACAAAGCCTTGCTCAATCATCCCAAAGACGCTTCCGCCTTGGAAGGATTGGGATTAATTAAGTAGGACGGGATGCCTTGTAGGCATCCTATTTGAAAAGTATTTTCTTACGCTTTGCGATAACGCATCCTTAAGAGCATAGACGAACCGTGCTGTAGAAACACACTCAATGAGCTTTTGCGAACGATTTATTTCTGTTGATATAAGATGGAAATAGTATCCGTAAATTCTATCGGCTTTACAAGCAAAATTGTGCACGGGTTACGGAAGTTTTCTGCAGTTTAAATCACCTTATCTATCTCATTAAGAGATTCTTTTGATGCATGAATTGCTATAGATGAAAGCAGCCTGAGGCTAATTTTACTCAGAATTGCCCTAGTCCTAGCCTGACTAGAGCTAGTCCTAGCCTGACTGAAACCGGAACTAGCCTGACTGAAACCAGAACTAGCCTGACCGAAGCTAGAACTAGCCTGACTGAAACCGGAACTAGCCTGACTAAAACTGGAACTAGCCTGACTGAAACCGGAACTAGCCTGACTGAAGCTGGAACTAGCGTGACTAGAACTGGAGCTAGCCTGACTAGAACTGCAGCTAGCCTGACTAGAGCTGGAGCTAGGCTGACTAAAACTGGAGCTAGCCTGACTCGGGCTAGAGTAGAGCAGACTTGCTCCCGCTGAAAGTTTCATGGATACGGTTCGTACTTCGCGATTACTGTTCAAGGTATAACTGGATTTTTTTTATTGCTACGGAAGAAAAAATTGCATTGATATAGTTCTATAAAAGAAAAAGACGTAATTTTGTAAATCGAAACGAAAACCGAATGGCGTCGGATGGGGGTTCGATGGAAGTATAAATTATTAAAAGCTCTTTATATGGATATTAATTTTTATCACAGAATTAGCGAAGGGGGTTCGTCTGAATTCGACAAATTCTACATACATCCTTTCATATTGTTGTCAGACAGCATCACCTATTCTACGAGAAGTGCAAATTATATCATTCTTTACATGAATATTGATACATGGAAAGATGAAATAGTGGAAAGATTAGTTCCTAGTTTCTTTCCCACCACGGATGACCAAAAGGATGTCTTGGGAGTTTTCAATCAGCTTCAGCCGATGATAAAACAAATGAGGAACTTGAAGCATAAGAGTAAAGAAGTTCTCGTGGCTATTGCAGGGTATCATCAACGATTGAAACAAATGCGCAAGATCATGAAGTTAGATGTTGAGATTATGTTCGAAAAGACTCAAGTATTGAGCCTAATCCCTTTTATTGAAAAGAAGATATGGAATATATGGTTCTCTGATTATAATTATGACCCCACTAAGGAAGATTGGTACATCGCTGACTTAACGGAGACTATAATTGAAAAAAAGAAACTTTTAGCGTTTGACACAATGGTAGATAAGCTCTTTAAACCAACCCTACTACAAGCATCCGAAGACCAAGATTTTGAGTTTATTTCTGTTCCATTGTGGAATACCCCACCTCTACCTTCTTTGAATTACGAGCAATTGCTTCATTCTCGCGAAAACGTTCGCATTCCACTCATTCCATTCAAGAATGACCTGCGAGAACTTTCGGCGCAACTATTTCCGCTTGAATTTTCTTCCGAGAACATGCCGAAAATTAGGCAACTTATCACTGAGAAAATCATTCCACATCAAGAGCCGATACAACGACGTCTCGACGAAAGCTTATATATTATTAAGCTGCGCAACACTTTCCCAAAAGATTTTTACATGACTTTCTGCTTAGGCATCATGAGTGCGGAGAACTTGGTAAACTATTATGAAATGACCGGGAATATTGAGCCGTATGTTTGCACCCAAATCAAGCAACAGCTCGGTCGCCATATAAATCCAAAAGCAAGCTATGTGTTCACATACTTTGGGTTACATGCAGGCAAGCCTCTCGATTAGTTTTTAAACTCAATTCCAATATAATCAAAAAGAAAGCAGCCTCAGCCTACTTTTTAGCAGTCTGTTCTATGCTTTCCCACAACAAGGCTGCCGTTCTGTTCCATGAAAACAGTGTTCTGCGCACTTTCGCTTTCGCGATAAGGGCTTCGCGGCAGTTCGCGTCTTCCGCAATCTTACTCATTGCAGCAGCAATATGTTCGGGGTTAAACGGGTCGCAAAACAAGGCAGAATCACCCGCCACTTCGGGCATAGAACTCACATTGGACGTAATAACAGGCGTGTCGCAATGAAAAGCCTCTAAAATCGGAATGCCAAAGCCTTCAAAATAGGACACGTAAGTGAGTCCGAGGGCGCTCCCAAGCAAGTTGTTAAGGTTCTCAGCCGCCACCCGACCTGTAAAAAGGATGTCATTTTTATACTCTAGATTGTTGAAAGTTTGCTCCATTTCACCTGTCCACCATTTCTCTGCACCTACTATCAAAAGCTTCACATCCGCCTGATGCGTACTTCGAAATATGTCGAATGCAAGAAACAAATTCTTCAGATTCTTGCGGGGCAACAGTGCTCCAATAAAGATAAAATAGTCACAAGCTGCTGCGAATTCTTGTTTCGTGGCACTTTTAACAGCCTCCGATACGGGATGATATTGTTCGTTAACACCATCATACACCACATCTATCTTCTCATTTGGGATGTCATATAGCTTATGAATATCGTGCTTCGAAAACTCCGAAACCGTTGCAATTCTATCAGCTCTCTTCGCAAAGCGAGGAAAGAAGTAGCGGTAATATTTTGTGATAATCCACGGAAGGTCTTTCGGATAGTGCTCAAAGTTTAAATCGTGAATCACGGCAAGTGTCGGGACTTTGGTTGATAGGGAAATGTAGCCGTCGGGAGATAAGAATAGGTCTGCATCAATGCGCTTCAGGACTCTTGGGATAGAAAACTCAAACCACGCATAAAACAAAAGCGGATGCCGTGCTTGCGGACCAATGACGATGGGAATCACATTCTCTGCAAAGATAAACTCCACATCATACGAACGATCAAAGATAAAATAAAAGGTATGCTCAGGATGATCCTGCGTAATGCGTTTCAAGGTTTCGTAAGTAAACCACCCGATTCCCTCAAGTTTATTCTTTAATAATAAACGAGTATTTACAGCTATTTTCAAAATAGGCTCCCTTAATAATCAAGATCGTTATCTTTGATTTTGCGATACAAGGTGCGTTCCGAGATTCCCAATTCTTTGGCTGCATTTTTCCTACGTCCGCGATACTTCTCCAATGCCCGCTTAATCACATCCACCTCCCGCTGCTGCAAAGAGAGACTCTCCTCATACACGTCCGAATAAGGAACAGGCTCTGCACTATCCACTTCCGGCTGATGAATGTGTATATCTTCATCCTTCTTGAAATCCTTTTGAAATTCGTTATCGAAATTATCCAAAAACTGTGCTTTTTTATCTTGCATGTTGGCAGAAGTGCCATCATCATTCAAAATCTCTACCACCAAATGTTTCAATTCGGTGATATCTTTACGCATCTCAAACAACACACGATAGAGAATGTCGCGCTCCGAAAGCTCCATGTTGTCTCCTTGATTCTTCAACAGCACAGGTAGTCGGCTCATCGAAATTTGTGGCAGATATCTTGTCAGCGTCTGTGCGTTGATGTTCCGTTGTTTTTCTATGATGGAGATTTGTTCGGTGATATTCTTCAACTGACGAATATTGCCGGGCCAACGATAATTCAATATCAAACTTTGTGCTTCTTCATCCAAAACAATTACAGGCATCTTATATTTCTCGGCGAAATCGGATGCAAATTTCCGAAACAACAATAAGATATCGTCCTTACGGTCGCGCAATGGCGGAACGATAATCGGCACAGAGTTCAGACGATAATACAAATCCTCGCGGAACTTCCCATGTTGAATGGCGTCCGTCAGGTTCACGTTGGTAGCGGCAATGATGCGCACATTGGTCTTTATCACCTTTGAAGAACCCACCCGAATAAACTCTCCCGATTCCAAAACCCGCAACAGACGTGCTTGAGTAGAAATAGGCATATCGGCAATTTCATCCAAAAAGATGGTACCACCATTCACCACCTCGAAATATCCTTTACGTGCTTCGTGCGCTCCCGTAAACGAACCCTTCTCATGACCGAAAAGCTCTGAATCAATTGTCCCTTCAGGGATAGCACCACAGTTCACGGCAATATAAGGTCCATGCTTGCGCGCACTTAATTGGTGAATAATTTGCGGAAAGTTTTCTTTTCCCGAACCCGATTCGCCCGTAATTAAAACGCTTAAATCCGTTGGGGAAACTTGACGGGCAACATCTATGGATAACTCTAATACCTTAGAATTACCTATAATCCCGAATCGTTGTTTGATAGCTTGTATGTCCATTGTCTAAAATTAACTTTGACAAAATTAATTCAAATTTATCAATGCACAAAATTTCATAACATTTTTTATGACAAAATGACAGTTTAACATGACAAAACCTGACAGAACCTCTTTAAACAACTTAAAAATCAAACGCTAGGAATACACTTGATTGGGAGCGTTATTTTACACGAAAATTAAAAAATAAAGAATATTCATTGGCGGAATCAAAAAATTATTTATTTTAGCAGAAAATTCCAGATTAGTAATATTTAAGTTCAAATCATGATGCGTATCGTAACAAAAGTCCTCAGAAAAATTCAAAAATGTCGTGAAACCTGCAAACGGAAGAAGACCAACCCTGTAGTGCTCGATTCTTTAATGAATTCGGGTAACAACCAACTAATTAAAATCGGGAAAGCCTTGCGCTCTGTCATTCAGAATGACTTCACAAGCGCCGAGAAAGAACTCTTCACCAAGCTGGAAGGCTTTAGACAAGAGAAAATGCAGTCGAAACAAATGGTGCAAATAGAAGATTTCGGCGCAGGCAACTCCGAATCCAAGCGCACAGAGGAGGAAATGAGTCACGGTATCGCTTCGCAATTCACTATTGGTTATCTTGCTTCTAGCCCTTCTTCCCGTCCTGCGTATGCGCGTGCTTTATACAAAATAGTAAACGCGTTTGATTTCAAAAACTGTATCGAAATGGGCACCTGTATTGGAGTTTCGGCTGCCTATCAGTGCTTTGCTTTGCAATCGAGCAAAGAAGGTCGGTTGATTACCATCGAAGGCTCTCCAAATCTCTGCGAAGTGTCTAGAGGACATCTAAGCGTTTTGGGTTTAAGCAACTTTGAAGTGAAAGCAGGCAGATTCTCTGATGTGTTGCCCGCCCTACTGAACGAACTCAAGACGGTGGACTATGTGTTTATTGACGGGCATCATGACGAAAAGGCTACCTACGATTATTTCATCCAACTCCTACCCTATCTATCCGATATATGTGTGTTGATTTTCGATGATGTGAATTGGTCGGGGGGGATGGTTCGTGCTTGGGAGTTGATTCAAAAGCATGAAGTGTTCACGGCAGTGATAGATGTTCAGAAATTCGGTATCGGATTGGTGGATAAGACTGCAACAAGCAAGCCTTCAACAGAAATATACAAGTTAAGTATCGAGAAAAGCTGTTTGAAGAAGTCTTCCTAGGGCTGCTTGACGGGATTAAAACCACTAAGGCTCCTATGGAACAAAACAAGACGGAGACCACTTAGAAAGTAAAGGTTTTACCCTTTACCCTTTTACCCTTTTACCCTTTTACCTTTTTTTTTGGGCGCCTCCCCGACAAGAAATTGTCGGGGTCGGGCTTTTCGCTCCAAGTCCTCGCGCCTGAATAACGGCGCTGTGGGCTTTACGCTACAATCCCTGGCGCGCGTGCCAACGGGCAATCCCTTGGACTTTTAATCATCATTTCCACTCATCCTCCCCATCATTCCGATGCCCTGTAGGGGCAGAAAATCTTCTGCCACCTACATTCTAGTAATCCAAATCATGTTGCTAACATGCCGAATCGGTATCAAATCGTGAACAACAAAGATTTTTTTTTCGCACCATGCACTCTGCCGCTGCCCCTCCAAGCTCAGAAATAGAAAACTGAGGCTTAGGAAAGGCAAAACATCTCTCCAAAAATAAAAATCATCCGTGAAATGGCGACGAAGCAAAGTCTCTTGGGTATAAATCGCGCTGCGAAACAGGCGGCGCGGCGGTAGCAACTAGCAGTCCAAAGGTAGGAAAAGGCAAAGCAATGGTAGCAATAGGCTCCTCAAGCTTGCAAGATGGCAGTCGTTCGGTAGGAGCTAAAAACGGACTCCTTTTTCATCTCCTACCATTCCTTTTTCATCTCCTATCGTTCCTTTTTCATTTCCTACCATTCCTTTTTCATCTCCTACCGTTCCTTATTCATCTCCTACCATTCCTTTATCATCTCCTACCGTTCCTTTTTCATCTCCTACCATAGCATTGTCATCTCCTACCATTCCTTTTTTATTTCCTACCGAAGCATTGTCATCTCCTACCGTTCCTTTTTTTATTCCTACCCTTGATTTTACTAGATTTCCCGAAAATACTATCGTTTCTGATGTTGATTATAAATAATTTTACGATGGCATATTTTTCTTTTACAAATCGTAACAATCTCATCAATAAGCTATAAGAAATTTTCATCATGGGAAATGAAAAAATATCTTCAGAAAAACCCAATGATTGTATAAATTTGGCGTTTAGTATATCAAGGAACATAAAACTTAATAAAATGGAACTATCAGATCCTGTATCAAACATTAGATTCAGCCAAGGCTATTTGATGCAACTTGGCGACAAAATCTTATCAAAAATTAATCGCGATTCCGCAGTCTTGATAAATTTTGGCATCACTCCTGCTTTTGTTACGAATTTTCATAACAAAAATCAAGCATTTAAAGATTTTCCTACCGACGAAGAATTGTTGGGCAATGTATCCGACCTGACAAGGACAAAAGACCTTGATATAGATAATTTAAAAGTCGGCATTCGTGATATTATGGTGCGCGTAGCCGATGCGTTCCCTATTAGGCCTGGCATTTACGACCGTTTTAAGACCAAAGGCATGGACTCATTGCCCGACTATGACTTAATTCGTATGGGCTTTCGCGTGGTGCGCATGGCGAATTTTTATTTAACTAAATTGGCAGTTGAAGGGCTGACTCAGGCAGATATTGATGCTTTGGAAGCCTTATCAACCAAAGCCGATGAGTCGTTTGATGCTCAAGAGGATGCTGCTAGTTTGCGTGTCAGCACTACCCGCGAGCGTATTCTTTTGGCAAACGAAGTGTATGGACTCATCACAAAAGTATGCGATTATGGAAAAAACTATTGGGTGACGCGCAATTCGGCTTACTACAAAGATTATGTGATTTACAACACCCCAAGCGGACACGCCGAACTTTCGGGCGATGTTGGTTCAATTAGCGGAAAACTTTTGGATGCCGTAACCCTGCTAGCACCCACTAATGGATTGATTACTATTGAACATATTGAAAACCCTGTAGGCATTGACGCTGAAGGCAACTTCGCTTGTGCCGATGTGCCCATTGAAAGTAGCCAAGTTTGGGCTTCGGCTGCCAATCATATCACTTGTGCAGTTCCTATAGCAGTTCAAAAAGGCGCAAACACTATCATCAACATCATGATTCAACCCGGCACCACACCCCCACCTCCGGGAACCTAAAACATTTTAATTAACCTTTTAAAATTTATAGAAACTTCCAAAGATATTTATTTCTTTGGAAGTTTTTTTTTGTATGTGGATATTTTTACCGACCTTTGTAGTGGATTTTGGATGGTTTAATTTAATAATGATGATATGAAAAAAACATTTATTCTTTTTTTTAGTCTTGTGATGAGCTTAAATATAAAAGCTCAAGTTCCCGTTCCGGCAATTGATAGTTACGTTTACAGTAGCAGCAATCCAATTTGCACATTTATTTTTTCAGATGTATCAACGAACAATCCTTATTATTCTGAATGGGATTTTGGAGATGGTTCGCCATACTCTAACCAACAAAGTACTCAACATGTATATACTAATTATGGCGTTTATCATCTAATATTAACTTCCTGTAATGCTAATGGCTGTGATACTACTTCTTGTAATATAGTTTCAGATGCATCAGGGTGTCATGCTTGTTCAACTTTAACTGACATTAATTTACTGCCAATCAAAAATAGTAACTTTACTATCTCCCCCAACCCCTTCTCCCTATCCACCCAAATCTCCTTCGACAAAACCTACCCCTCCATTGCCCTTTCCCTTTACGACCTTCAAGGCAAACTCCTCTTGCAAAACCATTACACCGATTGCAATCAAATCACCCTTCAACGCAATCAACTCAGCACCGGACTGTATTTTCTAAAACTAATCATAGATGATAAACAAATTGAAACGAGGAAAATAGTGATAGGTGATTAATAATTTAATGATGATAGTATGAAAAAAGTAATTACGCTTATTGCCCTCTTTCTGTGGATGGCAAATATATTTGGGCAGGATAGCACGAAAGTAAAAAACGTGTTAGTGATACAAAGCACCAAAGAGCAGACGTGGGGACCGGGACCATCAAGACCGCCCACCGTGTATAAAACAGGGAAACGGATACGGGTTGTCACCAACACTATAAATCTTGTTGGCAAAATTGAATATATCTCCGATTCCTCTGTCACCATAAAAGGTAAAGAAATAAAATTGAAAGATATCACCCGTATCAATAAGTATCGTAATGGCGTATTGCCTGCGATTGGGGGCGCAGTTACAGCCACGGGCATTGGGTTGTTTATTTATTTTGTGAGATATTATGCCAAACACACCTACGATTCCGATGGAACGGAAGGAAGCGCTTCTATGGGTCCCGAATTAGGCTCCATTTTTATTGCTTTTGCGGGAGCGGTTGCCACTTTGGTCGGTGTAATTCAAGCGGCAAACTCCAAACATTATCGCATGAATGGAAAATGGAAGTTTTTGGTAAAGCCTGATATTTTCATGGCACCACAATTCATGAATTCCCCTAGCAACTTCAATCCATCCAAAGACTCATTAAATCGTCCCCCGAATAGATTTATGCCCATGCCCTTCCCCAAGAAAAAGAAAGCTGCGAAATAGAAATATTATATATGGAAATCTGATTAAACGGTCAGCAAACTCGGAACTCTCTTGTTTGCATTCGTAATTCGCCTATTCGTAATTCGTAGGGTATGGCGAACTCGGAACTATGAACTATGAACTAGAAACTAACACCATGAAAACAATCATCATCCTCACGGGCGCCGGCATCAGTGCCGAAAGCGGCATCCGCACCTTCCGCGACAGCGACGGGCTGTGGGAAGAACATCGCATTGAAGACGTAGCCACCTTCGATGCTTGGCAACGCAACCCACGTTTGGTGCTCGACTTCTACAACCAACGCCGTCGGCAACTTGGCACCGTGCAGCCCAATGCCGGACACCTTGCCTTGGCGCAATTGGAAGAAAAATTCAAGGTACACGTCATCACCCAAAACGTGGATGATTTGCACGAACGCGCCGGCTCTTCCCCCATACTGCATCTGCATGGCGAACTCACCAAAGTCCGCAGCACCGTTGACGATAGACTTATTTATGACATAGGCTACAAAGATGTGAACCTCGGCGAGCATTGCGAAAAAGGCTCTCAACTGCGTCCCCACATCGTGTGGTTTGGCGAAGCTGTGCCCAACATCGAAGTGGCTGCCAAACTAACCGAAACTGCCGACATCCTGTTGGTGATAGGCACCTCCCTCAATGTGTATCCCGCAGCGGGATTAATCAACTACGCCCCCCGCCACGCACCCAAATATTACATAGACCCCAACGCCGCCAACGTGCAACATTTCTATAACCTAACGGTGATAAAAGAAAAAGCGGGGATAGCGCTGCCGAAGTTGGCGCAGGAACTCATGGGGTGAAATACCAAGAACCAAGATCCAAGATCCAAATTCCAAGCTCCAAATACCAAGTTTGAAGAATAAAGAGTAATGTATGAGAAAAGGATTCAGTGTGTGCTAATCGGTCAGCGGCATTCGTAATTCGGACATTCGTAATTCGTAGTGGCAAGCCTTGGTATTTGGGATTTGGAGCTTTGTCACAACTTCTCAAACGCCACCACAAAACACCCCTGTATATCCTTCGCGATAGTCACCTTCAGGGCATCTGCTTGCTGTTTGTTGTCGAAATTTCCCAATATAAGGCGATAATAGGTGCCTTGCGTTTTCTGTTCCACGAAGAAATATCCTGTGGCTTTATATTTTGTTTCATAAGACGCTATGGCAGCAACGCAATTGCTTTTGCTTTTGTAATAGCCCAATTGCACGCCGTAGCCATGCACATCTGCAGCTTTCAAATCTTTGGTATATATCTGATGATTTGCCAACGGGAGGGTGTTGGTCGCAACAACTTTCTTCTCGGGAATTGGTTTGTTTACAATGATAGGCTTTACGATGGTGTCGTAGCGCGGCATGGGTGCTTGAGCATCCAACACTTTGATGCTAACCTTTTGCACACCGTAAGAAACCATATCCAAAGCAATAGCCGCCGCTTTCGACACATCGAGCAAGCGACTGTGCGAAACAGGTCCGCGGTCGTTGATTCTGACGACCACTTTTTTGTTGTTACGCAAATTGGTAACCTCCACCAAGGTGTTAAATGGAAGCGAGCGATGGGCAGCTGTCAGGGCATCCTTGTTATACAATTCGCCGCTTGCCGTGTGATGCCCTTGAAATTTATCGGCATAGAAGGTGCAGTAGCCTGTTTGATCTTTGGTTTGAGCAAAAAGGAAAATTTGGGAGAAAAAGAGGAGTACGGTTACGTAGGCTCGAATCAAGATTAATAGGTTTTGGTCATATCTTCGGGCACACAAATGATATAATCTGCAGCCATTATATTATCCGTTGACAACTTACCGATGTCGTCTTGTTCCACAGTCGAAATCGTCAAAATACGCATATCGGGATTTTTCTTTTTCAGATACCACATAATGCCTTCGAAGAAATCAGAATGATAGGAACCGTTGAAATGCAAGAACAATTTACCCTGAGTGTAGTTCGCCTGAATGAAACTAGCCATCGTGGCATCTTTTATGGCTTGTGCTTTTGGCAGATTTGGAGATGAATGGCTGCTATCCATTGTCAACATGCTTTTATATTGAGGTAGTTCACCATCGAACTCAATTGGAAGCGCTGCCATTAGTTTCTTTTCAGCGGCAGACAGCATGTTCAATGTATCAAAACCCGCCTTCATCACCATAGTGGCATATTTTCGGGGAATATTTGTGGCAACGAATTTCAGATTCGTATTCTTTGCCAAATCCACAAGAGGTTTGTAATCGGTTGGATAATTTTTCCATAAACGCGCTTGTTTCTTAAGCGTGTCTTGGGTTATTTCTCCTTTCAGATATTTATCCAAAGCATTTTGATTGTCTGTTTCGAACATCTCGGCGCCCAACACCAAATCTTGCTTTTTCAATTTGAATAAATCCTTAGCCACTTGAAGTTCCAACCAATGTGAAATAGGATTGTCATGCAATTCGCCAAACAAAACCACTTCACAACCCATAATGTCTTTCAACATATTGTTGTAAGTAGTTTTTTTACCTTTTACATTATAGATTTGATAAGCGGGTTTGTCAACCGTCATTGCCATTAAAGCAAGAGCTAACAGAAGGATTCCAATACGAGTTTTCGACATGATAATTGTTTTATTTATGATTATTGAGGTGCAAATATAGAGAAAACTTTAAACTCTGAGCATATTTTTTATGTTTATGTGAAATTATTTACCGAAAGTGAGTACCAAACGGACCTTGCTTTGTTGAATAAACATTGTGCTGCGCATCATTTTTCGTGCTTCATTATCACTTTGCCGCAAACAAAGAAATGTTTTATATAATAGTCTTCCTCAAGGCTGTTTATTACTACTCCACGTTTAGTTGAAGCATGTATGAATTTATGGTCTCCAATGTAAATGCCCACATGCGAAACCGCATTTCCTGACGTGATGAAGAACACCAAATCGCCTGCACTTAAGTCTTTCTTATTGATTTCTTTCACATTTTTCATTTGATCATAAGAACTGCGATATAAATCAACCCCATAAACTTCTTTATACACCGAAAACACCATCCCCGAACAGTCAGTGCCTTGTTTGCTTTCTCCTGCATATTTGTAAGGCGTGCCCAACCATCCCGCCAAACATTTGATGAGGGCTTTATCTTCATTGCCCGAAAGTTTGACGCCTAATTTGTTCGAATAGGTGGAATAGAAACTATTGTCAATCTTAACTTCTGTGTGATGGGCATGTTTCGTGGGTTTCGATGTTTTGCACGAAACAAAGAGAGAGAGTAAAAGCAACACATACCAACTTCTTTTATGAAATATCTTTCCCATGAAATACCATTTGTTCTGCAAAAATACGAAATATATCGAATCAGCATGATGCAATCAAACGGAAATTACTGACCATCCATTGTGCATAAAAGTGCCACTGCAACATTTATTTTAAAGTTTTAGGCTAAACTTCCGCAAAAACCTCTAACTTTGTGCCTACAAAAAGAAGAAGAAATAGGTGGCAGCAAATCCGAGAGTATATATTAATGGTAAGTTCCTTTGTCAGCAGGCAACAGGTGTTCAGAAGTTTGCGCTTGGACTTTCCCAAGCATTGCAAGCGAAACATCCTGAAATCATCGTCATCATGCCGAAAGGAAAACATCCGCATCAGGGCTTAATGGTGAAGGAATACGGTTATGGTCAAGGTTTCTTTTGGGAACAAATTTGGCTACCTTTATTTTTATGGTTTCATCCCCATGCCTTATTAATTAATTTCTGCAATACGGCACCTTTGCTGATAAAGAAACAAATCGTAACCGTACATGATCTTGCTTTTCGAAAAAATAAGGATTGGTTTAGTGCCTCTTTTCGGCTTTGGTATAACTTCCTTATCCCGCGCTTGTGCAAGCGGTCTTTGCAAATCATAAGTGTTTCAGAATTCAGCAAGCAGGAAATCTGCAAAGCGTATGGGGTTTCTTCCAATAAAATCCACGTGGTACCTAATAGCGTTCCTTTAATGGAATATGATGCACAAAGACCATATCCTTTTCTATATTTATTGCTGACGGGTATCTTCAATCCTAGGAAGAACGCTGCTTTTGTCTTTTCGCTTTTGCCTGAGATTAAAGAGAAAGGATTTCATATAGTGGGTGTGGGCATGGAAGCAGATATCTTTGGAACGACAACATTTCCCAAGGACGAAAAAGTACATATTTTAAATAATGTTGATGATAGGCAGTATTATACTTTGATGAAACATGCGGAAGCCTTGGTGTTTCCTTCCGAATATGAAGGTTTCGGGATACCCGTTTTGGAGGCGTTGGTGTTGGGGACTCCGGCGATTGTGCCCGATGTGGCTGTCTATAGAGAATCCTTTGGAGATATACCTTTATACTATTATGCCGGGGATGCAGAAATGTTGCTGAATGCATTGAATACTATAAAATTTCATAAGCCCACAACAAATTCAGTTGATTATTTAAAAAATAAATTTAATTTTGACGCCGGGGGAAACATCCTTGCTGATATCATAAAACAATACACAAATTAATCGGACAACAATAATTAATAAATGCCTAAAATAGCCTTAGTACACGATTGGTTCAATGAAGCCGGCGGCGCCGAAAAGGTGGTGAGGGAGATACTACAATGTTATCCCGAGGCAGAGGTGTTTTGCTTGTTCGATTTCTTCAATCAAGCGAATCGCGATTATTATTTGTTTGGAAAGAAAACTCATACGAGTTTCATACAGCGCATGCCCTTTGTGCGGCAGCAATACAGGTCCTTGTTTCCTTTGTTTCCGCGAGCCATCGAAAGTCTGAATTTGAGCGAATATGATGTGATTATATCTTCCTCTTCTTGTGTTGCCAAAGGCGTGAAACGCAATGAAAAACAGTTACACATATCTTATTGTCACAGCCCTGCTCGTTATGCTTGGGATTTGAAAGAGGATTACCTCCGAGCAGCACGCACACAGGTGACGAAAGCCATCTTGAAATTCTTTTTCGAGAGACTCCGCAAATGGGATTTCAATACAAGCGACCGTGTGGATTATTTTATTGCCAATTCGAGCTTCGTCAGCGGACGTATCCGACGTTTTTTTAATCGCGACAGCATAGTCATCTACCCTCCCGTGGATGTGGAGATGAAAGTATCGACAAAAGAGAAGAGCGATTATTATATTTCCGTTTCACGCCTTGTTACGTATAAAAATGTTGATTTGATTATTGAAGCCTTCCGGCAGATGCCCGAACTAAAGTTGCAGATCGCAGGTGAAGGTCCACTGCGCAGCAGAATCCTGAAGAAGCTGCCACCCAATGTTAGTTTTCTTGGGTATATTGACGACCAAACGAAACAGGAGAAGATAGCCTCTGCCAAAGCTTTTATTGCGGCAGCCACGGAAGATTTCGGCATTTCGGTGGTGGAAGCGCAATCTTATGGCACGGCGGTGATAGTTCCTTTCGTGGGTGGATATACCGAAACGGTAACTAAAGACACCGGCGTTTTCTTTCATCAAAAAACGGTGGAGGATATGGTGGCAATCATCCGGAAATTCGATGCCGATCATGGTATGTTTCGAGTAGAAGACTTTGAAACTAATATTAAACCTTTCGGGGTGGAGCGTTTTCGTGAGGAGCTTAAGTCATTTATTGATACCAAAATTCAACAACATTTTGCCGCTACGTCTCAATAAAACAAATGTACTGCATAGTGGGATGACGCTGCTTTTTTTGGCGTTGTTTGCATTCCCTATATTGCCCATGAAACTCGCGAACGGGATTCTGATGGCATTGGCATTGCTTACCTTCATCGCATTTTTTATCAAAAGAATCCCGATAGGCAAAACCCTCTTGTGGAATTTGGCATTTGTGCTGCCGTTTATTCCTTATTTGATAGAGCTTTGCCTAGCAGGCACACAACCAACGGTTCGGTTTGAGTTTGAGAAAAAGATTTTCTTTTTCACGGCACCGCTCATCATTCCAATGTTCATCCAAATCACATCCTTTCGAAATTATCAACGCGCTTTGTTGGTCTTTGCTTTAGCCGTAAGTGTTCTTAGCCTTTATGCTGCAACTGTTTTATGTTGGCAGGGCATCCTCTTCAACACCTCCGCTTACGAAAACGGTGCTTATATCTTACGCACCCAATTCGAACAGATTTCAGGCTTGCATCCCACCTATTATGCCCTTTTCGCGCTCACTTCCGCATGTTTCTTATTGGTGAAACCTGCTTCAAAGAACAAATGGTTCTATCGCGGGAGCATAGTGTTGGCAGTCTTGCTGCTGAGTATGGTGCTGATGTTGGCAGTGCGCATTGCCTTTGCGGTCGGTACTTTGTTGCTGTTGGTATTTATTATACGTACAAAAGGCACGAAGCTGCGCAAATGGATGTTGAGTGCAGGTGTTTTGCTCGCCATACTATTGATTTCGGTTTCGGTGCCTTCCCTTCGCAATCGTTTGAGCGAGATGCTTTCTTTAGATGTTGGGCAAATCAACAACACCAACACCATGTCGCAACGTATGACCATAGTGCACTGCTCCTTTGATGTTTTTACCAATCATCTTCTGTGGGGCACGGGAAGCGGCAATGCCCAACAAGTTTTAAACGACAGTTATCGCGCGGCAGGTTGGCAAGAAGGGGCAGCGCAGAATTTTAATGCCCACAACCAATATCTTTCTATCGGGATAAATTATGGGATCTTTATTTTGTTGCTATTTCTGACATGCCTCTTTGTGATATGTCGAAAAATAGTCCGAGTACCCGAAGGTATTTACTTTTGCTTGGCTATCTTGGTGTTTTTCCTCAGCGAGTCCTTGCTCGAACGACAGATGGGGGTATATTTCTTTGGATTGATGGGCTTGATGTTTTATAATAGGGTTGATTAGTTTATTTGTGAAATAGGCAGAGTCTAAGCTGTACGGGGTTTTGTTTTACGGTTTTTTATAGATAACGGTTTGGGGCTTTGCATCGGCCGGGTTTTAAACTTCCTGCCCTTCTCACCCCGACCATAAAATTAATTAATTTTCCATTCGTTTACTATTTTTCCTGCAACCGACTGATGCAAAGGCCTTGTTAGCGGTAGTTAAAATATTTTTAATCATCTGCTATTATGATTTTTACTTTTATTATTAATTGTTTGGTAAACTCTATTCACAATGTGCTTCTATTTCTAATTTAGCTGCCTCAAAACCTAGTCTATACGCTTCGCTCATATCTGAACAGCCATCTTTTTTATCAGATAAATAATGAATTTTAATAAACCCCCTTTTGTAATATGCATAGTTATATGATGGAAATTTTAGAATGCACTGATTGTAAACTGATAATGCTTTATTAAAATCGCTTCTAGTTTCGTAAATTTCAGCAATTCTTATATGAGAATAACTTTCTGAAGTATCTTTTAAAATATCCAAATTGTAATATACAAGAGCGCTATCTTGTTGATTGATACTTTCATAGATTCTCCCTATGTCATAATACAGTTTTGGAGGATTGAAACCAAGTTTCATGACTTTTTTATAGTCACTTATCGCATCTAAGTCTTGATTAAGTTGATCAAATAATTGTGCTCTTAATATAAGTGTTTCAATATTCTCTGGCTGAAGTTTCAATACACTATCACAGTCCCTGATTGCAAGACTATAATTATAAATCATTGAATATGCACTAGCCCTATTATAATAGTACAATGAACTTGGCTGAATACGTATTGCATCGCTGTAATTTTGAATTGCCAAATCATATTTTCCAACTAATTTATAGGTATACCCTAGACTAAAATAAGCCTCATGAAACACCTGATTCAATTCAATTGCCTTAGAATAATTCTCAATTGCCTTAGAATACATCATAGAATCAGTTTGTTTTACAGCTAAATTATAGTAATCTCTTGAAGACTTTTGAGACATGGATTGTAAGGATGTACAGAGTAGAAGTAGGATTAAAAAAAATGTTTTATTATTGTTCATCGATATTATCAATTAAAAGCTTTCACGTTATAATCTTAAATTAATTTTTGTCCGAGTATTTCACGACCTTATGAATTACCGCTAACTAGTTTATATTTATTATAAAGCAACAAAAAGCCAAATCACTTTACCTTACTTTATAGTACACTAGTCCTTTTTCTTATTTCAGCCCTCAAAATTACAAATAATATTCAAACCAAATAAAAAATAATTTCCTCTAAATTAATTTCCCCCACATAATAACTATTCCGCTCAAACCATGCCAGTGATTCCGGAGCAAAGTGTGCCACTTTTTCAAAGGACAATTGGACTGCAAAGATACTATATTTTTTTACATT
>CAIOYH010000037.1 GCA_903862465.1 uncultured bacterium | reverse complement strand
TTTTGATTCAAGAATTAAACCCATACCTCTATAAAGAATGTTAAACGAACCAGCAACATCCCGATACCACCATCTACTATTACAGTCCACGTTTGTACAACGCAGTAGATGGTGTTTTTCATTGCAAAATGTCTCTGCAAGTGATGTTTTTTTTCCGAATAATTCAGCCTTTTCCAAGTTACGCTGTCGACAACAAGGACACGTTTTGGAAGTGAACTCTTCGTGTTGTGTTACTGAGGAATTGTTTTTGCCCGTTCGACTTAGAAGACGTTCTATTTTTCTTCGGAGTCCAATACCAGGAGTTGGTTTTGAGCCTTTCAAATTCGGAGTTTTTCCCCAATTTCCGTAAAGTAGTTTGACGATCTTTTTTTTATGCCGATTTTCATGGTTCAACCGAATGTGATTTATTAGCTCGGCATCTGATGTCATCCAAAATGGCAAGGATTCATCAGCGTGTGGTTTTGATTTGAATAATGGCATGATAGCATTCAGAAAAATATCTTCAGATGATTTGGTCTTTGAAAAAGCCAAGAATTTGTTTTGTCGAAATAATGGCTTTGAATAACATTTTAATGCTTCTGATTCAATGATGTTTCTCCTCAACAAATAATTTCCGAAAATTGATGCAATGCAAGATTTGGATGAAAATTTTGAAAGATAAATTGTCTCTATTTCCTCCATTGATGGGTTTTTTTGAAGTTTGGGTTCATCTAAAATTTCTTCACTCACATCAACAATGAACTGTTTCCTTTTTTTATTTTGTTCTTTGATCCTCACCCCTTGAAGAGTATGTTTATTTCGTTGTCCTGACGTATATTTTAAATGTGTGATCCCATCAGTAATATCCGCCAAACAACCTTTTCCTGGATCTGCTGATAGGAAAAGAGTGTCATCAAAATCTGCAGCCAGTTGTTTTAAATCTTCAGGATTCCGAATATCTGAAAACTCCAAATTTACAAGTGGGTCCAATTTAGCTTCGATTGCTTTTTTAACTTTTGTTTTTATTTTGGCATTCGCTGTCTGTCTTGCTAATGCAAAATTGGACTTGCGAAATCCAATATTTGGAGTGATTTGAAAGTGAACAGTAGTTCCATTTGTTATAATCGCATTATCAAACACCCAATCACCATCTCTTTGTTTATCATTGAGTATTCCGTCATATTGCTTATTCTTAAAATTACATATAAACTTCCATAATCGTGTTGAAAACATTGCCTCATCATAATCACTTGCATTTTCATTACCTGAAATTGCTTTATAGGATTTACAAAGCGATACTTTGTTTGCAAGATTTATTAAATTGACACCATACATATCTAAATAATGAAGTTTAAATAACTCAATTCGTTGTTTGTCATACAACAATTGTGCCATTCCAACTGTTGATAACCTCATAAATGATGGAATAAATGTTGTTGATAGAGGGATGGGTTGAAAAAGTCTTTTTCCAGTAATAATATCTTCGAAATTAGTTTCAATAAGTCGACTAATCAAAAGCATTTTACTTTGACGAAGATGAACATCTTTTAAATTTGATGGAACTAATAGTTTTTTAAGTGCTTCATAATCGACAGATATACTATTGGATGACATGTAATCAATTGATGTTTTGTTTATTGCTATTCCATACAATATGTAATTTGTCACTAGACCCGCAAGTTGACGTATTTTCCGTCCGATTCGATATGCTGAGGTTATTTGAAGGAGTTGAAGAATATAATAAAGAACATAACGTCCAACATATTTCTGGAAGCGCGCATTCACATTATTTTTTAAGCTTGTAACGATTT
>CAIOYH010000036.1 GCA_903862465.1 uncultured bacterium | reverse complement strand
TTGACAAAAACGATCAACCCCTTCCGAAAGGTTTCGGATGCCTTTGACAAAAACGATCAAACTTTTTCGAGACTTTCCTCTAAAATTCATGTTTGATTTTATAAGTAGAAAAAAAATGATTTAGCATTTTAATTATTGATTTAATAGGTTGATATTAAGTTGGTTTAAAACAACTGAAATGTATGTAACACGTCAACAAAAGTAGTGCAAAAAAAAATTATGGTAGAAAATAAAAAAAAATCCTTGCAGGAAAGAAAATCAGTAGTATATTTGCAGTCGAAAACAATTTAAAACCGAATTATATGAAAAAACTATCTCCATTTGCCGAAAACCCCTTCCTAACCATAAAGGTTTCTAGACTTCGTATTCAGAAATTCCTTTATAATCACATTCAACGCATGATGGCGGTTGCCAATCCGCATTTTGCAGCCATCATTGCTAGCACCCTTGCTCTGTGGACCACAATATTTGGTGATCTTGCCGATTATGACCAAAATTTGCTCAAACAAGTGGGCTTAACCAAAAAAGCCGACAAAGCAATGGCAGATTTTATTGCCAAAGTGGTGGGCATCGAATCCTTGGTAGCTTACAAATTAATCAAAGGCTCGGCTGACTACATTCAAATTTTTCCACATGGCACCTCCGAATATCACAAAGCTACAAAGGCAAACATCTTGGTGTTGATGAAACGCGTCATTGATGCATCGCACACCTTTGCCACTCAATTGGGCTTAACCCTAGAAGCCGAATTTATTGCTATACGCGATGAATACACCTCGCAAACCGACGACCAAATTCAAGAAATGGAATTGGTGGATGATTTATCTCCCGAATTTGCTGCACAAAAACTAGCCATTTTCAATCAACTTTACGTAAACATGATCACCATTTTGTTAGAATACATCACCATGCCCCGCAAAATGTTGACCTTTTTTGACGAAACCATCGTCAACTTTAGAAAACATACCGACAACACCTATGTGCTAAAAGTGGCAGCCAACTCAAATGCCGTTGCCGACATCAGTTTTACGGTGGACAACACCATTTCCATTGGCAGTAATAATAACTTCGATTTACCCTATTATTTTGCGCCCACCCCTGAATCTTTGCCTCCCGACACTCCTTCGGTGTTGAGTGCTTTCACCCAAATAGAAATTGCGGGCATCGACACAGGAGCGCCTATCAACAAACATTTAATCTTTATCAATACCAACAATTCTGAAGCAAAAGTGGAGATAGACGTAACTTAAACTCTATATAAATTTTGACACCTAAAACTTCCAAAGAGATTTATTTCTTTGGAAGTTTTTTTTTGTATGTGGATATTAATCCGTACATTTGTTGTGCTTTTAGGATTATTAATCTATAAAATTTAAACGTATGAAAAAAGTACTATTGATGATGTTGGTGATAGTGGCTATTGCTACTTCTTGTAATTATTCTGATTACAATATTAGAAATAGAAATTTCCGTGGTGTAATAATAAAAAATTATCAAGATGCATCCAATCGTTATATGTGG
>CAIOYH010000035.1 GCA_903862465.1 uncultured bacterium | reverse complement strand
TGCACATCGGTTTGAATTAAAAGGAGAATCATTAAGAAAGAAAATGTAAAAAAATATAGTATCTTTGCAGTCCAATTGTCCTTTGAAAAAGTGGCACACTTTGCTCCGGAATCACTGGCATGGTTTGAGCGGAATAGTTAGATTTATGTATCTTTGTAAAAAAATATTATTCTTCGTTGGCATGATGTTGAAGATTGTAAACGTATGACGTTCGGCTAAGGTTCTATCTTAGCCGAAAATATGGTTACAGGCTTTGCTGTCGCCACTACCGGGGCTTGGTTTTCTTTACGTGATTTTTTCTGCCAAAATGTCGCTTCTACGAGGCTTGAAAAAGTACCGTAGGTACGACATTTTGGTAGTAACGATAAATCCGACGTCAATCCAAAGTCCTGTAGGGACGGCATTTTGGTAGCAACAACATTATAGAATCAACAACATTTTGATAAAAACAAAACAACAATCCATAAAATATTCCATCACCATGGCAAACACCTATACCCAAATCACCATTCAGGCAATCTTTGCAGTGAAAGGTCGCGAAAACATTATTACAAACAATTGGCGAAACGACCTTCACCAATATATTGCCGGTATTATCCGAAAAGAATCCACCCTATTGGCTGTCGGCGGATGGAAAGACCATATTCACATTTTTGCCGGCATACCTCCAACACTTTCTGTTTCTGAATTTGTACAAAAAGCAAAATCAAATAGCTCGAAATGGATTAATGAGCAACGGTTTGTAAAAGGAAAATTTCAATGGCAGGAAGGTTATGGAGCCTTTTCTTACAGCCGAAGCCAACGCGATGATGTCATAAATTATATCATGCGACAGGAAGAGCATCACAAAACTAGTAGCTTTCAGGAAGAATACGTTGATTTTCTGAAAAAATTTGAGGTTGAATATAATCCTGAATATTTGTTTGAATATTATGAATAGCTATCATAATGTCGTCCCTACGGGACTTTGGATTGATATTGGGCTTTTATTTACTACCAAACTGTCGTCCTTACAGGACTATCCCCTTCAGCGCAAGCCTCTTCCCCTGTTGTTCTAAGTTTGCAACTTCGAACCCAGTGAAAGGTAGTTTCTAACTACCAAGCCTTTCATCCTTCTAACATTAAAAAAAATATTCTTGTTTCTCAGATTTATGTATCTTTGTAAAAAAATATTACACTTCATTAAAATGAGAAATTTTGGCAAAGCCTTCCAAATGGGTGCTTGCTGTAATAGCTATAGTGGATATTGCACCAATGGTGCAACAGAAACGTTATAGCCAATAAATAAAAAAAAACAGACATGAGCAAATTACCATTAGACATTGTGAATTTTAATGATGAATTTAAATCTGAATTGGACAATGCCATTACAATCGCAAATGGCATACAAAACGAATTTGTCATAACCAAGGTTCCAAGTGACGTCAGCAGAAAATTTCAACTTCTAAATTTTGATGAAATTAACGGTGACGAATTCCTACCGAAAGCACTTGAAATAAAGAATGGACTTAAGGGGTTCTTCCCTTTTTTATGTTTCTTTTCTAATTCTCCTCTAAAAGATAATGAATGGTCAAATCTCTTCGCTAATTATGATTTAGAAAATAGAATATGTGTAATAACAACTAATAATGTTCCTGATAAGATTATTCCACGAGACAAGATGACTGCATATTTTATGTACTATTTGGCACGCATTGCTCTTAAATTTATTCTGAAAGATATTTATAATCACAAAAAGCCATCAGCTAATGGTTGTTTGTTTGATTTCATGGAACATAAAAAGGATATAATAAAGAGCATGAGACCAAATGCAATATGTGATGAATGTAAAAGAGAAATAATCAAAAGCCAAAGTTCATTTTCAGAAAATCAGTTACACGCAATTGATACCCTTCTTTCGAAATCAGGAACAATCTTACAGGATAATATTGTAACTGAAACAGGAAAGAGGAAAATATTTATCGGGTCATCTAAGGAAGGACTTGATGTAGCAAGAAAAATAAAAGCATGCTTAAAGTATGATGCTCATGTTGACACATGGGCTGATGGATTATTTGATAAACCTGGGCAAGCATACATTGAAGTCATTGAGAATATATTGAATAAATATGAATACGGAATTTTTGTTTTTACGCCTGATGATAAAGTTTTCAGTCGAGGTTCTATTTCACAAATGCCTAGAGACAATGTAATATTTGAATATGGGATGTTTTTGGGTAAGCATACACGTAAAAAGGCATTCTTCATAATACCAAGAGGTATTGATATAAAAATCATGACTGATGTTTTAGGAATAACTTCATTAAATTATGATTCATCAAATACAAATCTACAATCAGCAGTAAGCGATGCATGTGACCAGATTAGAGAAATTATTAATGACAATATATAATTTTACTGGCTATAACAAAGGCTTGCTATCAGCGGGGCAGCGGGGTTTTAGGACAGTGCAGTTCTTTAATCAAACGGCAGTGTATTAGGACAGGAAACGGCTTCGATTCGCCCCGCCGTTAGCAAGCCTCAACCGTTAGCTGCAACCTTAAAAGACAATAGAGAATGAAACAAATAATGAGACAAAGACTAGTTTTTCGACCGACAAGAAATCTATTTTTCTTACTGGTTTTTCTCATCACTAATGTAAATAGTAATGCACAAGCCGTTTGGGACAATACTTCATTTGTTCACAGACAAAATCAACAAATTCTTAACGGACAAAACAACGTAATTAAATTAGATGGTGTAAATCTTGGCAGTTGGTTAATGTGGGAGGGCTGGATTTGGGGTGGTGGCTTCACAGCAGAGAAAGATATTAATTCTAATATGCAGAGCATTATCGGTAGCACAGCAACAACCGCATTTAAAGATTCTGTATACAAAAACTTTATTTCCCGAGCCGACATTCAAAAAATATCTGAAGAATGTTTTAATGTAGTTCGCATTCCATTTAATCACACATTGCTTGAAGACGACTTTACACCATATGTTTACAAGCCTGCGGGGTGGGCAGTTCTCGACAGCGTTTTAAAATGGTGCGAAGATTATAATGTTTATGCGGTTCTTGACTTGCATTCTGCACCAGGCGGACAAAGCACATCGTTCACTGCCGACCCAGACTTTTTAATAAATCTTTGGAATGGAACAATTAATCAAAATCGGACAAAAAGGCTTTGGAAGGCAATTGCAGACAGATACAAAAACAGAGGTATCATCGCAGGTTATGATATACTGAACGAACCAAATGTTTCTCCAAGTTCCGATATGCTAAATCTATATGATGCTATCATAGACAGCATTCGTTCGGTTGACAACAACCATATGCTTTTTATTGAAGGCAATAATTATGCACAAGATTTCTCAATTTTCACAACCTTACCTGACCCGAACACGTGCTTTGAATTCCATATTTACCCTTGGTTCTTCAACAATGCCGACTCCATTGCTGCCCACGTTAATGTTTACACTTCATTATCAAATTCTCTCAATGCTCCAATTTGGTGTGGTGAATTTGGAGAAAATGATTTTGCCCATTTAGACACAACTCTTATAATACTTAACGACCCTCCTTATAAGGTTAGTGGAACAGCCTTTTGGACTTGGAAAAAAATGAAACAAACAAGTCAGTATCCATATTATTATGGAATTAATAATGCAACAGATTGGAATAAATCTATTACTTGGATTTGCAATACAAGTTCACCTGTCCCGACACTTACCGAAATGCAAAACGGCATAAGTGGTTTCATAAACAATACGAAGTTCCAAAATTGCTCTGTTGACACTACCATTTCAAATTTGTTAAAGGTGTGCAATCCGACAGGTATTGAGAGTTTTGCTAAACAAGAAAAATTTGTTGTTTATCCAAATCCATTTACTGCTTCGGTAAATGTAAAAAGTAACGAGCAACAGTTGTTTTACGAATTAATAAATTTAACAGGACAAACATTTTGGACGGGCAAACAAATTAACAACCAAGATTTTTCATCATTGACAACCGGCTTGTATTTTCTAAGAATACATAAAGGCAATTCGACACAAACAACAAAACTTATTAAGAATTAAAACTAATGACAGAAAGAAAGGCAGCCGCTAACAGCGGGTTTAAGAAATTGGCGGTGATGTGCTTAAATGAACATTTGTGCTTCGTATCAAGTGCAGTACTGGCAGACAGTTTTGTGCTTCGAAATCGCCAACTTCTTAAACCCGCAAAACGTTAGCTGCAAGTGTAAGACCGAGCGTAACGACATAACACGAATAAGAATGACACAAATAAGATACATTACTTTTGGACTTTTACTAATGACTTTTGCAAGTGGCACCTTACAAGCTCAAACGAAAGTTAATTGGCTAACATATCGTGATACTGTAAATAATAGGTTTGTTATGACTTTCAAATACCCAGACAATTTAGTTGCAGAATCTATTGAAAACGGAAGGTGCGTAGGAGAAAAAATTAATATTAACCCGGATAGCGCTGACAGCTATGTAACAAACACAATGAGATGGTGTGTTTGGATGCAAGACATAAATGATTATCCTATTGACCATTTCATTGCTTCTGAAAAATCTATTTTCAAAGGACAAGTTACAGAAAAGTATGACACAATAAGTATTGCAAATTCAAAAGCTGTTCGTGTAACTTTAGTAAGCACGGACAACAAAGACCCATACAGACAAATGATTTATTTGAAAAAGTATTCTACACTATTTGAAATAGTAAACAACACGAACGGAACTGACAAAGATTTTAAAACATTCTATAACAGTTTGACAATTGAGAGAACAAAAGAATAAACCGAATGACACGAGCGAAACGAACACCAGCAGCTAACATAGGATTTATCCCCGTTCGGCTAAGGCTGTCCCTAAGTTGCAAATATTTATATAGGCTTTGCCTATTTCACCCATTGTTCGAAGTTTGCCCCTTCGAACCCAATGAAAGGTAGTTTGTAACTAGCCGTTGGTCCGAAATACCTCCGATGATTTCTATGCAATACCTACGTCTTTCTGTTTCTATTAAGAAATTGAATCATTATATTTTTATTCCATAAAGAACTATGATGTTAAAAAAACATAAAATATAATTATAGGTGTTATTAGTATTAAAAGAAAAATATTATTTTTGTGCAGAAATAAAAAGGAGTCAACCCTTCGACGTGAAAATACATACAGAATAAATTTAACGAATTTAAACCGGGTGAAAAATACACTTATTACTATTGAGGACAAGTTAGGCAATATCCCATTCTTTATTGACCGTTTTCACGAGAAGATTAAAAAAACCGACCCCCACAAACACGACGACTATTACGAGCTGATTTATCTTAGCCAAGGCGAAGGCTTTCATTGGATAGAAACGGAGCAATACAGGATAACCGCACCTGAGTTCTATTTTCTCAAACCCGCTCAGATGCACCATTGGCAGTTCACCGACGTGCCCAAGGGTTACATCATCATGTTCAAAGCCTCTTATTTCGACCATGTGCGCGAATGTAACATCCTGAATTTTTGCCGACAATTAGCTGATAGATTTAAAATTGCTGTGCCATCAGATTATTCCCCCGAATATATATTTGATTTGATGCTGCAGGAATTCGAAAATAAACAGGGATTTTCCGAATCCATCATCAATGCATATTTAGCAAGCCTTATCGGCAAAATGCTCCAATTAGCTACCAACCAACAATCCGAAAAAGTCAAGCCCATGAATTTATTCGATAAGTTTGCCGACCTTATCTTTAAAGAATGTCCTCGCCTGCATCAACTCCAAGAATATGCCTCCCTGCTAAACACCACCTCCCAAAACATCAATGCCGCCTGCCGTCTGCATTCCCCCAAAAGTGCCGGCGAACACATCGACGCCCAACTGATGCTCGAAGCCAAACGCTATTTGCTCTATACCGAAATCACCATAAATGAAATTTCAGATATGCTGTATTTCTGCGATGCATCCCATTTAGTCAAATTCTTCAAAAAATACGAAGGTATCACTCCCCAACAATTCCGCGAACAAAACTGTATATAATACCAAATTTTTATCGAAATATACAATGCTCATGATATGGGCGTGGTGTAACTTTGCATAAATTTTAATCCATCCAAATTGGGTGCAAGGAACAACCTGAAAATCCTTCAAAAGAGTAGGGCGCGGCAACTGAAAAGCGAATGAGTAGGTAGGAAAAAAAAATAATAAATTATGTCAGCAAAAAAAAACGAAGAAAAAAGAATTCTAAACTGCATTCCCTCGAGAGATATTGAAAAAGATTGGAGCGAAACAAATGCTGTCCAAGCGGGACTTCAATTTGTAAGGAAGCCTGTCCCTACATTTGATTTAAGAGATGATAGTTGGTGGAAGATAGGCGATCAAGGTTCAACAGGATCATGCGTTGGATGGGCTTCAACAGACGCCGTTCTAAGATGGCATTTGGTAAAGGTGGGAAAACTAGCTAAAAATCAATTTCTTTCTGTTAGATTCACTTGGATGGCTTCGAAAGAAACCGACGAATATACATCATATCCTGAAACATTTATTGATGAAGTTGGCACAAGTTTAAAATCAGCACTAACAATTCAAAAGAATTTTGGATCTGTACTAGATAGTTTACTTCCTTTTTCCGGAGGACTTGTTAGCGGAAGTGAAAAAACGTTTTTTGCCACGGCAGCAACGCGCAAAATAAATAGTTACTTTAATTTAATTTCTACCAACAATGATCAACTGACCACTTTCCGTAATTGGATTTCGCATAATGGACCCATCTTAGTAAGATTAGATGTTGATAAAACATGGGATAGTGTAACTTCTAATGGTATATTATCTACTTATAATCCATCTTCAACACGTGGAGGTCATGCTGTAGCTTTAGTAGGCTATGATCAAAATCAGTTTATTGTGCGTAATAGTTGGGGAACAGCTTGGGGCGATAAAGGCTATGCGTATGCATCTAATGCATATACCTTAGCTGCATTTACTGAAGCCTATGGTATTAGCGTATAGTTGCTAAAAATTAAAAGGGAAACACAAACCAAACTCCTGATAGGGAAAATGCCTATTAGGAGTTTTATAAAAATAGGAGCAACCCGAAAATCCTTCAAAAGAGTAGGGCGCGGAAACCGAAAAGCGAATGAGAAGGTAAATAAAAAATAAAATTATGCCAGGTCCAGGTACAGTACCCATTATTGATGATTGTTCTAAAATAGCACAAGTTGTTGACGCTTATATTGCTGATGAAAATAATAAAAAGGTTAATACTCTTCCTAATTGTAATACGGGAAAGATATCGCACTGTTGCGATGGCTCTTCGGATACAAAATGTGTTTCGGCAGCTATCCCGCAAATTCAGCCATGTATTTCAATTAAATGGGGCGATAGTAAATGTGATTGTATTGAGACGAATGATTTTGAGATAATGTGCATTACAGTTTGCAATTGCTATACGAACATAACATTTAAAAACTTCGAAATAGCATCTTTAGAAGTGCGAGACAGTAGAGGATATCCCGTAGCTACCCTGCCTGATGGCACACCTTCTGTTGAATTGATCCCTCGTGGTCCATACTGTTTTGGAGATATTGGTCCATGTACTCCTGGTGGAAAAGTAAGTAATTGTGTATCCAGAGAGTTCGTCGTTTATACAAGAGGCGCCATTGAAGGAAGCTATAAAATTGTTTTAAGCGGTGTTTGCTTTGATGTCTATAACCATTATAATTCTTCTGATTGTTTTAGTTTCAACTTATGCAAAGATTAGATATTCAAATATAATAACAAAGGAGCAACCCGAAAATCCATAAAAGAGTAGGGCGCGGCAATCGAAAAGCGAATGAGTAGGTAAAAAAAATAAATACTAAATTAGATGGACAAAAAAAACACAATTAACTTGGAAAAATTTACCCATGGAAGATTAAATACGAAAATGTTTCTTATTCAAAATCCTAATTATTTTGGCACACTGAAGGATAAAATAATGGTAAATAAGTATAAACCTGTATTGGATTTAAGCGATAATCAAAATTTTTATGAAGAATTGGGGTGCATTAGTTATGATCCGGTAAATCAAAAATTAGGAGTTGTCATAAAAATAAACCAATCTTCAGGCTATTCTGGTACACCTTGTATCGGAGGAAGCAATGAATATGTTCGTTTCTTTTTAGATTATGACCATTCTGGAACATGGGTTGATGAAGGTATAGCTTCAATTGGAGTTTACGATCATCAATTTAATGATGATTTAAGTTATTATGCCGAAATTCAATTATCTCCTACTGAAACTTCTTGCTGTTTCAATGATGCCGTACTTCCACGTGTTCGTGCTATTCTTTCGTGGAATGTTCCACCTACCCCAGGTGATCCACATTTCCCTTTTGTATGGGGTGATATTAAAGAGGCAAATATTCAAATTGCACCAAGTGATAGTATTTGGTGCGAAATAATTAAATTACCCGGCTTGGAATTTGAAGGTAAAAATAAAAAAGTTTGGGAAAAACCTTCATTTATTGAAAATTATATTCCAGACGTTGGGGAAAAATTGATTCCTCAAATTCCAAAATCAAAAATTATTTCAACACACAAAGATTTGCATAACATGTATAAGGACAGTAATCATCATGGCCGAGTATTATTTAATTCAATCAACTCTAATAAAAATAATTACAAAAATGATATTGTTCATTTAGAAAAAACTCATCCAAGTTATGATGTTTCTAAGCTTTTAAGCATTATTATGGATATGGATTATGACACAACCTATGAAGATATCCAATGTGTAAGTTTAAATCGTGATATGAATAAATTGCATGCCGCAGTTCATATTAAACGAAGTTCTGGTTATCTAGGAGATCTGTGTACAACTGGAAGCTCTGAATATGTTGCGTTTTATATGGATTTTGGAAGTGGATGGGAATATATGGGAACCTCATCAGTTGAAGTTCATGATATACCAACAATCGTCACTCCAGATGGCTTATGGTATGATGTATCTCTTGGAGTTAATTTGGATGCCCATAGAAAGGCTTGGTGTCAGGTAGGAGAAGCAAAAGTACTTGGCATTCTTTCTTGGAATACACCACCAACTCCTAATGATCCTAATTATCATGCTACTTGGGGTGACAGAGCAGAATGTAATGTTGAGATTAAACCTTTACCTGCAGGTGTATCACCTGGTGACGTTAAGCCATTTATGGAATTAGTAGGTGGCATGGTTGTAACTGACATTGATTCAAGCACTGGTTTAGCAACTACTACTTCTGGTTCTGTATCACTTGGAGGTGCTTTTAATAGTCCTTTCTTTGGTGAAATTCGAGTAGTAGGAAGAGTTTTTAATGCCGGCGCAGGTATGAAATATCGCTTTTGGGTTTCAAGCCCCTCAGCATCTGAACATATTCTTATGGACAATCAATCAATCCAGACCGACAATTTGGGAGTAATTTCATCACCATTAACATTAGTACCAAATATGGACGGTTGGTTGGATTATGTGGCTTTGGGAAATGTTGCGATAGTAGGAGATTTGATTGGTCGTTTTTATCCTGGACAAGAAGGTATGCATTCAATAAGGATTGAAGCGAAAGATGCAGCCAATAATATTATCCTCGGTAATACCGCCAACTTCAGGATTGACATGAGAGCTCCAATTGTAGATATTCATATTACCACTGGTGGTGGTGATTGTGCTGATTTTGCAACCGGGGATACTATTTCTGGATCGTATTCAGTAATTGGTGAACATGCAGGTACTTTAGGAATTTCTGTTACACCAAATAATGGTGCTGTTGTCAACATAGATGGAACAGGATCAAGCAGTGAATTTTATCCTGACGGAGGAAAATCAGGAAGTTATTCAATTAGTACTGTTGGTGTTCCTAGATGTGGTTATAATGTATGGATTGGAGCAACTGATAGAACAATAGTTAATTCAAGTAATGTGGGTCGCTATAGTAGTTTGCCTCAAGGTTTTTGTTTGCGTAATCCAAATGAATAATAATAAAAAATAAAAAAACTAGGCAGAGAGAGGTTCCTGCCTAGTTTTTTTTAAATAAAGACCCCCGAATATTCTTTCCAAAGCAAGTTGGGGCATCTTTTAAACGAAAAATTAAATTTAATGAAATAATTAAATGAGTTTGATAGAAAAATATATTATTCTTGTTGTTGTCGTATGGAGGTTAACACATTTAATCAGTTCAGAAGATGGTCCATTTGACTTAATTATAAAAATCAGAAAATTATTTGGAAATTCATTTTTTGGTAAACTTATGGATTGCTTTTATTGCCTCAGCATTTGGATTGGATTAGGTGCAGCTATTTATACAGGAGATAATATAAAAGAGATAATTCTACTTACATTATATTATTCGGGAGCATCTTTATTATTAGAAAAAATAACAAATAAAAATTTTACTTGATTTATGTGTAATTGCAATCAACAAAGAGCATCCTATACTTCAGAACAAAAATCTGAACAAACAGGCATGATAAAAGTAACACTCGTAGGAAATAAACCAATTGTCATTTACGGCGATATAACCGGAAGAATGTATATATTCAGAAAAAAAAATGATTCCAATTGGGTAGATAAAAGGGATGCGGTAAGTTTTAGTGGCGTTGAAGGCATAAAGATATCTTCTAATTAAATAGCAATCGGATACAAAATTGAGTTTTCTGAAAACCCTTTAATGCGAAGAGCATGGCAATTGACAAGCGAATGCAATGGTTGATATAATACAATTTTCAAAAACAAAAATCTTAAAGCTATGGCAGATAACAACCCAATTTTAATTACCTTTAAAGAGCTTAGAAAAGCCATTGGTTGGCTTGGTATCTTATTACCATTTGTTTTATCAATAGGCTTATTTGTAATGAATTGCTGCTCTATTCAAGATTCTATAAGCCAATATTATTACACGCGAATGGGGAGTTATCTAACTGGTACGCTCTGCGCAGTAGCATTATTCCTTTTTGCCTACAAAGGATACCCGGGCGAAACTGATGGTAAATGGTGTAACTTTGCTGCTCTGTGTGCATTAGGTGTAGCATTTATTCCAATGCAGTTTGCTAAAGGAGATGTGACCTGTCCAAATTGTATTGTATTTACCAATGAAGAGGCATGGTGGCGTGTTTTTCATTTTATATCGGCGGCACTTTTATTCATTACACTAGCATATATGTCGTATTTTAAATTCACAAAAACACAAAAAGATACTGCAATTGATAAAAAAGACAAAAAGTTTAAAAGAAATTTGATTTACAAAACATGCGGTATCATAATCTTTTCTTGTATCCTTATTTTGGCCCCATTTTTAATAATTGAAAAAAATAAAATTGAACGCCTAACTTTTTTCATGGAATCCATCATGTTGATAGCATTTGGAACAGCTTGGCTTGTGAAAGGAGAAGGAATAAAATACCTTAACGATAAAAAAACTTGATTTGTTAATCAAACAATCTTTACTAACAACCGAAAAAAAATCTGAGTAATGTAGATGAAACGAGGCAAACTTATTTGGCGAAAACTCAAACATTCGCCATTCCTATCATTTTAGCCTCTCCCTAAAATCATTTATAATTCCTTCCGTCCTTACCAAAGTTTATTTTTTGCCTTTACAATTTGCGCCTCAAAATTCAACATTCTCGAATGTGCCTCTATGTTCCTGCCCGAATGACGTCAGTCAGGCGGGTATGTGCTTAACTTTTAATTTTTAATTTTTATTTTTTCATTTCTAATTCTAAATTCAAAAACCTCAAATCTAAAATTAAATCCCTATCTTTGCACTAAAATTCTATCCAAAAATGAAAAAGCTTTTATACTTATTCATCATTCTATGGCTCTTCAGTGCTTGCACTCCCAAGCCCAAAGAAGACATTGTATCCATTCACACTCCGTATGGCGTCATTCAAGTCAAATTGTATGACAAAACCCCCAAACATCATGACAACTTCCTGCGTTTGGTCGAAAATCATTTCTTCGATTCCACGCTCTTCCATCGTGTCATTCATTCCTTCATGATACAAGGCGGCGACCCTACTTCCAAACATGCTCCGCAAGGCAAACTCTTGGGCGATGGCGACACCACTTATAAAATCCCTGCCGAGATTCAGGACGAATATCTCAACAAACGGGGGGCTTTGGCTGCTGCCCGCGAAAGTGATGATGTCAATCCGAACAAAGAATCCTCCGCTTGTCAGTTCTATATCGTACAAGGACGCAAGTTCACCGATGCAGGTCTCGATTCTGCCGAACAAAAACGCGAACGCTACACCAAATCCTTCATCCTGATGGATATCCTCAAACAAAAAAACGACACCGTGGAACTCAAAAAGCTCAAACACTTCTTCGAACAGCGCGACATCACGAATATCTATGTGATGTTAAACACCTATCGCGATGTGGTTGAACCCAAATATGCCAAAACCAAAGCTTGGAAACTCACCCCTCAGCAACGCGAAATATATAAGACAGTAGGAGGGGCACCACATTTAGATGGAGCTTACACCGTCTTTGGCGAAGTGATAAGCGGTATGGACATCGTGGATAAAATTGCTGCATCAAAATGCGACTCCAACGACCGCCCTTTAAAAGACATCCGTTTATGGATGAAGGTTGAAAGCAGGAAATAGGTAGATGGTAAATGGTAAATGGTATTTGGTATATGGCATGTGGAACTTAAAACTTGGAAGAGATGACTATTCCTAAAACAAAAATATATTTGCTGCTGCTTTTTTTTGCAGTCAACTATTCGTTTGCACAATCGCCTCCAGCATTTCGTATCGTTGGATATTACTGCGGCACAACCATTCCTATTGATAGTTTCGAAACCAATAAACTCACGCATCTTATCTTTTGTTTCGGCGGTTTGCAAGGCAATCGTTTATCTATTCATTCTGCTACCGACAGTGCCACCATCAAAAGAATGGTGGAACTGAAAAGTAGCAACCCCAATATGAAAGTACTATTGTCTATGGGCGGTTGGAGTGGTTGCAAAGATTGCTCGGATGTGTTTAATTCGGACATTGGACGCAAAGAGTTTGCACAATCGGTGAAAGAAACCTCTGATTATTTCAAAACCGATGGCATTGATTTAGATTGGGAATATCCCGCCATCAAAGGTTTTCCAGGTCATACTTTTCGTGCAGCAGATAAAGATAATTTCACCCAATTGCTCAAAGAATTGCGACAAGCCAATGGCAAAAACTTTGAAATAAGTTTCGCTGCCGGAGGTTTCACAAGCTATATTGATTCATCTATTGCTTGGAATGATGTGATTAAATATGTCAACTTCATTAATATTATGTCTTACGATTTGGTACATGGGTATAGCAAGATAAGTGGACATCACACACCCTTATATTCAACTCCACAGCAAATTGAATCTACCGATCATGCAGTACAGATGCTATTGAAAGCAGGAGTTCCTGCCAATAAATTGGTGATTGGTTCCGCTTTTTATGGACGCTTCTTCAAAATTGAAGAAGGCAACGAAGTTGATTTATATAAACCCTGCAAGTTCACCCATGGCTTCCCCTACAAATATATGAAGGATACCCTTACCGAGAAAAATGGTTTTGAGATACATTGGGACAGCATTGCCCAAGCACCTTATGCTATCAACATCCAAAGAAGACTACTTGCCACATACGATAATGAGAAATCCATTGCACTCAAAACCAAATATGCTGTAGAGCATAAATTGGGTGGTATTATGTTTTGGCAGTTAATTGATGACAAGTTTGGTGATGGATTGCTAGATGTGATTTTTAAAAATAAATGAAGCTGAATTATGGTCACAAGAAATATTTTTAAAAAATAAATCTTGGTTTTCTATGATATTTTCAGATAAGTTGTATCTTTGTTTGATTATTGTTTTTGAAACCAATCTATGAATATTAAAGAAGTCAAAATAATTGATATCCCTTCCACCGAAGATAGCCGAGGCATTTTGTCCTCTATTGAACAAAATCAGGATGTGCCTTTCAACATCAAGCGTGTTTTTTATATTCATCAAATAAAGGGATCCCGTGGTGGTCATGCCCTCATCAATACCGATCAATTGTTGCTTCCTTTGTGCGGACACTTCAAAGTGAAAGTGTATGATAGCCAACATTCAAAAGTTTTTATACTGAACGATATAACCAAAGGTCTATATATCCCTCGTTTGATTTTTCTTGAGATGTTTGATTTTTCTGAAAATGCAGTGTGTATGGTGCTAGCAAATTCAAAATACAATAAGAAAAAGTATTTGAGAAGCCTTGAAGAGTTTAAGTCTTATATTGATAAAGTTGGCAAATGATAGTAAGAGGTTGGGAATACTTGGCAGAATACGAAGCTGAGAAGGATGAAATTCATGCAGCAATTCAAGAGGTGTTGAACTCAGGCTCTTTGATTTTAGGCAACAAAGTCAAAGAGTTTGAAAACAAATATGCAGCCTACTGTGAAGTCAAGCATGGAGTGGGCGTTGACAATGGAACTAACGCTATTTTCATAGCATTAAAAGCCTTGGGGATAGGGGATGGGGATGAAGTGATTACGGTTTCCAATACGGCTGTGCCTACTGTTTCTGCTATTGTTTCTTGCGGTGCCATTCCCGTGTTTGTGGATATTGAAGAGACTTCCTTTTTGATGGATACAACCAAAGTCGAGAATGTTATAACTCCAAAGACGAAGTGTATTCTCCCTGTTCATTTGTTTGGACAATGCGTGGATATGGACAAAATTAATCGCGTCGCCAAGCATTTTCATCTCAAGGTATTGGAAGATTGTGCTCAAAGTCATGGTGCTCTGTACAAAAACCATAAGGCAGGTTCTTTGTCGGATATTGCGGCAACTTCTTTTTATCCAACAAAAATATTAGGCACGTATGGTGATGCCGGCATGGTGTTGACCAAGGATTCAGAACTCTATCATCGCTTGACACGTCTCCGTGTTTATGGTATGGAAGAGACGTATAATGCTTTGGAGCATGGCTACAATTGTCGCTTAGACGAAATACATGCCGCTATTCTATTGAAGAAGTTAAACCATATTAAAGATTACATCGCCAAAAGGAGAAATCTAGCAAATCAATATCATGAATTATTGTCTGATACAAGTCTGCAACTTCCTGTGGAAATGTCTTATGGTAAACATTCTTATTATTTATATGTAGTCAGGCATCCACAGCGGGATTTGATTTTGGAAGAACTGCGCAAAAGGGATATCTTCTTGAACATTCATTATGCCTATCCCATACACACTATGCAAGCCTATGCATATCTCGGATATAAGCAAAATGATTTACCTGTGACTGAAAAGATTTCGAAAGCATTATTTTCATTACCTTTGTATCCTTCTTTGACAGAAGAGAAGCAACACTATATCGTTGATGCCATTCGTGAAGTTATGGCACTTCACCATTTATAATAATTAATGTTTATAGCTACAAAGATACATGTCAGCAACTCCTCTTAAAATATCCATTGTAATTCCTGTTTTTAATGCGCAGTTGACGATTGCAAAACTTGTGAATCAGTTGATTTCGGAGATATCGACGCGCTATGATTTGGAGATAGTGTTGGTGAATGATTATAGTGCGGATAACTCGCATGCCGAATGTCTCAAGCTGTTCCAAGAGCATAAAAGCATCGTAAAATATATTGCCTTAGCAAAAAACTTTGGTGAGCATAATGCCGTGATGGCTGGCTTAAACAAGGTGACAGGTGATTTCAGTATCATTATGGACGACGATTTTCAAAATTCTGTGGAAGAAGTGATTAAGCTTATTGCATTCTCTGTTGAAAACGATTTTGACGTTGTTTACACCTATTATGATAAGAAAAAACACCAACTGTGGCGCAACTTTGGAAGCAGTTTGAACAATTATATGGCGACCATTTTGTTGAAAAAACCTAAGGATTTATATCTCTCAAGCTTCAAATGTTTGAATCGTTTTTTGGTGGAAGAAATCATTAAATACGATTTGCCCTATCCGTATATTGATGGTTTGATCTTGAGGTCAACATCGAGTATTGGGACACTACAAGTGGTGCACGACCAACGTCATGAAGGGAAATCGGGTTACACTGTTGTGAAGCTGATTAAATTATGGTCGAATATGTTTACAAGCTTCTCGGTGATTCCTTTGCGGGTTTCTATATTTATCGGAATCTTCTTTGCTGTGACGGGCTTTCTATTTGGTATCTATTCCATCATTGAACATTTCATTGTTCCTGGTTTGCCTCCAGGTTTTTCGTTAACTATTACTGCCATCTTTGTGTTTGCAGGCATTCAACTCATCTCTTTGGGCATGATAGGCGAATATATCGGAAGGATTTTTATTTCGCAAAACAAACAACCACAATACACCATTAAAAAGGAGTATTTGTAGTCGCCCAATGGAGTCGAATCAATATACATACATGTTTGAGGTGGAGGACCGTCATTGGTGGTATGTGGGCAATCATGAAATCTTTTTACAAACACTACAACGCAAAGCTCTTTTACATGATGGCATCCATTTCCTTGATGCAGGCTGCGGCACCGGTAAATGGATCGAGATACTGAAGCAATCTTACCATATCCATGAAACAGGCATAGATTACAACCCATTAGCTTTAGAGTATGCCAAAACTCGTGGAGCGTTCCATTTGCAGTTAGCCGATATCAACACTTGTGTCTTTGCGGACGCTTCTTTTGATTTGATTACGTCTTTTGATGTGATTTGCAATACCAATATTGATGATGTGCATGTCCTCCGTAGTTTTCATACTTTTTTGAAAGACGATGGGCACCTGCTATTGACGGTACCCGCTTATCAGTTTCTGTTGAGCACCCACGACACTATGGTACATCAAAATAAAAGATACACCAAACGCCAACTAAAACTATTGCTCGAAAGCAATGGATACGAAATCGTGAAAATATCCTATTGCGTTTGTTTGTTGTTTCCCATTGCGATGATAAAACGCCTCCTAGATAAAGTATTCACTTCAAAGAATGGCGATCACAACGAAGTGAAGATGCCCGGCAACATGATAAATCATTTGTTTTTGTTTGTGATGCGTTTTGAGAAGTTTCTATTGCGCTATATTTCTTTGCCCTTTGGTTTATCCGTCATGGTACTCGCCAAGAAAGCAACATGAGATTAGACATGCATATCTATATACTATAAAAGTTCCCAACTCATGAAGTTTGATAAATACATAAAACTTATTGCTCCCATAGCCGCCATGTTGTCTTTGGCATCTGCGGGACTTATTTTGTATTTTATCAACAAATATGGCGTGAATGTTCCTTATAATGATCAATGGGAGTATGTAGGTTTCTTCGATCATCTGTCGCAAGGCATGTTGACCTTCGAGGAATTATTTCGGCAGCATAATGAATATCGGCAGTTTTTCCCGAATGTGATTTATGTGGCATTGGGTTCATTGACACATTGGAATGTCCGTTACGAGATGTTGGTGATATTTCTCTTGGCATGTTTGGTTGCTTTTAATATCTATCGCTTGGCGGGCTACACCCACGTTGGGAAACCTTGGCAAAAGTGGCTGATGTTCTTTTTGGCAAACCTCTTCATCTTTTCGCCTATGCAATGGGAGAATTGGTTGTTTGGCGTGCAAATAGAATACTTCCTGCCCATCGCTTGCGTCTCCACGGGTTTGGTGCTCGCCTTCACCCGCATGCCCGGATGGCTGAAAATGATACTCTGCATGGCGTTGGCTTTAATCAGCACCTTCTCGTCCATCAATGGATTTATTATCTGGATACTCCTTTTCCCTGTTTTGGTGTTCTCGGGTACGAAAAATGAATACTTCAAAAAAGGAACCGTCATTGCCATTTGGATAGCAGCCACCTTGGAAGCTTTAGCCATTTACTTCAGCGGCTATCAGAAACCCGGTGCACATCCAAGTTTGTCCATCGTGTTGCACCATCCCGTGGATGCCCTGTTTTATTTCTTTGGAACCTTGGGCAACACCTTGCGCGTGATTCATTATTTGTGGGCAATATTGGTGGTAGGAGGGATGCTGTTTTTCGTCTTTCTGGCGCAGATGCTCTATGTGGTGTGGCATCTAAAAGACAAACTCTTGCTGCGAAATGCACTTCCATGGGTGATGTTGGGATGGTATGCCATGGGGACGGCAGCCATGCTGACCGTGGGCAGATTGGGCTTTGGCACTTATCAGGCCTTGGCATCGCGCTACACGAGCTTCACCCTATATGGAGCCGTGGCAGTGATATTTCTTGCAGGATTGATACTGCAACATTATTTTCGCGTCAGAGGCATATCGGTGAAACAAAAGATAGTCATAGCCGTGTTGGTGGTTTTGCTGATAGGGGCAAAGGTGAACAATTATCTAGTTGGCGTAAACGAATTGAAGAGCTTTCATGCGGCTATCATACATGCCAAAGCGGGTTTATTGTGTATCAATTATGTGCCGCATGAGGAATGTGCCAACAAAGTTTATCCTGCCAACTTCGCAGAGATACGCCGCACGGCAAACATACTAAATCGTTTGGGATATTTGAATCCGCCTTTGATACGCAGCGATGTGATGCAAGATTTGGAAGACATGCAACAGGGTGCGACATCGTATGGCTCTTTAGATTCCGTCTTTCATCTGTACGACAATGTGTATAAGGCATGGGGCACTGCCATGATGCCCAACACCTCAGCGGCTGCCGATGCTGTGCTGCTCAGTTACGAGACTCCTGATGGCAAATCGAAACTGTTTACGCTCCAAAACACCGACAGCATCCGCTGGACCAAAACCTTTACGTTGGACAGCCTGCCGCAAAACCCTGTGGTGATACGAGCATGGGCTTTCGATGCCAACAGCGCCAAAGCATATAGATTGAAGGGGACGCAAAGGGTTTGTTTACCACAATAGGCACATAGGAGGAAGAAGGAAAGATAGACATAGAAGGATAGGAGCGGAGAAGGTTGAAAGCTGCGACCGATAATGTATGCAATGTTCAACGTCCTATTGCTCCTTAGGAGCACCCTGTTTGTAGTAACATTTTATCACAATCATTTTAAGCTCTGACGGAGCTAATGGGTTACTTGGTTTTTTGATTTGCTACAAACAGTCCTTTCCTACGGAACTTTGAGTTGGTTTGTGTGTTGTTGCTTTCTGCTTTTTTTGTTTTGTTGTTGTATGAATTAGGCAGAGCGTAAATAGAGGGGACGGATGATAAAACCTTTGCCAAACTGTAACATTAAGGCAACAGCACATTGCTGCCGACTTGCTGTTAGCAACAGTAATTATTTCTTTATCACGATGCATTTCTTAAAGTAAAATACAGGATACTCCTTGTTCATGTCATTTTTAAAGATAAAACCATATAATATTTCATATTTACCTTGTCCAAGCCCATTACTAATTCTGATAAAATTGTTTGAGGGTTTAACTTGATAATAATCCTCAGATATATATTCAGTCTGATATTTTGTATCGTTTATGAATTTGTAAATATTTACCCGAAGACAGGCAATCTCATTTACAAAGGAAGAATTAAGAAAATTAATTTTTAGATCAATATATTTTGAATTTAAGTCAGGGCAGTCGGAAGAAAAGTACGCATTTGAACTGCCTTGTGTATATCCTTTATAGAATTGACTTTTCATGTTATGAGTGATAATAAGGTTGGGGATTATATTTGACCCACTGTCCAAGCAATGTAACCTTTTTTTTATTTCAATATCATAATTATTAAGCAATTCAAGATTCTTAAGTTTTGTTTCTAATTCACGTCTTATAGTGTCATTATCTAATTTGTCTGGTAAATTATAATCATGTACAATTCTAATAGTGTCTGTAAATTGTTGCACTAATACAGGGTCGGTAGGCACAACTTTGTCCGATATTTTTGTAATAATTATTGTCACAATTACCCCAAGAACAAAAAGTCCGCCACTTAATAAATATGGTCTTAGGTTTTTTGATATCATGTTCATGGTTAATTATTATTGAAGATAACATTTATTCAGTTCAAATTGGGACTATTTCTACAATATCTACTTCAATTGGAGTAATTTCATTTTAGCTATAAATAATATTAAAATTAAACAGTTTAATTTTTTATTCTATATCTCTAAGTTGTCAAGGTTGCAACCTTTTCTGAACTTTAGTCTCAAGTCAACAGAGTTATTGGCATATGCTACTCAAGCTACGATGTCCTATCAGTTCATGTTAGCCGCAAGTTAATTCGTGCGATAATCTTTTGAGCTGTTTCCTTGGTAGTCGGTGAAAGTTCAGCAGAAGTCTTCATTTGGTTGATGTCCTTACGAATGACTTTGGCAACAGAACCTTTGTTGAAAGTTATTCCAATTTCAGCTAATGCTCTTTCAACTTTTTTACCAAGCATATCATTGCCCGTAAGTTTTATTTTTTTTTCATTGGC
>CAIOYH010000034.1 GCA_903862465.1 uncultured bacterium | reverse complement strand
CATATTTTGAAAAAGTTAATGACAAACTAGTCCTAAGGATAGCTCTTAATAAGAAAAGAAGAGCGTGGTTTTCTGGATTGTGGAATTATGGCAAAGAGTATGATTTCCCCTTTCAATAATCTAATGCGGAATCTGGGTTTATATCCCTCTCTATTATAGCCCCTTTTTAACCTGTCCCGCACACTTACTTATTCCGCACACGAAGTGTTGGAAGTGTCGGGAGAGGTTTGGGGTCAACTTTTCATTTTTCGTTTTTCATTTAAAAATCCATTCCTCTTCACGAACCAAAACCCATCTAAACCCAAAACAAAACCTCCAACCGCGAATCTTCAATCCACTTTAGCATATATTCAATCTTCTATGACAAATCGTCAGTCCACAATGACAAATATTCAGTTCACTTCCACGAAACAAAAAATTTAATCGCGAATCTTCTCCCTCACATCTGCGAATCCTTTCCCAACATCTGCGAATCGTCTCCATTTTCGCGCATAAAAAAAATAATAACCGCGAATCTTTAACATCACATCGCGAAACAAAACTTTTCTCCGCGAAACGTTAAAATTATACGCGAAACGTTAATATTACATGCGAAACGTTAAAATTATATGCGAAACGTTAAAATTAACTGCGAATCTTTTTTTTTATTAACAAATCTTGACAAAATTCACTATCCAAAACCCTAATCCAAATTAAAAGCTGATGCGGAGTCCGGTCATGAAGTTGATGCCGGCTTGGGGGAAGTAGCCGTCGAGGGTTTGGTAGGCGCCGTTGTAGTGGTAGCGATAGACCCAGGCGTTGTTTTCGTATTGCATGTTGAAGATGTTGAGGAGGATGAGGGATAGTTTTATTTCTTTGATGATGCCGGCGCGGAAGGCGTAGTCGAGGGCGAGGTTGGAGACGCAATAGGGATGTAGGGAGCGGGCAGCGGCGGAGGTGTTGTCGATGTATTGGCGGCTGACATAGTTGGAGATGAGGGATATGTTGAAGTTTTCGACGAAGTTGGCGGTTAGGGTGTTGCTGGCGACGATGGTTGGGGAGAAGGCGAGGTTGGTTGTGCCAAGGGGGTTGATGATTTGGGCGCCTGTGTCCCAGTCGTCCACGTATTCGGAGAAGTTGATGATTTTGTTTTGGGAGAAGCAGGCGGAGGCTTCCCAATGGAGGCGGAAGAAGAGACGCGCAGCGGCAGTTAGTTCGATTCCAGCACGGTAGGATTGCGGGACGTTGGTCATGATGGGGTAGCCGACGTCGTTGATTTGGCCTGTTAGGACGAGTTGTTGGCGGTAGTACATGTAGTAGGCGTTGAGGGTTGAGGTGAAGAATTTGCTGTGGAAGGTGTAGCCGAGTTCGGCATTGTACATGGTTTCGGGCTTGGGCATGGGGTTGATAGGGTTGGCATCGGCGAAGTTGTTGCCATTGGGTTCGCGGGAGGAGGCGGCTAAGGCGAGATAGATGCGATGGTGGTGGGATATGGTGTAGGTTAGTCCGAGTTTGGGGTTGAAGAATCGGAAGGCGTGGCGTTGGGCGATGTTGCGGAGTTTGGCGTCGATACCGTCGAGGTTGAATTGGAGGGTTCGGTATTGGATGTCGAAGTAGGTGTTGAGTTTGGGATGGGGGGCGTAGTTGAGTTTGGCGTAGAGGCTTAGTTCGGTTTTGCGGGAGGTGTTGTCGTACCATTGATAGTTGTTGGGGATGAGGGCGGCGTATTGTGCCCAGATGATGTTGCCGAAGTGGTCGCCGAGGTAGTTGTTGCCTGCCCCTCCTATCGTGATTTGGAGGTTTTTGTGGTTGTTGTATTGGGCGGAGAAGGTGAAGCCGTAGAAATGGTTGTCGAGCCATTTTTGGCGGACAAGGTTGGTGGCAAGGATGGTGTCGGAGCCGATGATGGGATAGGGCAATTGATAGGCGGCGAAGTCGGTTTGGTCGTCGGGGTTGTTGGTGTCTTGGTATTCTTCGTAGTAGCCGCGTCCGTAGGTGTAGTGGAGGGCTGCGTTGATGAGGAAGCGTTTTCCGATTTCTTGGGAGAAGAGGAGTTGGTAGTTGTCTTGTTGATAGTTGTCGGTTTGGTTGGCGTAGGAGAAGGGGTTGAAGGTGCGGTGGGTGGCGAGGGAGTCTTTTGGGACGCCTTGCCAGGCTTGATAGGTTTTTTCTTTGCCGGAGAAGATGACGAGCTTGAGGATGGTTTTTTTGGCGTAGTAGCCTGCAGAGAAGAAGAGGGATTTCATGTCGGTTGATGCGCGTTCGATGTAGCCGTCGGAGTTGAGTTTGGAGAGGCGGAGGTCGAAAGCCCAATGTTTTGCGATGAGTCCGGTGCCCAACATGAGGGTGTGTTTCCATGTGTTGTAGGATCCGAAGCCGAGGTCGTAGGTGGCGTAAGGCAGGGGATTGAGTTTGGTGGTTTGGAAGTTGATGCTGGCGCCGAAGGCGGCGGAGCCGTTGGTGGATGTGCCGATGCCGCGTTGGATTTGGATGTTGTCAATGGATGAGGCGAGGTCGGGCATGTCAACCCAAAAGACGCCTTGGGATTCGGCGTCGTTGAGGGGGATTCCGTTGATGGTTACGTTGATGCGAGAGAGGTCGCTGCCGCGGATGCGGAGGCTAGTGTAGCCTACGCCGTTGCCTGCGTCGGAACTGGTGACTAAGGCGGGGGTGGTGCTGAGGAGGAAGGGCAAGTCCTGCGCGTGGTTGAGTTGGAGGATTTCTTTTTTGCCGATGTTGGTGAAGGTGGTGGGTTGGTTGTCGGCGGCACGGGTGGCGCTGATGATGACTTCGTCTTGGAGGACGGTGTTGCGCTCGAGTGGGATGGTGAGGATGGTGTCGTGGCGCAATTGGATGGGTATAGTTACAGGGGCGTAGCCCATGTAGCGTATCTTGAGTTGGTAGGATGCGGGTTTGAGGTTTTTGATGGTGAAGAATCCGTTAGAGTCGGTGATGGTTCCGATGTAGTGTCCTTCGATGTTGACGGAAGCGGCGGAGAGTTTTTGGTTGGAGCTCAGGTCGAGGATGGTTCCGGAAATGGAGGATTGCGCCCTAACTGAAAGAGCAAAAAGCATGAGCATGGCTAAGCCTAAAATTTTTTTTTTCATGGTATGTAATGTATTAAGTAAAACGCCGGAAAGCCATAGCGGCAAAGCCGTCCGGAAATGTTTGCTCTTACTCCCTACGCCGGCATTACCCGGATCAGGTTCAGAGGGTTTGATCTCAGCCCGTATTTATTAAGGCACCCCTATTAAGAAAACTAGGACAAAAGTAAGTATTTTTTTTAAATAAAAGATTGTTTGAATGAGAAAATGTGTAAATTTGTGGATTGTTTGATTAGTTAATTGGTTGATTAAGTTAATTACGTTAATTGGTTAATTGTTGATTGGTTAATTGGATGATTGAGGTAATTGGTTAACTTATTAAACTCACGTTACTCATTTAACTCGCTTAACTAAATTGACTCATTCAACTTACTCAACTTATTTAACTTATTCAACTTACATAACTCAATTAACTTACTCAACTTAATCAACACAAAAATAAACATATTATACATCATGAAACTAATTATCATCAACGGACCTAACCTTAACTTGATTGGGGTGAGGGAACTGAATGTCTATGGAGAAAAGACGTTTACGGAATATTTTGCGGAATTGGTGGTTCGATTCGCGGATTATCGTTTGGAGTGTTTCCAAAGTAATGTGGAAGGGGAAATCATCAACAAAATACATGAAACGGGTTTTACGTACGATGGGATTATCTTGAATGCAGGGGGATATACGCATACGTCAGTGGCTATCGCTGATGCGGTGAAGGCTGTGGCGACGCCTGTGGTGGAAGTGCATATATCGAATATCTTTGCGCGGGAGGAGTTTCGGCATATATCGTTGATAGCAGGCGGATGTAGGGGAAGTATCTCGGGCTTCGGATTGGATTCGTATCGCTTGGCGATTGAATCTTTTGGAAAATAAATGATTGAAAGAAAATATTGTGTAGAATGTATCTATTTTGGGTTTTATTCGTAGAATTATCGTTATGAAAATAAGTAAGTTATTTCATTTATCTACACATAAACATTACACATCTCGCTATGAACTCCTATATTAAAGTTATCAGTTATTATTTGCCTGAAAAGATTTTGAGCAATAAAGACTTATGCGCTGAGTTTCCTGAGTTGAACGAGGAGGATATCTTTAAGAAATCGGGTGTGAAACAGCGACATATTACTGCTGCGGGAGAAATTGGTTCGGATTTGGCATTTCATGCCGCGGAGAAGTTCTTTCAAGAGCATTATATAGCAAGAGAAGCAATAGATTACGTGTTGTTTTGTACGGAAGGCTTGGATTATAAAGCGCCTGCTACGGCTTGTATCTTGCAGGACCGTTTGCAATTGCCGAAAAGCTGCGGAAGCTTGGATATCCCTTACGGCTGCACAGGGTTTATGTATGGGATTAGCGTTGCAAAAGGCTTGGTGGAGAGTCAGCAGGCGAAAAATGTGTTGTTGTTGACTTCGGATATACCGAGCACGGTGATACATCCGAAAGATATTGAATTGCGTATCATCTTTGGTGATGCAGGGGCTGCTACTTTGATTTCGCATACAGAAGATAGTATGAAAATCGGAAAGTTTGTGTTTGGCACAGATGGCAGCGGTTATCAGCATCTGATTGTACGGCAATCAGGGACACGTGAGTTTATGACAAAGGAATGGCTGGAGCGGTATGCAGATGCCGACGGCATGAAATTGGGCAAGATGGAGATGAATAGCAGCGAGATATTTCTGTTTGCGATGAAGGTGGTGCCGCCGATGATTCGAGAATTGCTGATGAAGGAGAACCTCCTGATTGAAAATATTGATTTGTTTGTGTTTCATCAGGCAAATACGCAGATGTTGGAAGTGATTCGGAGAAAGATGAAGATACCCGTTGAGAAATTTATCATTGATATGGTGGATGTTGGCAATACGGTTTCGGCAACTATCCCGATTGCGCTGAAGAATGCGATGGATGATGGTTTGGTGAAGAAAGGGGATAAAATCATGTTGTGCTCATTCGGAATCGGACTTTCGTGGGCAGGTACCATCATAGAAATATGAAAATAAATTAAAATTATAGCGCAAGTTCAACATTTTTTCATACATTTGTAGAAAATTAAAGCCATGAATATCGAGAAATTTATACAGGATATAGAAACAGAGTTTGAAGACTTAACACCCGGAGCACTGAAACCGGAAAGCATTTTCAGAGATGCGTTCGATTGGAATTCGGTGAATGCACTTATCTTTATTGCGTTGGTAAACACCGAATACAATGTGGTGATTACGGCTGATGATTTGCGCAAATCGAAAACGGTGAACGACCTTTTTGTTATCATACAAGAAAGAATTAAATAAATGGCACTTTTCTCTTCACATAACGTCCGTATTAAAGGTATCTCTGCTTGTGTTCCGAAAAACGAATACGATAACCTGAACTATCGTTGGATACCTTTGAAAGAGAGACAACAACTGATAAAGACTGTTGGGGTAGCCAAACGTCGGATTGCTGAGAAAGGGGTTACTACGGGCGACTTATGTTTTCATGCAGCGGAAAAGCTCATACAAGATATCGGATGGAAAAAAGATGAGATAGATATCCTCATCTTCATAGCGCAAGCCCGCGACTATCATCTGCCTGCCACGGGTATCATCTTGCAACATCGGCTTGGATTGTCCACCAAATGTATGACGTTTGATGTTGGGTTGGGATGTTCGGGTTATGTCTATGGGCTTAGCATCGTGAGTGGCTTGCTCAACTCGTTTGGATTGAAAAAGGCGCTCTTGTTGGTGGGCGATGTGTCCACCTCTAGTGTTTCTTATCGCGACAAATCTATCTACACGCTTTTTGGAGATGCAGGGACTGCCACAGCCTTGGAATTGGATGCGACAGCACCTCCGATGCATTTCAATCTGCAGACGGATGGCAAGGAGTTTGACGCCATCTATATCCCGCATAGCGGCACAAGGCGAATTGCCGACAGAACATCGCATCATCTTAGGAAATTCGGTCCGGGAATCGAACGTAATATGATACATTTGGCGCTTGATGGGGTAAGAGTATTTAATTTTGCTACAATGGAAGTGCCGCCCAATGTGAATGAACTCTTGGCTTCGCAACAAAAGACGGTGGATGACATAGATTATTTTGTTTTTCATCAAGCCAACCTCTTGATGAATGAAGTGATACGCAAGAAGATTAAGATTCCGAAGGAGAAATATCCTTATTCCATACAGGACTTTGGCAATACAAGTTCGGCTTCTATATTGATAACTTTAATTACACAACTTCGCGAACAAGTTTCTTCCCAACATCTCACCCTGCTGCTTTCGGGCTTCGGTGTGGGTTTGTCATGGGGTTCGGTGATACTCGAAACCAAAGATATTTTGTGTTCGGAGCTTGTGGAAGTTTAAAGAAATAGTATGACACAGTTTGATTTCAGCAAGAAAACGATATTAGTGAGCGGTGCCTCTTCAGGCATAGGGAAGAAATGTGCTCTGATGCTTGCTGAGTGCGGAGCTCGATTGATTATCACCGGAAAAACTCCCGAACGACTTGAAGATACGTATGCAAAGCTGTCCGGAAATGGTCATGTCAAGTTTGTTGCCGACCTCACCGACGAAACAGAAGTGGAAGCCTTGGTGCATGCCTTAGCTGTGATAGATGGATTTGTGCATAGTGCGGGTGTATCTCCTATCGTACCCGTTCGGTTTGTGAACTCCAAGCAAATTCGTGACGTCTTTGCCTTGAATTTTGAAGCGGCTTTGCTCATCATCAGTAAAGCATTGGCACAAAAGAAAATTGCCAAGAAAGCGTCGCTTGTTTTTATTTCGAGCCGCGTCACTTCTAACCCATTGTTTGGTGGAGCTTTGTATTGTAGTTCTAAAATGGCACTCGAAGGACTGAGTAAGACCTTAGCCATCGAACTTTTGCCGAAAGGAATACGTTCCAATTGTGTTTGTCCTGCTTATGTGTTTAGTCCTATGGTTGACAAAGCCAAGGAAATGATGTCGGAAGAATTCATTGAGAAGTTCAAAGCCATGCATCCTAATGGTTTCGGCTATCCTGAAGATGTAGCGAATGTGGTGATGAGTTTGTTGTCTGACGAAACCAAATGGATTAACGGACAGAACATCAACTTGGGCGCTTTCAACATTAATATTCCGAGCTTATGATGCAAAGGGACTTTTCTGTTGTTGTGCCTGTTTTGAATAGCGAAAAGAGTTTGCAGGAACTTTTTGAGCGGATTGCGAAAACATTCGCAGCAATGGGCAAAACATTTCAAGTGATATTTGTGGATGATGGGAGTCGCGATGGCAGTTGGAAAGTGCTCTCCAACCTAAAAAGTGAACATCCTGATAAGATTGTTGCCATCAAACTTTCGAAGAATTTCGGTCAACACAACGCCATACTGTGCGGGTTCGGCTTTGTGAAAGGCGATTATACCGTGACTATTGACGATGATTTACAATATATGCCTGAAGACATTGCCGTACTATATGATAAAATGACAGAAACTGATGCCGACATCATTTTCGGAGTGCATGGTGACAAGAAACACAACGTCATTCGCAAGATTGGTAGTTGGTATATGAATCAAAGTTCACGTTTCTCAAGTAAAACTATTGCAGGTGCCTCCTTCCGTTTGATAAAATCGGATATCGTGAAGAAGACCACTGAGACTTATCACGAATATGTGTATATTGACGAAATATTGTCGTGGTTCACAGAACATGTTGACTTTGCTACCGTGAATCATTTGCCTAGAAAGCACGACCATTCGAACTATACTTCAGGCAAGCTTATTACACATGCTTTGAACATTTCGTTTTTCTATACGGCTTTTCCCTTGCGTCTTATGTCCTACGGTGGTTTTGCTGCCAGTATTATTTTTGCTCTGATAGGACTGCATTATTTATTAAAAAAACTCTTCTTTCATGCTACCATTGGCTACACATCCATCATTGTTGCCATCTTGTTCTCGGCAGCTATCATGTTGATGTGCATGGGTATTTTAGGGGAATACATGTTGCGCATCTATAAAGCACAAACCAAACGTCCTCCTTTTGCCATCAGCAAAATTCTGTAACTCTTTTAGCAGATGAAACTTCAAAAATACGGCATTACCTTAGAACGTCTGTATGAAAAAGACATCGAAATGGTGAGGCAGTATCGCAATTCGCCGGAGATTAGGCGGTATATGCACTTTCAACAACATATCACCAAAAAGATGCAGCGACAATGGTATCAAAGCATAGACAATCACTCGAATTACTATTTCATCATACATTACGACAACAAGAAGATTGGACTCATCAACATCAAAAACATTGATTGGGTAAACAACACCTCCGAATCGGGTTTGTTTTTGTGGGATTGGCGTTATGTTGACAGCCCTGCCCCGCTCCTTACATCATTACTGTTGAGTGAGTATGGATTTGGATTCTTGCAAGGCGTCAAAAGCTTCATCAGAATTCTACAAGACAACAAGAAAGCCATGGATTTCAACAAGAGCATAGGTTTTGAAGCCATAGGTCCGCCCGATTATAACGGCTTACAGTATTTTTTGCAAACCAAAGAGAGCTTTCTGAACAAAACCACCAAGTTACGGAAGTATGCTTTAGCCTTAAGCGACGGCGATCCCCATCTGTATCTTCATGTGGAACCTCATGATTACACGGGCTTGGCGCAGATGTTTTTTAAATATATGGACATGGCACAACATCCATTTGAAATGAAAAAAGAAGGCGACACAGAGATATATTCTTTTCTATTTTGGAATCCATAAATGTATCAAAACTAGAATATTTTCACACCTCACAATCCTCTTAACTTTACATAGATTTTCTCATATATCTTTTCAAAGATAGAATTCCGATAAACGATAGTATTACGCGTTTTGTGCGGTAAAAAACGAATAAAAAGTCCCAAAACAAATTGGATGACCACATGAGCATAAATAGGAAGCAAATATCCGTAAAGTAATGGATTCACATGCTTATAGTGGCGCTCGTAGCCAAAACGTTCTGCCCATTTGCCCACAACCATATCGGCAATCTTCACTTCTTTTTCAGGCATGTTCTGCTTCCACGCATTGATTTTATCGGCAGAAATCGGATGCAACAAACTTTTATGATACTTGTTGATGGTTTCCAACGTATAAGTCTCAATCAATCCTTCTTTGTGTTTATAAAACTCAATTGCTTCTTGGTGGTAAGGAATACCGAGAAACATACACGCATTCCCGATAACAGTTTCGGGCATGCTCACCAAGTTTTCGTATTTAATACTATAAACATTTGCCTTGCCACTTCTACTTGTTTTATAAATTGCTTTTTGAAAACTCCGCCATCTGTAGGCAACCATCGGCGTCAGCTTCCCACCAAAATCAACATGCTGCATAGAGAGTATATGATCCCTGTAATCCCTCGTGATGTGTATGAATTTAGCTTCAGGAAACAGTTGCTTCAATTGTTTAATGCTCGTAGAATAAGTCGGGTTCTTATCACCCAAAATCTGTATTCCGCTTTTATCAAAATAAGAATTAAACTGATAATAAATAGATTTGCAAAGCTCAGAGTAAGTGTGTTCACCCACATATTTCAACATATTCTTCTGTAACTCCTCGGGCGCAATGTGCCATCCGGCGAAGGACCAAAAGTTCCATTTAATGTTTTGCGTTAGGTCTGTATAAAAAGAAAGAATATCATGCTCGGTCCATTGAGTGATATGTCCATATTTCTTATAAAAATGAAGCACGAAAGGGAATTCAAAAGGGATATTGACTTGAGGATGCGCATCAAAAATAGTTCGCAGCAAGGTAGTGCCCGAACGAGGACTTCCAATGATGAAAAACATCGGAAGCGCTTTAATCTTTTCTATATCAATATCAGTTTGACGCATGGCGTTTAAAAATAAAGTCTTTTTTCTCGTATCGAAATATCTGCCACAAAGGTAAATTCATTTTCACAGAAAACACCCACAAGGTAGCAATCGCCCCTAACGAATAACTCACATTCGTTGCCCATGCCGCTCCTATGCCGCCATAGAGTGGGATGAGGATATAATTCAAAACAATATTGATGATGAGCGCAGGTATGAATATTTTGATGATCACATCCGGTCGTCCGATGCCTGCAATGCTTCCGCTTACGATGCGAAAAATCACAAACAACATGATACCCGGCAAAATCGCCTGCATCATCGCCACGCTTCCATAGAAATCTTTTCCATAGATAAAAGGTATAATCCATGGCGATATAAAATAAAGTGCAACGGACAGCACCGCACACACGATAATCGACAGTCGAATGAGCCGCGATATAACATACTTCAAATCCTTAGGGTTTTCGGTGTTGGCAACCCGAGTTTTCACCACAATGGCAATCGCATTCGGAATTTGCCACAACTGCATCGCAAAAGCAACACCCAAATTATAAAGTCCCACTTCCACTTTGCCTTTGTAATGCCCTAAAATCAATATATCCACCCTATAGTTGAGCTGCATCACAAACAAAGCAACCGCATACACCAACCCCAACTTCACGATGCTCTTGATGATTTTCATATCAACCTTAAAACGTAAGGGAATCGTCTTCCTCAAAGAAAAAACGCCGTACAATCCCGTTATCAAATTCGACAAAAGAAACGCCACCAACGCCCCTTCCACATCCCGATGCATAATCCATACAAGCACCACGATAAAAATCAGATTCAGCAACTCAGGAAGCCACCGCAGGATGTTCGAATAATAAAACTTCTCTTGTCCAATAAAAAATCCACTCGAATAAATGATCATCAAACGCGCAGGAATAGTTAAGATGGCAGTCACGATAAACAAAATTTTCATGTCAATGTTGTCCAACACATAATAAGCTACGACACTCACCAACATCGCTAAGATAGATGTTGCCAAAAAAATCACAAACAGCGCCGAAAGGGTTTCCCCTTCGCTGAAAGTTTTCCTTCCCACATGAAATATCGTAGATTGTTTAGAGCCTAACATCGCGAAACTTGCAAAAATCCCGGGCACCACCAATATCGAAGCATAAATCCCCCGCCCATCAGGACCCAACAGGCGCGACAGCAATATGCCCGCTGCGAATCCGATAGCAATACCCGATATATTGCTCGTCAGCACACTCAAAATATCCCTGCCGAAACCTCTATCGCTCATGAGTCTTCTTTTTATGGAATTGATAGTACTTACGAGCAACTATATTGCTTATTGACCAATATCTTCCTCTAATATTCGAAGGCAAAATACTTGTAAAAAGAAATATCATAACGAAAAGAAAAAGCATGATTAAAGTCGGTATCGAACACCAAAGCGCTTTCAAATCAAAACCGTTGTGAAGGCGTTTATATCCCGACCGCTCTGCCCATTTCCCAACAAAAAAATCAGCCACTCTAACATCAAAATCCGTCAGACTTCGTTTCCATTTATCAATATTCCCTGTGTTCACGGGAGCTTTCAGCGACGCATGATGCTTTTCAAACAAGGCAGCATTAAACTCTTGCGCCATCGCTTTCGGTTGATTGAAATCATCCAACACAGCGGGCAAAAACTCCACACCCAAGAAATCACATATCCCCGCAAGCTTCTCCTCAGGCTTCATCACAAAATCTTCATATCTTATCAGCATGAATTGCTTCGGATGTTTTTCAACAAGTTTCATAATTTGCCTTTGCGAAAACCTCCAATAGATGCAGATGATGGAGGTGTAAGGAAGTTCAAAATCAACTTGCTTCACCGATGCCACCACATCACGATAATCCCGAACTATCGCAACAAATTTCGCATCCGGGAAAATCTTATACAGCAATTGTGGAAACAACGAATAGGAGGGGCTTTTGTCTCCCGCCAACATAATCTCCGACTTCGGGAAAGCCGACGGATAACTACACGCAATTGTTTTTATAACATCCGTATAAGAGAACTTTGGAGTCTTATCTCTTTCTTGCTGAAGAATGATTTCAAGCTCGACAGCAGTAATATGCAGGTTTCTGAACTTCCAAAAATTGCTTATGCAAACCACAAAATCATGTATGCATTTATCATCCCAAGTTTTCACCCGTCCAAATTTCTTATACGTGAACGGAATAAACGGAACTTCCGTCGGAATTGCCACATTGGGGTGCGCATCAAACAGATTTCTGAGCAGCGTCGTGCCACTTCTTGACCTGCCCAAGATAAAGAAAAAAGGCAGCTCAGTCGTGCTATGTAGGGTGTTATCATTACTCATAAATAGATTCACATTTCATGCTTGTCGTTCACTAGCAAAAGTTTTTTTTTAATTCGAAGGTGCAAAATTAGCGTATATTGTACAAACTTACTACATTTGTAGCGAAAATATTTTATCTGTGAGAAAACAATTGTTGAAAAATAACCTGCTACTGCAATTTATCGTCATTATTTTAGGCTTCACAGCCATCCTTGGCAAACTCATTTCCGTCTCGGCTTACGAACTCGTTTGGTATCGCACCATGATTGCCATTTTAGCTTTGGTGTTCATCATCCTCCTGCGCAAACACAGCTTCCGCCTGCCCATCAAAGACATCGGCAAACTCGCCGCCATCGGCATCGTCATTGCAGTCCATTGGATTTGTTTCTTCCATGCCATCAAAGTGTCCAACGTCTCGGTCACCTTGGGATGTTTGTCCGTCACCACCTTATTCACCAGTTTCATCGAGCCTTTAGTGTCCCGAAAACGCATATCCCTCTTCGAAGTCATCGTGGGTTTGGTCATCATTTTGGGCGTTTATATCATCTTTAGCTTCGAAACACGCTACCTTGCCGGCATTCTGTTTGCCCTCTTGGCGGCTTTGCTTGCTAGTGTTTTCAGTGTGCTCAACAAACAAATCGCATCCAACTACGAACCCGAAGTAACCACCTTCTACGAAATGTTGAGCGGCTTTCTTGCCATCTCGCTCTTCTTCCTCTTCAGCGGCGAATTCTCCCGCGGCTCCTTTGCCCTCACCTCCGTTGACATCCTCTGCCTGCTCGCCTTGGGCATCATCTGCACCGCTTATGCTTTCTCGGCAACGGTGCGCCTCATGCAGAAACTCTCTGCCTATCAAATCGTCCTTGCCATCAATCTCGAACCCGTTTACGGCATCCTCGCCGCCTATTTCATCTTTGGAGAATCGGAACACATGTCCCCGGGCTTTTATGTGGGCGCAAGTATCATTTTGGTTTCGGTGGTGGTTTATACGGTGGTGAAAAGTAGGACGAGAAAAGGCGTAATTGAGCATATTGGGTAGGTTTTTTAATCATTTTATAGAGAAATAGGCGGCGGGAAGGACGCAATAGGCGTCGGGAAGGACGCAATAGGCGTCGGGAAGGACGCAATAGGCGGTGGGAAGGACGTAATAGGCGTCGGGAAGGACGTAATAGGCGTCGGGAAGGACGCAATAGGCGTCGGGAAGGACGTAATAAGCGTCGGCGGGTTGCGGGTAAGCGAAAAACGGTTGCGGATAAGCGAAAAACGGTCGTGGATAAGCGTAAAACGATTGCGGATAATGGTAAAACGGTTGCGGATAAGCGTAAAACGGTTGTAGATAATGGTAAAACGGTTGCGGATAAATGAAAAACGATTGCGGATGAACGGCGGCGGATCCGCAATCGTCGTTGGAGGGTCCGCAATAAGGGTTGACGGTTTCGCAATGAGCGTTGGCGGGTCCGCAATAAGCGTTGTCGGGTCGTTTTTTTATAAAAAATGGAGAATTATTAGAGTTTTTGATGGAAATATTGTCTTTTTTGTTTCGTTTT
>CAIOYH010000033.1 GCA_903862465.1 uncultured bacterium | reverse complement strand
TATTATAATACGAATACAACGGCTATCACGAACCCCGAAGGGGTGACATACATACTATCACCCCTTCGGGGTTTTATCTCGCTTCATTTTGTTTCTTCTATAATAATGGCACCCCTTCGCGGTTTTAGGCAAAAGCGTTAAAGGATAGATGCGACAGAGGTAGAGACTGTCTCCGAACAGGTGATTTTAGTCGTGGCGCGAATGGGTGACGCACTCCGACTTGATGGCAATTAAGCAAAGCTTAAAAGGATAGCCGCGACACTAGTTGGAATCTCCAATAAGCTTAAGTTTTAAAGCCTACGAGGATTTTTTCTAAAATAAATGAACCATCTAAAATTGTATTTTATAAATAAAGTTCGGAAAGAAACCCAATTGATACGTTGTGTTTATAACTTGACGCCTATCGTCATAGCTCTGCGAGAACACATTTTTGTTATTGGTTATGTTCTGAAGATCCAATGAAATAGATTGCGATAATTTCTTTCTTTTACTGTTTAACGTATAACCAAGCTTAAAATCCAATCTGAAATAGTTGGGATAATGGCTTGTGAAAACATAATCATCGCCTTTCGACACTTCATGATGAACCATATTTGAGGCATCCATATCAATGGGTGTATAAGTGCGTCCACCGGCGTAGGTAGCTTTGATGTCTGTAGTAATTGCATTTCGTTTGGCAGCACCAAGCTTCCATTCTTTTCCGGCTAACAAATTGAATACATATTGTCCGTTGAATGCGGTGTTTCTTTCCACGCCATCGCTTGCGGTATATTTCGATTGATACACCGAAGCCGTAAACAAACCATAATACCCTCTACTGAAAAATTTCTCGATAGTTAACTCTATCCCATAGTTTTTGCCTTTGCCGCTGTTGGTCAAACTGTCTTCCAAGTCGGTTTTAAAGCTTGCGCCTGTGTTCAACATGGAATAGCTGCTTGAATAGGTGTTGACCGGAACATCATAGAGATATTGATAATACACTTCAAGTTTTAAACGCCAATCTTTGAAGGGTTGCAAATCGTAGCCTAACACAAAATGATGGCTTTTTGTAAAATCCAACTTCTTATTGGTATAGTTATATGAGCCATCGGCATTGCTTGTTTGCAGAAAATACACATTCAGGGGCTGCATTTGCGAATGCAATCCATATCCGAAACTCAAACTATTTTTATTATTGATTTCATATTTCAAACCGAAACGAGGTTCGATGGCATAAGAATTATTTAGAAAGAATTCCTGAGCATGCACACCTATATTCATCGTAATTTTCTTGCTGATATTGTATTTAAGGTGCGCATAAGCCTGAGCCAAGGTAGTGTAACTGTTGTAATCCCATATCTGGGTCCAATCATCGGTTGCTCTTCGTCGATTTCTATCAAAAAGATACAAATTCATGTATTCAGCCTGAACTCCTATCTTTAAAAACAGACGGGAATTCATCTTTAGATTATAATTCGTAATGAATTCATAGCCTGTTTTGCTGCTTTTGTTGTCCTCTTTACTATAGGAATTGCCGGATGAATCAAAAGCGTAATTCAACTGATAGCTTCTAGAATAATTGATGCCTAAGGTAGAAGTGATAAATGATTTGGTGTTGATTTGTTTGAAGTACTTTATGCCTCCTATACCTATCTTGCTATTAAAATCCACTTTGTTACCGTTGCCATACATCGTACCGGAATTTGGTTTCGCGCTTTCAATTCCAATAGTGCTGCCCGCCAAAATACCAAAGAGGGTAAATCGTCCGGCTTTGGTATCACCGCTGGTTATATTAAATGAAAGATCCTGATACGTAGGTGTTGATTGAGTACCTATGTTTATTCCAACAGCCTGTGCTATGCCTGCCAGCGAATAGCGGTAGCCGACTAGATAAGAAGCCCCGTTCTTTTTGCTTAAAGGACCTTCTGTCATTGCTTCTATGCCTGTGATTAAACCAAGCTGAACGGAAGTTTCTCGTTTTTGTGTATTACCGTTTCTGAAACTTAAATCAAAAACTCCGGCTGTGGCATTACCATATTCGGCAGGGAAAGCCGAAGTCAGAAAATCGGAGCTTTTCAACATATTCGGATTCAAAGCACTTACGGCACCACCTGTGGTTCCAATGGATGCGAAATGATTGGGATTGGTTACATCCATGCCATCTATGCGCCACAAAACACCTACAGGCGAATTGCCACGGATGACAATATCATTTCTCGAATCATCGGGTGCATTCACTCCTGCAAAATTAGCTGCCAAACGAGCAGGGTCACTTCTTCCGCCGGCATAGCGGTTCACTTCTTCCATCGAAAACATACGCGAACTGATAGAGGACAAACTGTTTATTGTTTTGTCTTTACTGTTATCTCTGATGACGACTTCGTTCAACAGTTTTATTTCTTCTTCCATGGGGATGTCGAGTATGGTCTCTTTTCCGGAAGCGACAACCACATTGGGAACTATCACATCTTTATATCCCATAAAAGAGATTTTGATTTCGTATCTGCCCGGCGCTACATTCGCAAGAACATAATTCCCTTTTGCGTCGGTTTGTGTGGCTTTCTTTTGAACGCTATCGAGTATTTGAACAATTGCCCCTGGAATGGTTGATTGCGAGAGTTTATCGCTCACCACACCTCTGATGTTTTGCTTGTTATCTTTATTCTGAGCAAAAGAAAATTGAACTATAAAAAGCAAAACTATTAGAATGTATTTCCTCATTCTTTAATAATTTTTTTCGTGGACACTACATTGTCTTTAGAAATCCTTATCATGAAAATTCCATTCGGCAAATCACTTAAATCAAGTTCAAGAGATTTTGTATCATGTACATTAATTGCTTTTATTTTAGCACCAATAGAGTTGTAGATTTCAATTTCAATCTTACTATACACTTTATCAAATAATACGCGGCACACCTTATCCACAGGATTCGGATATACTTCAAATAAATCAGGGTTTGTGTTTTCGTTGATAGAAGCCGGTCCAGCAGTGCGAACCAAACGTGCATAATTGTATATCCTTACCGCATCTCCTTGAGGGGCTTGAGCATTGTAATATCCTGTTCCATTTTGTGTGAATGCTGTAAAACTTTTGGGTTTCGGATCGCTTCGCTCGCATCCAGCCCCATGTATATCAATCCACCCACCAAAAGGGGGCATATAGCCCATAGCTCTTCCGAAGCACACATAGGTGGCACTTGCTCCGTTTGTCTGCGATTGTCCGGAAAAAGTAGTGTTGCTCCAATACCACGGATAATCTGCTACACCTGCTTCATTGGTTATTGGGGTGCAGTTGAACATGGGGTTTATGGCGGCAGAACTGCTTGTTGCCGGAGAACGGCTATAGTCAACTATACTTTGTAATTCTTTTACATCAGGTAATCGCCAATCAGAATATCCTGCATAGGTTAAATTTTCAGCATAACTTAATGCGTCCTTCCATACAACACCTGTCCCGTTATCGTTTTGAATCCACATCAGTCCTGTGGCATTATCGGTAATGGTTCCGTTTCCGTTGTTAACGAATTGATTGGTTCCATAAGCTGTATTGCCGCGAACATATAAAACATAGAAATGCTTTGATTGTCCGTCTTCCGGAACGGGGGAAGTGGTTGGATACCCTTTGATACGTCCATCAATAAAATTGAACCCGAACAAAGTTTCCTGCCCGTTCATGGTTGTGCTTACATATTTCGTAGCGGATGCAATCTGACCATCAATAGTCCGTTCTGTTCCCAGGTCGCCGTGTGATAGTGAGTTTGCATCGCCACAACCGACAGAGAAGTAAGTGGTATCAATAAATTTTATAGGCACCGGTTGGGTAGGTCCCGGTTCTGCTCCATAAAACATGGCAATGGAATAAAGTTCTTTAATAGAAGGTAAACGCCAATCATGATAACCGCCCGTGCTGCATGTTGCAGCGCTATCCACTGCCTCATAATAGGTCAATTTATCATAGAAATCAATGGCTCCGTCACCGTTTCTATCTTCGGTTTGCTGCCACATCAACCCTGTTACATTGTCAGTTACTGTGCCATCGCCATTGTTAGTATAAGAACGTACATTTCCGGGATGATTTGAATTCTGACCATAGAATGCCTGCCCTGAAGTGGGCATGTTGATGGCAACCGCTGTGTCGTAAGAAATTGTTTGACCTGTGCCGACAATTTTGTAGGTTTGAGAAAATGTAGCGAAAGGAATCATCGCCAAAATAATAATTGCTAAGATTGTTGCTACTGAATTTGTGTGTTTCATAATAATGATTTTAGTATTGTTAGTTTAATATAGTAATAGACAGATGATAGAATGTAATAGTATTAATCCTTTTCTCCGTGAGGCTTTCCCAACCTATCCAAGACTTCCATTATGATAGTGTTGAAGATTATTTTCTGCTCGGGCGTACAGAGTTTTTTCACTTTTTCAAAATGATTATACGTAAGCAACTCCATTTGCTTTTGGTTTTCGGCAATTTCGGCGGCTATCATAATCTTATTGTTTGCCGAATCAGATTTCAATCCCTCGAAAAATATTGTTCTAAGTCTTTTCCCTTCTTCATCCAAAAGCATTGTTGAATCGTGGTGAGCTTCTTTCAGTTTGTTGAACTCCGTTTGTTGTTGTGTTGTAAATTTCAGTTTTTCTATAATAAAATTTGCGGGATTACCTCTCTGCCTTTCATTGGCATGTCTTCCCAAAAACAAAAAAACAATGAGGGTTATATTTAGTCCTATCAATAAGAAGGAGAACCCTTTCCAATACTTAAATGACTTATTTTCCATGTGTTTAATAATTATAGTTTGTGGTAGAAATCATTTCATTCGCTAATGCTTCGATAGAAGCGGATTCGTTTTGATTATGAATTTTGGTTTGGTAAATAACCAAGGAAGAAACATTGAGAGCAATAGCTATTAAAATGGTAACAGCCCAACCAATATAGTACTTTGTAAATAGGTTTGAACCCGTTTCGCGTTGATGGATGCGGTTGGTGATTTTATGAAATAAATACGGATTTGCTTCCACAGCTTCAATTCCCGAAGCGCTTTCTAAAATACTGTTTATCCAATCTTCTTTTTTCATAATACTAATTTAGACGATTTTTGATTTCAAATCCTACGCTCATCGTACATTTTTCCTAAAAGTTTTTTCAAATTTATTTTGGCTCGTTGATATAAGGATTCTACTGCCTTCTCCGAAAGTTTCATAATATCTGCCGTTTCTTTCTGCGAAAAACCTTCGATTTTCAACAAAACAAATGCTGTTTTTTGCGATTCAGGCAAATTGTTTATTGCCTGATATAATATCTGTGAACGTTCTTTATTTTCAAGCATAACACCCGGGTGGTCGAAATGAGCCATGTCGTGCAATTGTTCACCCGTTTCGGGATGAAAGAGTTGTGTGACGAATGCGATTTTTTTTTTGCGCTTCTTTGCTTGCAAGAAATCGAAGCTTTTGTTCACAGCAATTCTGTAAATCCATGTTGATAGCGCTGCATTGTTGTTGAACGCATCCAATGAACGATGCACTTCTATAAAAACTTCCTGCGTAACATCTTCAGCGTCTTCACTATTTTGTACAATATTCAGACAAATATTATATGTCTTTTTTTGATGGGTATTAAATAAATGCTGAAATGTATTTTCGTTTTTATATGCCAATAGGACTTAATTAAAATGTATATTCAACTAAAATACACTCAAGGTCAGTTTTACCCTTAGTGATACCATAAATTGAATAAATAGCATAACGTACTTATTCTGTCTTTTGCTTTCCTATGAATATATTTAAAAAAGCTACTGTAGTCCATTTTTAGTAATTGTCTTTTAGCTTTTCTAAGGAAAGATTCCAACCTTTATCACTTATAATGATTCAATCTTTCTCCTCAATTCAAACTTTAACTACTATGCCAAGCATTCCACAAACCCCTTACCAAAATAAAATCCCCCGCACAAAAAAAACACTCCTCCAACCCAAAAAAACACTTACTATCATTTCGGTCGGATCGTTCATTACTTCGATCGGAACGTTCGTTACTTCTGAAATATCGTTCGTAATTTTCGAAATATCGTTCGTAATTTCTGAAATATCATTCGTTACTTCCGAAATATCGTTCGTTACTTCCGAAATATCGTTCGTTACTTCCGAAGTATCGTTCGTTACTTCCGAAGTATCGTTCGTTACTTCTGAAATATCATTCGTTACTTCCGAAGTATCGTTCGTTACTTCCGAAATATCGTTCGTTCCTTCTGAAGAATGGTCTCGATTAACTTTTCATTAATTTGCAAGATACATTATATCAATGCTTTAAAAAAATTAAAGGATCGCTGTCTGCAAGCCTTTAATCATCAGAAAAAGTAATTGTTATCAAGTCGGAGTGCGACTCCAAGACGCGCCCCGACTAAAACTATTGTCTTGTCCCGTACTGAAAGTCGGGAGTTCTATTGTGTCTATTGTGATGCGTCCAAGCCGTGCTACGACTAAATTACCTTTATTCAACAATTATGACCTTTAGTCAATTGTCTATAACCTTTAGTCAACTGTCCATATCCTTTGGTCAATTGTCCATATCCTTTGGTCAATTGTCAATATCCTTTGGTCAATTGTCAATATCCTTTAGTTAAGCGTCCATATCCTTTGGTCAATTGTCCATATCCTTTAGTCAATTGTCCATATCCTTTAGTCAATTGTCCATATCCTTTGGTCAATTGTCAATATCCTTTAGTTAAGCGTCCATATCCTTTGGTTAAGCGTCCATATCCTTTAGTAAAGTGCGCATAACCTTTTCGGCGGTAGGCACTGCCTTCGTTGTCTTTATCCTTTTAGCTACTGCCTGAATACCAACAAGTCGTTGTATGGCTCCAAGCCGTGCTACGACTAACATCAAAATCCTAAGTCCTTCTTTGTGTCTCTCAATGGTGTTCATGCCTCCGTGGTTCTCTCCTTGAATCTTGGGATTTGAAATTTGGATCTTGGAATTTGGGTCTTTCCCAATCTATGCTTCCGCGTCCAAAAACTCTTCTGCATCATCATAGGCTTCGATTTTGCGTCCTAAGATAGGCAGAATTTTACCCACAATAAATCCGCAAGCCAACGCCAACACAATCGTGATGACCATCCCCAAGAGTTGATTGCCAATGTTCAATCCGCGGGCAATAGGCAACACTGCTAAACCTCCCATCAAACCTGGGATGCCATGCAGGTTGGTCACACCGCAAGTGTCAATAATTTTCATCCATTTCTGTTGATGCGATTGTATCACCGCGAAGCCCAAAGTGGACACGCCGCCCGCCATAATACCGATGATAGCCGCCATTGTATGACTCGACACCACACAGGATGAGCCTATAGCCACCCCACCCGCAAGGGCTGCATTGGCAATATCGGCAATGCTGACTTTTTTGCGCAGCGAAATAGAAAAAATATAGGTCGCCAAGGTGGAACCACAGAGGGCGAAAATAACATTCACTACCGTATGAGGCATCTCGGCAGGCGTCACCAAAGCCGTGCAGAAACTAGGCCAAAAAATCCACAGCGCCATACTGCCCAACATGGAATAGCGGTCGGAAGTTGCGTCCGATTCTATGGTGGTTTCCATTTCCTGTTTGGTGGTCATGGTGAGCGCCACCCCTAAACCAAAAATAGCCCCGAAAGCATGTATCACGATGCTGCCACCCACATCCACAACACTGCCGGGATCAATAATACCCAAACCGCCGCCCAAAACTATCCATTCATTGAAAGCATAAGCAGGCACAAAGAGTAGTCCCAACAAAATATATTGTGGCATTTTCAATCTGCCCAACACGGCTCCTGCAGCAATGAGCAAACTGGCAGCACCAAATTCAGCCAAAATGAGTTTCTCAATTTCGTTAGAGTTGCCGCCAATCCAACCTGTGTTGCGAATTAAAAAATACAAAGGCAAGGCGGTGCTCACCAAAAGAAAAGTGGCTGTCAGAGCCGAGCGTCCATATTTGCGGACAAAAACCATCAGAAAGCCAAAGCCTATCAACAACATCACCATAATATGGATGGCGCGATTGTAGCGTTGATCGTTCATAACGGATTCAGGAAGTTCGCTGCTCGCCAATTCCTGAGCAAAAGAAATGGTCGAAAGCATCGCCAATCCTAATGTAATAGAGACTTTTTTAAGAATACCGGTAAAATACATGTGCAAGATAATTTAATTAATAAATGATTTCAGGGTGCAAAAATATTCATTTATTCGATAGAAAAAATGTTTTTGCAAATTTATGTGAAACACCTAATTGTTACACATAAAAAAAATCATTGTAATACGTAGCTATCCTGCTTCTGGACTACTAAAAAAAGAAAAAACGAAAACCCTAAACGGGAGTTCTATAAATTGCTTTTTCATCGTTGGACTTCAATTTCTAAAATGCTCATTTACTAAAGTAAACTCCGCTTTTAAAAATCTTGTGCGCCTCGAAAAATCTAATTTATAGAACCCCATTATAGTCTTATAGGGCTTTCGTTGGTGTGATATATATTGATTTACAAAGCGCCTTCGTCGTAAGCTTTTTCACCATGCAGGGCTATATCGAGCCCCTCCTTTTCGCTGGCTTCCGAAACTCTTACGGGGGTTATTAGATTAATTAAAATCAACATAATATAAGTAAAGATAAACGCATAAGCCGAAGCAAGCACCACGGCGATAACTTGTTTACCGAAGAAAGTTGCATTTCCTACCCACAATCCGTCGGCGCCAGCAGCGTTTACAGCCTTGGTTGCAAAGATTCCTAGCAAAATGGAGCCTAACACACCACCAATACCGTGTACTCCCCAAACATCCAGTGCATCGTCCCATTTCCATTTATTCTTAAGCTGAACCGCTATGTAACAAACCACACCCGCAGCAATACCAATTATGGGTGAAGCCCATAAAGGAACAAATCCGGCACAAGGTGTTATTGTTGCCAAACCTGCTATACCTCCGGTAAGCATTCCAATTAATTTGGGTTTCTTTTCTCTCGACCATTCAATAATTACCCATGTTACGGTTGCAAAAGACGCTGCTATATCTGTATTTAAGAAAGCTAATGAAGTAATAAAATCCACAGCCACTTCGCTTCCTGCATTAAAACCATACCAGCCAAACCATAAAAGTCCACTTCCGATAGCTACCAAAGGAATACTGTTGGGCGTATTGTTTTTCTCCACACGCGCTCCCACATAAAACACGGATGCAAGTGCTGCAAAACCTGCTGTTGCATGAACCACAATACCACCTGCGAAATCAATAACACCCCATTCGGCTAATAGACCACCGCCCCAAATCATGTGCACAAAAGGATAGTACACCAGAATCTGCCAGAAGGTAAGGAAAATCATGTAAGCCTTAAAGTTTACACGGTTAGCGAAAGCACCTGTTATCAGCGCAGGTGTGATGATGGCAAACATCATCTGATAGGCAATAAAAACAAACTCTGGAATTTTCCCGTTGGTGTACATCGAGTCCATTCCAACTCCATAAAGAAAAGCTTTGTCAAAGTTTCCGATGATGCCGCCAGCACCACCACTGAAACACATCGAATAGCCAAAAATTACCCACAGAACCGTTGTCCAGCCCAGCGAAGCAAAACTTTGAATCATAATACCAAGAATATTTCTCTTGGTTGCCAAACCCCCGTAAAAAAACGCGAGTCCCGGCGTCATTAACATAACAAGACTGCATGCAAGAAGCATAAAGCCTGTTGAACCTGTATCCATAATAAACCTCCTATTTTTAAGTAATTAATAATAATTTAAATTGTAAGTCCAAAAACAAAGTAGAAACCCGACGACTGCGGGTTATATATCACCGATGCCTTCACAGGCAAATCAAAATGCTCCGATAGTTTTATCTTTCTGTAGCCCGTAATTCCGGTATTGACCACGGCAAACTTGCCTGTATAAGCCGGAGAGCTATATGCACTAGCAAAAGGTGTGGCACCCACAAAAACATCGAAATTATATTCTTTTATAACGAAGGTGTAGCCTAACTCCAAATAGGTAGAATAACGATTCTTAAAGTTGACAGACTGCACCAACTTCGAAGGGGTGAAAACGGTATCCGTAGGTGTTTTGTCATTACCATATATATAGGTTGCAGCCGTAACACTAATAGGGAATTTTTCAGGTCCTTTATAGCATAACATGGCTTCGAAGGTATGTGAGGTGTATTTCGACACGTTCAAGCCAGTTGTAGTATCAAAATCAATTTTGTTGGGCGATTTGCAAATGGAATATCTGGTGTCATTCAAATCAGAAGCCAAAGCAGGGGCATAATAATCCGTTAAGCAAAGCGAAAATCCTTTCAACGAATATTTCAAATACAAATCGGATTCAAGGTAATTCGAGGCAAGAGCAACAGCACCCCAATAACCCATCTCAAAGTTTCCTATATTGAAGGAAAGCGTTGGTTGAATGCTAGGCGAACTTCCATAGTCCATGCCGCGCCATACATATCGGCTCATAATATCGGCACCTAAATTCAATTTGAAAGGGAACTTGCATTTTTTCTCTTGCGCAAAGACAATATTGCTTGCAAATAACACACACAGAAATAGGGAAATAGATAGATATCGTTTCATATAAATTCGTTTACACAATGATTTTTTTCACGGTGTAAAAGTATTGTATATTGAAAAGGTCGCGTGTAATGGTTTATGCGTAATTTTAGCTAAAACAATCACCTACGAATAGGTAAATTACCTATATATAGAGTTTATTCTGTAATCTCGATGATTTTATGTTTTATACCATATATAATAAGCTCTGCGGTTGACTTTAGTTTCAGTTTGCTCATAATATGGTTTTTATGACTATCCACCGTTCGGACACTAATGAATAATTTGTCGGCAATTTGCTTGTTTGATAAGCCTGCCCCCACTTGTTCGATGATTTCTTTTTCGCGGATGGTCAGTGTTTCGTCTCTGTCATTGCGTTCAAATCCGAGACGAGATTTTTTGATATAACTTTTTAAGATGTTTGATGAGATAAGTTTGCCGAGGTATTCTTCGCCCTGCGCAATGGTGTAGATAGCATCCAATAATTCTTTGCGCGATGTGTCTTTCGGTAGATATCCTTTAGCCCCATTAATCATAGCATTGACCACAAAATCTTCATTTTTATGCATAGATAATATCAGAATATTGATTTCAGGATATTGCTCCGAAATTATCTTTGCCAATTCAATTCCTCATGTCTTTGGCATGGTGATATCAAGAACCAACACATCGGGTTTGAATACTTTGAGCAAACTCATCAATTCTTCGCCGTTGGATGCTTCAGCTATCACTTCGAGATTTTCTTCATCCGATAATAAGGATTTGATACCATCGCGAAAAATCTGATGGTCGTCTGCCAATATGATTTTGATGTTCTTCATAGTATTCAGTTTAATTAATAGGTATTATACTTTATTCTTTAATAGCACTTCAATGATGGTTCCAACGCCCGGAGTGGAAATCAAACGGAAGGTTCCGCCCAATATCTCAGCACGGTCGCGCATATTGTAGATGCCATTGCCCGATTTTCTTTTGTGCGTAGAGTCGAAACCATTGCCATTATCTGCAATGATAAGTTTGATAGAGTCCGGTTCAAAGACAAAGGAAATATCCACTTGGGTGGCTTCGGCATGTTTCACAATATTATTCAATGCCTCCTGAATGATTCTATACAAATAAATCTTAATGTTATCAGCGCATTGATTTGGGATGGTGTTATAATGAAATGTAAGCCCGATGTCATTGGCAGTCCGGATATCTTCGCACAGATTTTCGATGGCACTGATAAGTCCGAATTGTGTCAAGACGGGCGGCATCAGATTTTCGGACATGCTCACCACTTCTTTAGACACTTCAATCAACAGATTTTTGGCATCCTCAATGATTTTAACCTTTAAATCGTCGCCGGCATTTTCTGCACGTTCCAATTTCATCTTCACGGCAAGTATGCGTTGTCCCAAACCATCGTGCAACTCCCGCGAAAGCCTTTGTCGTTCCTGTTCCTGTCCATCAATCACCGAGGTGATACGCTTGGCTCTTTCCACTTGGATTTCATCGGTCTGCATCTTTATTTTTGTTGCCATTTGATTGAAAGCACGAGTCAGGTCGCCAATCTCATCCGTGGAAGTCGTATTGAGGTTTACATCAAACTTCCCTTGCGCAATAGCATTGGCTGCCAATTTCAGGCGAATGATAGGGGCAGAGACTCGCCGCGAAATAATATAAACGATGCCAAAGATAATGATAGCCGTGATCAAACTTAAAATGATGATACTATTGCGGAGAGTATATATAGGTATCATGGCTTCCTCCAAATCAATTTCCACCAAAATAACCCAGTGTAATCCGGGGATATTTATCTTACCAAAAGAACCTAAAACCGTGATGTCGCGATAATCTCTGTATTCTCCTGTCCCAATGTTATTGTTGAAAGCATTCTCTACGGCAGTTGTTTTTACTTCCACGGTATTGATGGAATTGCTTTTGAAACGCGATGAGGTTTTCATCTTTTTATCCATGCCTACCACATAGGCTTCACCCGTTTTGCCCAATCCATTTAAAATATTTGTATTAAACATGATGGAATTGATTGGTGTCATATCCATTTCCAACAGTATCACGCCCTCATTCAAATTGGTAATGTTATTGATGATGGGAGCTCCCACATAGATTTTTTTGTTGGCAATATCATCTATGATGGATGCCCGCTTTGCCATCTCAACATTTTTTAATTGTTTATCGAAAGTATCAGCGTAATGTTCAGGAAAAATAATATCCTCTTGCGACAAACTATCATCCAACTGTATCACCAAATTCAACCATTGGCTTTTGATAATTATATTTTTGTAGTTGAGACGTCCGCCAAAGTGCTTTTTGATTTTCTCTTTATATTCCGAAAGTATATACGTTCTGAACTCATCCTGTCCCATCTTAGATGCCATAGGTTTTTCTTTCTTTCCAATGATGCCCTCCCAATTTTCATAACGACTGAGTTGATTGGCTTCGTCCATTCTTTCAAGAAAATAGTTTTCGAGGTTGCGTTCTTTTTCAAATTTCACAGAGTTCAACTGATCGTAGGTGCGGGAGATGAGCGCATTCTTCGATGTGAAATAGGAATATATACTTAAGATAAAAATCGTTGTCAAACTCAAAGCAAAATAATACCCAAACAATTTTTGAGTGAGCGTAGTTCTACTTTTTGCCATGGCGTTAAATACTAAAGAGAAATCAGCGCATCATAAAAACTCAATCCGAACGGCATCATAGATATGAAGCCCCAACAGCTTGCGGGCACTGCCTTTGTTGATGGCTATTTCGAGCATGCCTGTGGATCCGAACAACAACACAATTTCGCCATCCGCCACATCCAAATACGATTTGTCTATCGTTTTGATTTCTTCGGCTTTCAGATGCACTACATACTTACGATTTTTGGCAACTTCACGGAAAATCTTCTCGGTGATGTTGGTGAAGGCATTGCCATAAGAATCGAAATAGGTGATGATGCCTTTGATAGTGTTTTTGTCGGGCACGGGCAAATAACCTTTCAACACGCGGAAGTTTTCTTTCTCCACGCCTATCTCTTTCAAGTCTTTGTTTTCAGCAATATGACACGCCACTTTGGCGAACATATCCCGCGAAGGAAAAGTGAAATAGTCGCTATCTTGCGCCACGGTTATCTCCACGATTTTGTCGGGAGGCGTGTCGCATATCAAAGAGAAAATTCCATTATCGGCACCAATAAAATAATGATGGTCGTAATAAACAAGCGTATGGGGCGACTCCACCGACGATTCGGAGTTCACGCCAATGATATGGATGCTGTTTTTCGGAAAGTTTTTGTATCCGTTTTTGACCACAAAAGCCGTTTCGGAGATACTAAATTTAGTTATGCTATGGGTAATATCCACAATGCTTGCCTGTGGAATGCGGCATAATATGGCACCTTTCACAGCCGCCACATAATGATCTGTCAAGCCCCAATCGCTTGTTAGTGTGATTATAGACATATTCTTCAAGAAAAAAAGTTTCGCCAAAATTACAAATTAAAACGTTGCTATGGATTTTTTTAATAATTTTGATGCAAATTTTAATTCACCATAGCTTCAAAGCATGACCGAAACAACCATCACTTTAGACTTTATGAACCCCGTAGCTTTCTTCGGTGTCAACAATCAAAACATTGAACTGCTGCAAAAATCCTTCCCGAAACTGAAAATTGTAGCACGCGATTCGAATGTGCGCATCATTGGCGACGAACAGGAAATTACGGAATTTGAATCGCTCATAAATCTTTTGATAAAACATCATAACAATACGGGTTTCTTGACCAAAGAAGATATTTTGTTGTATTTGGATGCCGACATGGAACCTCCGACGAAGGAGGACGACGCCAACAACGATATCATTGTGCATTGCCACAGCGGACAGTTGGTGAAAGCCCGCACGCCCAATCAGAAACGTTTGGTGAAAAGTTATGGCGAAAACGATTTGATATTTGCCATAGGTCCTGCCGGGACGGGCAAGACTTATACGGCGGTGGCTTTGGCAGTGCGCGCTCTGAAGAATAAAGAGGTAAAGCGCATCGTGTTGACGCGCCCTGCGGTGGAAGCAGGGGAGAACCTCGGCTTTTTGCCCGGCGATTTGAAAAACAAATTAGACCCCTATATGCAACCGCTCTATGATGCGCTGTGGGATATGCTGCCCGCGCAAAAACTTTCGCAATATATAGAAGATCGCGTCATCGAGATTGCACCATTGGCTTTTATGCGCGGCAGAACCTTGGACAATGCCGTGGTGATTTTGGATGAAGCGCAAAACACGAGTATCAGTCAGATGAAAATGTTTTTAACACGTTTGGGCAGATCCGCCAAGTTCATCGTGACGGGCGATCTCACGCAGATTGATTTGCCCCGCAATCAATCCTCGGGGCTGACTCACGCAACAAAAATATTGAAAGACATCGAAGGCATAGATTTTATTTATTTGAACAATAAAGATATCCTGCGCCACAAACTCGTTACGAAAATTATTAATGCATACGCGGCGGAATAATCAAAGAAATATGTAATTTTGTAAACCAATTTAAACTTATATTTTCCATGAATAATGCAATAGTAAAAACAAATTTCAATTTCCCCGGACAGCAAGATTTATACGTTGGCAAAGTGCGCGACGTGTATAATATCAAGGATGAACTGCTGATGATGATTGTCACCGACAGGATTTCGGCTTTCGATGTGGTGTTGCCCAAAGGGATACCTTACAAGGGACAGGTGCTGAACCAAATTGCTTCCAAGTTTTTGGACGAAACCGCCGACATTGTTCCCAATTGGAAGATTGCTACGCCCGACCCTATGGTGACGGTGGGTTTGAAATGCGATGCTTTTAAGGTGGAGATGGTCATTCGCGGCTATTTGTCGGGGCATGCTTGGCGCGAATATAAGGCGGGCAAACGCAGTTTGTGTGGCGTGGACATGCCCGAAGGTATGCGCGAAAACGATAAGTTTCCCAAACCTATCATCACCCCCACAACCAAAGAAGCCGTGGCGCACGACGAAGACATCTCGAAGGAAGACATCATCAAACATGGCTTGGTTTCGTTGGCAGATTATGAACAATTGGAACGCTACACTTACGCTTTGTTCGAGCGCGGCACCGAAATTGCTGCCAAAATGGGTTTGATTTTGGTGGATACCAAATATGAGTTTGGTAAAAAAGACGGCGTCATTTATTTGATAGACGAAATTCATACGCCCGATTCCTCGCGTTATTTCTACAGGGAAGGTTATGAAGACCGTCAGCAACGCGGCGCGGCGCAAAAGCAATTGTCAAAGGAGTTTGTTCGCGAATGGCTGATGGCTAATGGGTTTCAAGGCAACGCAGGCGAAACAGTGCCCTACATGACTCCCGAAATCGTCAACAGCATTTCCGAACGCTACATCGAATTATATGAAAGTATCTCAGGCGAAAGCTTTGTGAGAACCGATGTGGGCAATGTGTTGGACAGAGTGGAGAGGAATATTTTGGGGTTCTTGGAGGGGAGATAATAGTTTGGGGGGATGGTTTGATTGTTGGATGGTTTGATTATTATTTTTCTATGCTAAACTCATCAAATTATCAAACATTTTTCATCGTTTTATTTTCGTTGACTTGCATTTAAAATGGTCATGCCAATAATTTCTTTGTTCTCATAACGAACAATAATTTCATCTTCGGTCATTTCAGAATTGTCCGCATGATTGGGCTTTTTGAAATGCAAATAGAGCACATCTGCTTCGCTGTCGTAGGACGACCAAACGGTTTTGTGTTTTAAGAAATAGGGCAATACTGATTGGATTTCTTTTAATTCTATTGTTTCCATATTATTTTTTTCTTATTAAATTCTTGTTCTTTATTTGAGAAATGTGCTGTTATGATAAATCCATCCGTAGCACTAACTTCTTTATAAACTACGACTACAAAGGTATTATTATTTTCCGGGAAATGCTTAATTGCAATTTTAGCATCATAGTTTCCTTCATAAATTATTTGTGGACTTTCAATGGTTTCAAGTATTTCATAATAGTAATCTGCAATTTCAGGATGACCTGTCGTAATATGCTGCTATCGCTCACTTGTTAGGCGAATTGGAATATTATTTTTAGAAATCGCGATGTCCATTTTATTATTTTTATTGTTGCAAAGGTAACATATTTTATATATCCAAAGAAAAATAAATTTAATAGCATTATTTTTTTTACGCCCATATTAATTTCTTTACTAAATTTGCATCACGAAAATTTAAAAGCTATAGTAATTACAATTAAAAGAATACTTCATGTCTAAAGGGAAATTAATTTCAGGCATCATACCTGAACAAGTTGTTATAGATATTCTTGAAAACGCCAAGCAGGCGCTCCTGAGTTTGACGCCTTATGAGGTGGCGATTACAAATGAAGAAAAAAGACATATACCAAAAGCAGGCGATTTGTCGCAACCTTTTATTGAAAAAGGTTTTGAGTACTCCAAAACGGACTCGAATTATTTGCCTAGCTATTTGAACACAACAGAAATTGAAAACGATTTTAATCGTGCGAAACAATCGGATAGTATTTTGAGAGAAGCACTGAAAATTGTTGCTATAGTTACGAATATTAGTATTTGCTCGAAAAGTGATTTGTATGTGGCGATGTTAGATTTTTACAATAATTGTAACAGAGCAGCTAAAAACGGTGATGCTCGTGCCAAAGTTATTGCCGATGAGATGGGTAAACTGTTCAAAAAATCGAAAAAAAACAAAGTTTCTGCTTCCAAACCATAAATTTAGTTTTATTTTATTGTTTAACAGTGATTCTATACGAATAAATCACAAAGAATTGCCTTTAATGTGTTTTTTCAAATTGAGAATGATTTATTCGAATGTAAATTTCGTTTTTGTGCATTCGAAATTCGTATAAATTAATAAAATTCAACATTGAAATTAAACAGTATCCTATAAAATCTACACAAGTTTCTGTAAAATCTACGCAAGCTCTTGTAATAATTACACAAGCTTTTGTAAAATCTACACAAGCACCTGTAGAATCTACGCAAGCTCTTGTAAAATCTACGCAAGCTCTTATAAAATTTACGCAAGCTACTGTAAAAACAACACAAGCTTCTGTAAAATCTACGCAAGCTCCTGTAAAAACTACGGAAGTTTCGGTAAAAACTACGGAAGCTCCGATCAAATCTACGCAAGCTTTTGTAAAATCAATCCAAGCTCCGTCAAAAAATACTCAACCTCGAGTAAAATTTAGAGAGTGTAAAGAAGATTGTGTAAACAGGATTTTTAGAGTCTACATCTGTCTGCAAAGATAATTAAAAATTGATGAAGAATAATAGGCCAATGTTTAATTGGTCTTGTCCAAGCCATTTCTATATTT
>CAIOYH010000032.1 GCA_903862465.1 uncultured bacterium | reverse complement strand
GCCTTCTCAGGCTGTCGCAGGTACCAATATTAATCTTTTCATTATTAATCAAGCATTGCTCATGATATTTCAACAAATCAAGCATCTCGCGGTCAATGTCGCTGTAATATTCTGTATAATTATCCATAACATTAATTGGTTAATATTGCAAAATTAAAAAAAAATATTGAGATAGCATAATGATTCTTTACCAAGTACGAATTATACTTAGATCCTCTAAAGTTTCTATATTCTGCTTCACCAAAATGCCTCCGAAGCCGTTTATTTCTATATACTCACCATTGGCACAAAATCATATCATGGCACGGTGACTTTGATACGCTAAACGCCTTATCTTATTGATTTTTAACCATCCCTAATAAAAAAGGTTTGTCTCCTATCATGAAACGAACCTTTTCTATCAGAAAGCTAACCTTCCTTGTCAGACAACGAACCTTCTTTATCAGACAACGAACCTTCCTTATCAGAAAGTATGTGCTCCTTATCAGAAAGCATGTACTCCTTATCAGAAAGCATTTACTCCTTAACAGAAAGCATGTACTCCTTAACAGAAAGCATGTACTCCTTATCAGAAAGCATGTGCTCCTTATCAGAAAGCATCTACTTCTTATCAGAAAGCATCTACTTCTTATCAATTCCCGTCTATAAAAAGAAAACTTACGACGGCTTAATGTTTAAGAATATTAATAATCAATGATTTAATACTAATTATCAGGGAGCAACTTCCGAAACCCAAGCAGACCATTCGCCATAAGTTTCATCTTTCAACACCAAGCGGCTCCGAAAATAAATTCTTTTGTCGGATACCAAATCTCTTTCCGTTTTTCTGCGTCCCCGTGTGGGTGCTATGCGTTCCGATGTTGCGCCGCCATCATCACTTTTCATCCAATCATGATAGCCGGGACCATCTCCAAAAGCTATAAAAACTCTAGGCTCTGCACCACGTTTAACTTCAGCATGTCCGGCACCGGGTAATGATTCCTTCTTCGTATCAAAACCTGCTTCACTAGCAATCTTTATACCGTTTCCACGGTCAGCATCCATAGCACTTTGAACCATACTCATGATAGAAATCAAGTCCATGTGCACCAAATCGTCAGCTATCCTCAAGCTTTCGGCTGACCCTACTTCTTTGTTTTTGGCTGCAACTATTGCGGCATCAAAATCGTGAGTATCGGTAACTAATTTTGCTAATGTAGTGATATTTGCAGGATAAGGAAGGGGAAATTTGGGATTGCTCGTCAGTTTAGAGATTACGAACTCGGCTTTGATTAAGCGATCTGCTGTAGGAATATTCCAATTTAAAATGGCTATTATCCTTTTGATGATAGTGTAAATTTTGATACCTTTTTTGACAATTGTTTTGCCAAGAATTCCAATTTTTGTCATGATTTTTGTTTTTTAAGTTTATAATTGATTGAGTGAAATTTATTGTTTGAAAAACTGATATACTACTTTATTAATTATTTTATTCAATAATGATTTACCGAGCACACCGAACTCAAAACAAAGAACACCAATCTATAATCTTAAATCAAAAATCATAAACCTGCCCGACTGACTAATGACAGTCGGGTCTTAAACCACAAATCCTTTTATTCCACCAAAGTCACATTTCCTTTATAGGAATGAAACTTGCGGTTGATATCATAGAAAGAGATATACCAATTATATACGCCCTGTATGGGTCGTTTGCCTTCCACTTTGCCATCCCATCCGGCAGCCATGTCGCGCGTATTGCACACTTGTTTGCCCCAACGGTCATAAATGCGCATTTCAAACGTTTCGGCATTGATACCTTCGCCTTTGGGAGTGAAGATGGCGTTCTTGCCGTCGCCATTGGGCGTAAAAGCATTGGGCATATAGAATGCGAAATTTGGTTCCACATACACTTGTCTGTAAGCGGTGTCTTTGCAACCAAAATCGGTTGTCACTATCAACACTTGGTAGAAAACGCCTGTGTCGGCATAGGTATGCGTTGGATTCTGTAATGAAGAAGTGTTTGAACCCGGATGATTGGGGTCGCCAAAGTTCCAATCCCAGAAAGAGGCGCCTGTGGATTGGTCGGTGAACCATACCAAAGCATCCAATTCGCTCACAATGTCGGGCGTCGCAGCAAATTGAGCTGTTGGATATGCATGTGTTTTGATGTAATTAAGTTTTGTGATGGTGCCCTTGCAGCCATCAGCACTAACAACATCCAAAGTAACGTCATAGGAGCCTACATTTTCAAAATAATGTGTTGGATTTTGTAGATAAGAATAATCGCCGTATGTAATATTATCGCCAAAAGTCCAATACCATTGGTTCACAGCGGGCGTGGTCAGGTCGGTGAAATCCACCTTCATATTCTGACAGCCTTCCAATGGGGCACCAATAAAGTCGGGTACGGGCAAAGGATTCACCACCAAAGTGTAAGAAGTGGTGCTGATGCAACCGTTGTTGTCAGCTATAACCGTGTAGGTGGTCGTTGTATCGGGGAAAGCAAAAGGTGCTTGCGCTATTGGGTTGGAGAGCGATGTGGTAGGCGACCAAGCATAGCCTGTGGCGGCGCCATTACAGGTAAGTTTGGTGGTGTCGCCTAGGCAAATATGTGGCGCATCGGCTGTAATTGAAATTACAGGACCGGATGTAACCACCACAGTAGCCATGGCAATACCTGAACAGCCGCCTGCTGTGCCGCCTAAAGTATAAGTTGTAGTTACAAGGGGTGTTGCCACCACCGTGGCTGCTGTATCTGATGAAAGTGTTGTGCTAGGTGTCCACAAATAAGAGGTGCCGCCGCTAGCCGTCAAACTGACTGAGGTGCCGACACAAATGGAAGGATTTGATGGCGTTACGGAGACCGTTAAACTTGAATTGATATTCACCGTAACGGAAGTCGAACCGGTGCAAATACCTGTCGTACCTGTAACGACATAGGTTGTCTGCGTGGTTGGATTCACTGTTACCGAAGTTCCTGTCAAATTCACGGGCATCCACAAATAGGTGGTTGCTCCTGTTGCCGCTAGCGTACAATTCGCCCCTGGACATATCGTAGGTGGAGTAGCTGTAGCTGTCAATATTAAATTGGAACTTATCACCACATTGGCTGTTCCCGAACATGTTCCTGTGCAATGTGCATCGCTTACCGCCGAAGCCGAGTAAACGCCCGTAGCGGTTGCGTTAACCGTAAAGGGTGATGAGGTGACGGTTTGGGTTACAGGGGTTACGCCATCCGTATAGGTAACATTCCAAGGTCCTGTACCTGTAAAAGTAAATACAACAGGCACCGACATCGCGCCTCCTGAACATATTGAACCGCCGCCACTCACGGTGACAGTTGGATTGGGATACACCGTAATCTGATGCGTAACGCTAACGGTACACGGCACCGTACTAGTCGTTGTGAGCACAACATTGTAGGTACCCGGTGTGGTATAAAGATGCGTGGGATTATGCACTGTTGATGTCGGCGAGCCGTCCCCGAAGTTCCACGTCCAACTATTAATGACGCCGCCCACGGAGCTAGATTGATCTTGGAAAGTTGCTGATTGACCTGCACAAATATTCATGCCACCGATGCCGTTTGTTAAACTAAATTGTGCAATATCAACAGTTGGGATGATGGCAGACATATTGTCAACCAATAAATATTGACCGTCGGTGCAAGGAGGGGTTGGTGTAGTGATGAGAAATAAAATATGCGTCCAATTTTGGGTAGGTGTGAAACTAAGGTTATAGGTAACCCAAGAAGTGTTAGTGACGATAGGTGATGTCCAAAGCAATTCAGCCATATCGCAGCCGGAATTCACGCCCGACATACCACCCCAACATTGCAATTCAGCACACCAAGGTGGCAGAATAATCCCTGTGGTAGGGTCGGCAGAAGCCATAGTAGCCAAATCAATAGTGAAGTTATAGGTAGTTCCTGCCACCATGGGCGAACTTAAGGTTTGTCCGGCGCCTTCTTGCCAACCTGTACTAGGTTGATACACCAAACCCAAATACGATGAGCCATTGGATGGAGGTAAGGTGACACCCCACGAACCGGGTTGTGTATCGGGCGTCACACCAGGCATACATATATCCCAACCTGTAGGCGTTACGTGCGGTTGTGGTGTACCTTCAAAAGAAGGATTGTTCACTGTGAGAGCAGTACCCGAACACTGTGCATTTGCAATGCTAGCTAGTGTAATAATAAAAAGAAGGACAAGAAATATTTTTCTCATGGCAAAAAAATTAAAATCAGTTATTTATTTATTTTTAGTGGGGACATTGGTTTTTATTGTTTCCATTTCGGCAACAGGGATGCGTTCGTTGTCAACATAAATATGACTAATACCCGCATCTGTCAGTAATTTTTGAAAATCTGCGATTTTAGCAATTCTTTCCAAAACGATAACTCCTTTTCGTTGATTCGTATTCTGTATTAAATCAGAAACGCTAATACTCACAACAAACTTTTTACCCTGAAAGTTATTGACAAAATCAGCAACTTGTTGCGGTGTTGTCATACCTGAGATGTTAAAAATGAACACTTTCTGACTCACTGCATTCAAACTAGCAATCTTACCATTGCCTTGGCTTGTGAATTTCAACAGTGTTTCGTTGGATGAATGTTGACCGAAACTAAGGAAGGAAGTTGACGCTATCAGCATCAAACAAAGAAAAAATCGAGGTGCAAGTACTTGTATTTTCATATCAAAAAGGTTTAAAATAAAACATAATTCGCATAACATTATACATAACGCCAAAATTAGGAAATAACTTGGTACAATTGAAAAAAAAAGTGAAATATTTTTTAGAATAAATTTTTATGCAGAATCAAAGTGCGTAATTCGGGAGTTTTTTATACCTTTGTGGAATATCTTTACTAAAATAACTTTTCAATAAATACGTTTCAATAATCGAAGATGAATAAAATACAAAGCGCCAAATGAAAGTAAACTTATACACCTTTCTTGTATTAGTTTTTTGTTCCCTGTTTTCTTATGGACAGTCAGGAAAGGCAACGCAATTTGCCGCAGCTTCGGTATTGGCTGATGGCGATTGGTTTAAAATTGCTACTACGAAGGATGGCGTTTATAAACTCACCTATCAAAATCTTGTTGAATTAGGTCTCCCCCAACCCATTAAATCTTCTGATTTCAGATTGTATGGAAATGGTGGTGCAATGCTGCCCGAAGCCAACGCAGCGTTTCGCTACGATGATTTGATTGAGAATGCTGTTTTCGTGAACGACCAAGGCGATGGTTTTCTGAATCCGGGCGATTATATTTTATTTTATGGACAAAGCACCACCCAATGGCATTACAATCAAGTTGGGAATAAATTCAAGCACATCAAAAACCTTTATGCTGACAGCGCATACTATTTTATAACTTTAAAATCGGGAACTCCAAAGCGGATATCGTCTTATCCCGTGATTTCTTCGGCTGCCGACACCACAGTGGATGCCAACGATTATTATGGTGCGCACGAACTCGATTCCTTAAATTTAATAAATACAGGTAAAGAATGGATGGGAGAAGTATTCAATCAAGTATTGACGCATCATTTCACCTATGTGATTCCCAATGTGGATAAAACCAAGCTTATGCATATTGATTTCTCGGTGTTCGCACGTTCGATGATTGAAAGTGCTTTTCAGATTTCAGTGAATGGAAATAGTTTGATAGATACAATTTCGCCGATTGATGGCAACATCAATTCTGATTACGCTCGAACTGCAATCCTTGCAATGAATTTCATTCCGCTATCCGACACACTATCTATTACTATTTCTTACAACAAACCTGAAGATGCTTCGGTTGCTTGGCTAGATTATTTCGAAGTTAATGCGTTGCAAAGTCTGAGGTTTGCGAACAATCAACTTCTTTTCAGAAACATCAGCACCAAAGGGAAAGCGATTAGCCAATTCAATATTTACAATACGGGAAATACTTTGAGAGTATGGTTGCCCGAAACAAATGGGGATGTGAGCGAGATGAACCTAACGACTGTTTCAGGGATTACTTCTTTCAAAGCTTACACAGATAGTTTGCTCAATTTTGTGGCATTCGATGACAATACTATCTTCTCGCCTACCTTAATAGGAAGCCTGCCCAACCAAAACCTTCATGCATCGTCGCAATCGAATTTGATCATCGTAACCCACCCCGATTTTGTAAGCCAAGCCAATGCCATTGCTGATTTTCATCGCAACAACGATTTTATGAACGTTATTGTGGCAACAACCTCACAAATTTATAATGAGTTTTCCTCCGGCAAACAAGATGTTGCAGCCATTCGCGATTTTGTCCGCATGGTTTATGGACGCAGTGGAAGTGACACCACACACCGATTAAAATATCTGCTGCTGATAGGAGATGGCTCGTATGACATGAAAAACAGAGTGGCTCCCAACACCAATTTCATTCCAACATGGCAAACAGACAACTCCGTGTTACCCACCTCCTCTTATGTTTCTGATGATTTCTTTGGCATGTTGGATTCCTTGGAAGGAGTTGACCTTGTTGGCAATTTGGATATAGGTATTGGCAGATTGCCTGTTGCGTCAGCCAATGAAGCCAATGTTCTTGTTCAGAAAATAATTCGTTACGGCACCAAAAAAGACTTGCTTCCCAATTCGTATGAAAATAATTTAGTGTCCAATTACGACCCTTGGCGCAACGAAGTATGCATTATTGCTGATGATGAGGATGGCAACCTGCATTTGAAACAAGCCGAAAAACTGTGCTTAGTATTGGATTCACTCAATAGAAATGTGAATATCCACAAAATCTATTTGGATGCCTTCAAACAAATTAATACCCCGCAGGGGGATAAATATCCTGACGTGAACGAAGCTGTGAACAAAATGATTTCGCAAGGTGCTTTAATGATAAATTATATCGGACATGGTGGCGAAAATGGTTTGGCAGCAGAAGGAATTTTGACTATGGGAGATATTGGAAAATATGACAATTTTTATTGTTTACCCATTTTTGTAACTGCTACCTGCGAGTTTAGCCGTTATGACAATCCTGCATTTGTTTCGGCAGGAGAAAAAATCTTATTGAACCCAAATGGAGGAGGCATTGCTTTGTTTTCAACTACACGCGTGGCGTATGCTCACGCCAATGAAATTGTCAATAGAAATTTGATTAAAACTGCCTTCACGAAAAACTTTGCGGATAAAATACGCTTTGGCGACATCGTGAAACAATCAAAGAACTTATGTGCTCCGGGTGTGTATATGCAAAACTTCACCTTGTTGGGCGACCCGGCACTTTCATTGGCAATTCCCGAATTCAAAGTAGTTACTCAAAACATGAGTGTGGACACAACAAAATCTGTGAGCGATACCTTGCACAACGAGGATGTGATTACCATCTCAGGGTTCATCTGCGACAATGCGGGCAATAAACAAACATGGTATCATGGCAAGATATATCCCACCGTTTTCGACAAGCCGACCAATTGCAACACCTTGGCGAATGATGCAGGCTTGAGTTATGTGCAAAGTTTTGCGCAGCAACAAGCCATTTTGTACAAAGGTAATGTGAGTGTGGTGGATGGTGAGTTTTCCTTTTCCTTCTTTGTTCCGAAAGATATTAGTTTTGCTGATGGTTATGGAAAGATAACCTATTATTCAAAAAATGCAGATTTTGATGCAGGTGGGGTTACCGATAGTCTATGCTTCATAAACAATGGCATCATAAACAACCCCGACATATTGGGTCCTGATATTGCGCTTTACATGAATGATAAAAGTTTTATTGCCAATGGTGAAACAGATTCACAGCCTCATTTACTAGCTTTTCTGCATGATACGAGCGGCATCAATAGTTGCGGAATCAACTTGGGGCATGAGATTGTTGCCGTTTTGGATGATGATTTGAGCAATCCTTTTTATTTGAACGATAACTATATTCAAAACCCTGACACCTATACATCGGGAGAAACATCTTATCGCTTCTCAGGTTTGAGTAAGGGGGAACATAAAATCACCTTAAAAGCATGGGATTTGCTCAACAATTCATCTGAGAAAGATATTACGTTTAGCGTTTTGGGTGCAGGAACCATGAATTTGGGTGGTGTTTATAATTAT
>CAIOYH010000031.1 GCA_903862465.1 uncultured bacterium | reverse complement strand
GGCAAAGCGGGTAGTTTCTTGCGTAATTTCTCCATAAATTTTTCGTCCACCAAATCGCATTTGGTGATGGCGAGCACACGTTGTTTGTCTAACAAATCGGGATTAAACTGCTTCAATTCGTTTAACAGTATCTCGTATTCATTTTTGATATTGGGACTATCCACAGGCACCAAAAACAACAGCAAAGAATTGCGTTCGATATGTCGCAGGAAGCGCAGACCGATGCCTTTGCCTTCATGGGCGCCTTCGATGATGCCGGGGATGTCTGCCATGACAAAGGAACGGTTGTCGTGATAACTTACGATGCCCAAATTGGGCACCAAGGTAGTGAAAGGATAATCGGCAATCTTAGGTTTGGCAGCCGACACCACAGAGAGTAAGGTGGATTTGCCTGCATTGGGAAAGCCCACCAAACCTACATCGGCAAGGAGTTTTAGCTCCAATATCTTGAATTTCTCTTCGCCGGGTTCGCCGGGTTGTGCGAAGCGAGGGGTTTGAAAGGTAGGTGTTTTGAAATGTACGTTGCCTAAACCGCCTTTGCCGCCATGAAGCAGGATTTTCATCTCGCCATGTTGGGTAATCTCGAAATCCACTTCGCCTGTTTCGGCATCGCGGGCAATGGTTCCCAAAGGCACTTCGATGATGACATCTTTGCCGACAGCACCCGAACTTTGATTGCTGCTGCCCCCTACCCCATCTTCTGCCATGACATGACGGGTGTAGCGCATGTGGAGCAAGGTCCACAACTGCGAGTTGCCTTTCAGGATGATATGTCCGCCTCTGCCGCCATCGCCGCCATCGGGACCACCTTTGGGAATGTATTTCTCGCGACGCAAATGAGCCGATCCTGCCCCTCCTTTTCCGGAGCGGCAACTGATTTTAATGTAATCTACAAAGTTTGAACCGGACATTTTTTTTTAGTTTAAAGTTGCAAGGTAAAAGTTTCAAGTTGGGGATTTGGTAACGTTTCGGCACTTACAGTTCATTGTTGGCACATGGTCATACTAAGAACTCTACCGTCGGTATTGTTCATTTTCCCTACATAACAGTTACCATTAAGCGTCAAATTACACTGTGCAGAAATATTGTTTCCTGTGTATTCTGTTAATTCTATTCTACCATTTCCGAGGTCTTTGCCTTTAAGAACATAGGTTACATTTGGTCTACTTGGATAGTTGTATGTACCACTAATTGTTCCATCTGAATTCCAATTTAAAAAATAAAGAGCTTTCATTTTCCCAACATTACCTGAAAAAGATTTTGAAGTTGCTGTCGATGAAGATTGGTTAGCATAATTTGAGTTATTTGATGAGTAATCGAAATCATTTGAATACTTGTTTGAATTGAAATATTTCGTTTTACCTCCATCATCTGAAATAATTCCAGGGGATAAATAGGTAATAGTTGTATAAGTAGCTCCTTTTAATTTTTCATCAAATAGTTGTTTTAAATCATTCCCGTTTACTTTTGCTAAAAAATCAAAAGTATAATCTTGGTACAAATGTGTCCGGACTAAATAATAATCACCATTCTTTGAAATTTTTATTTCACCTTCTTTATTTGTCCAATGACCAAGAAATTTAAAATCATTTTCGTCATATCTGTAATACTTGTCGTTGCCTATAGTTATACAGTCACAATCTTTAAAATAAGATGCGAAAAGACCTCCATCAACACCAAAGTCAGGTATATTAAGCAAATCCTTTTGAAAGGTAGCTATAAATGTTCGAGGCTGATCAGGTTGTCCTATCCAAGTGACCTGAATTCCTTGTGACGTTGAATCTATACTTGCAATTGCATAAACATCTTTCCGGGTTTTTGTCTTCCATTTACCAGCAAAACCCTTCAAACCAAATTCTTTTTTTGCTTTAAATTTTCTATAATAGTCTCCATCATCAGTAACTATTAGTCTTATGTTTAACGAATCGGTATAATCTAAAATAGGTTTCCCATTTTTATCATTAGGTTTCTTTGTGTCAACAGGAATATAAACGCTAATTTGTCTTCCAATTTCTTTGTTGTCCCGATATGATAATAAGTCAACAATTTTATGCGCTGTATAAGATTCTAACATTTGTCCGCTTTTATCCAAAAATTCTATTTTGTAAATCGAATCCTGTTTTGAAATCTTGATATCTCTATCATAGGATGTCCACTCTCCAATAAAAGAGTCAATTTCATTTTTATGTGAGCAACTAAATAAAAGTTGAACACAAAAAATCATCAATAAGTAATTAATTTTTCGTTTCATATTATTTGCTTTTTATGGTTTTGTATAAATATTGAAGTATGTCTGTTTCTCGTGGATGACGCATAAATTGTATTTGGTGTTTGGTGCTTGCCATTCTCTTACCATTTACCAATTACCTTATACCATTTACCTTCCTAAGTACCCATCAATTTCTTTCTCAATAAGCGCGAACACTTCTTCGATGGTTCCCATACCGGCAATAGGTATCAGTTTGCCTTGTTTGCGGTAATAGTCGAGCAAGGGTTGGGTTTGTTGGGTGTAAACCTCTATGCGTTTTTTAATCACTTCGGCAGTGTCGTCGGCGCGACCTGAGATTTGTGCGCGTAACAATATGCGTTTGAACAATTCTTCTTCTGTTACATCCAAATATAAAACCAAAGAAATAGGCGTCTGCATTTCGGCAAGTTTTTCATCCAGTATTTCAGCCTGAACATTATTGCGTGGGAAACCATCGAAAATAAATCCTTTGGAATTGGTGTTTTTTGAAGTGCGATCGAACAATAGGTCAAAAATGACACTATCAGGAACCAGCAAACCATCATCAATATACTTTTTTGCTGCAAGCCCTACGGGACTTCCGTTTTTAATTTCTTCGCGCAAAATATCCCCTGTGGACAAATGAACCAGTTGATACTTTTCAATAATGTTTTGTGACTGTGTGCCTTTTCCGGTTCCCGGTGCACCAAAAATAATTACGTTTAACATAGATTTCGATTTAATTTATTTGACAATTTTATATATATTTTTCAAGTTGCGACCTAAGCCGTCATAGTCGAGCCCATAGCCCACTATGAAGTCGTTGGGGATTTCGATGCCCACATAATCTATCTCAATATCTCTTTCTAAAGCATCCGGTTTAAGCAATAAAGTGGCTATGCTGATATCTTTCGGTTGAATGGTTTTGAGTTCTTCCAGGATTTTCTCCATCGTCAAGCCGCTATCCACTATGTCTTCCAAAATGATGATGCTTCTGCCTCTGATTTCTTCATTCAGTCCGATGAGTTTCTTCACCTTGTTGGTTGATTCGGTTCCATGATAGGAAGCCAATTTCACAAAACTGATGGCACAGGTCAACTCAATTTCTTTCATCAAATCGGCAGCAAACATAAATGAGCCATTCAAAACCGCTAAAAACAAAGGCTCCTCACCTGCATAATCCAAATTAATTTCTTTCGCAATTTGGCGAATTGCCGCCTGAATTTCTTCATAAGGTATTGACAATTCAAATGTTTTATCCTTTAGTGTTACCGTTCTCATCAATCTGTTATAGATATTTATGCTACAAAAATAAACTTTTTTGTTGAGATAAACGGATTTTTTTTACTTTTGTGCTAT
>CAIOYH010000030.1 GCA_903862465.1 uncultured bacterium | reverse complement strand
TAGTAATTTTTATTTTATGTTCTGCAAAATTTGATAAGATTTTTTTGTTTGCTTCTAAAAACTTATAAAATACTCGCTATCCTAAGATTTATTAACCCATAAGTTACTACTTATTGAGAACTTTCTCTTACCATCCTCTTTAAAAATATATATCAATATCTATTCAGAATAAAATAAAAGTGTATATTTGCATCACGATTTTAATCAAAAAGTGTAATTTTTTTAAACTAAACTGATACATAGAAATGAATAGAATAATCATTATTTTTATTTTCTTTTTAACTCGTCAAGCATGTTATTCGGCATGCGTGGACACCGTTATGGTACATAGCAATGCGATGAAAACGGATGTATTGAATGTGGTGGTTCTACCAAATAGTTATAGTTGTGAAAAGAAATGTAGCTTTCCTGTTTTGTATTTGTTGCATGGCGCTGGGGGGTGTTATTCAAATTGGATCATAAGGGTGCCAGACATTCAGCATTACTCAGACATGTATAATATTATAATAATTTGTCCCGATGGTGGTAAGACAAGTTGGTATTTTGATAGTCCTGTCGATAGTTCCTGTCGGTATGAAACCTATATTTCTCAAGAACTTGTTACAAATATTGACCACAATTATAAAACGATTAAAGATAAAAAAGGCAGAGCAATTTGTGGTCTTAGTATGGGCGGGCATGGAGCACTTTATCTTGCCTTGAAACATCAAGATGTATGGGGAGCCGCTGGAAGCATGAGTGGATTATTTGATTTGAGTCTTTTTTCTGATAGATGGGATTTAATAAAAAGATTAGGCGATGTTAAAAATGATTCAGCTAATTGGTATAATAATTCTGTAATACATTTGATTAATTTACTTGAAAATAGTACATTAAATATATTTTTCGAATGTGGTTCTTCAGATGCCTTTTACAATTCAAATATAGGATTACATGAAGCCTTAGATAGTATGAATTTTCAACATGACTTTATAATACACGATGGCAATCATAACTGGGAATATTGGCAAAAAGCTATAGAATATCAATTTTTGTACATTTATAATTTTTTTTGTACAACAAAAATCTATTCTAAGGAATGCTATAAATGCAAGTAGTATTTTTGTATTACAATATTAGCATATCTAGTATTAGTCTGCATTCTCAACAATGAGTTTAACGATGTCATAAGAAACCGCATCAAACATCATTTCAATGTTTTTGGTATAGTCAGAGTTGTGGCTCATGATGGCATTCTTTACAAGAAAGGCTTGGTAGTCGTGGTTTTGCGCACCTACGTAGGTTGCCAACACACATCCTACAGCACTTAAACCACAAAGAAAAAGGGTGTTGCTGCCATTGGCTTTGAGGATTTTTTCCAAGTCTGTTTTGTTGAAGCCATCGCCATAAGTTTTGATTATTTTTGCGTCATCGGGTTTGGTAACTACGGAAGTGGGAAATTGGAAAGCTTCGGTGTTTTCCTGTGGTCCCGATTCTTTATCGAGGTTATATATGCAAATAACAGGATAGCCATGAGCATGAAACAATTCGATTAAAGCATTGATATATTCCATCGCAATTTCTTTTTCTCGATCAGGCACCATCGTTAGATACGCATTTTGGATATCAATGACCAATAGGGCTGGTTTTGTTTTAGGTTTGGTCTGTGCTTTCTCATCTTGCGAGTAAGAATTGTTGGATATGCATACCAACAAAATAATCAAAAGGACATAAACTTTTTTCATAATAGAAAGATTTTTATTGAGATTAGGAACAATAGGTATAGAGAAAATAAAGGCGTATCCATGCAAGTTTCCGTTCTGCAAAGATACGCCTTTATAAAATTGTCTTATCGCTCTGAATTATTTCTTCTTTGCTTTTACGATAGCATCAGCAAGTTTCACAGCATTGTATAAGTTGGCAACACCGCCGCTTATCGAAAGTTCGCTGAACGGGATGGTTGTTTTAACCAAGCCTTCGCCTGGGCAATTAACTTCTTTGGTATATTTCACTGCAGATTTAACAATGATATCTTTGATTTCGATAGCAGAAAGTTCTGGGAAATAGCTACGCAAAACGGCTGCCAAACCTGCAGTTACAGGGCTTGCCATGGAGGTGCCACTCGCGCTGCCATACTTGTTATCAGGTTCGCATCCCCACAATTCAACGCCGGGAGCAAACACATCTACATTCTTTTTGCCATAGTTGGAGAAGCTTGCAGGCAAGTCTTTTCCTTTTTTCATGGAACAAGCCCCTATCGTAATCCAAGTGCGGGAAATAATCATATTGTTGGCATCACGATTTTGAGGATAATTGGGGATTTCATCAATGTTTTGACCATCGTTTCCAGCCGCTTGCACCACCAAAACATCTTTAGCTTCAGCAATGCGCATCACAGAATCCACAAATCTTTTCTGAGGAGAATAGGCTTTGCCAAAACTCATATTGATAACTTTAGCGCCATTGTTGATAGCATAAAGTATGCCGTTAGCCACATCTTTATCGCGCTCGTCGCCATCGGGAACCACGCGAACTATCATCAGTTTCACGCTGCCTGCAACGCCATTCACGCCGATACCATTATTACGAATAGCACCCACATTGCCTGCTACAAACGTACCGTGAAATGCATCAGGACCGGTAACATTGTTGTTGCCATAATAGGGACTTGAGTTCGTTTCAGAGTTATCACCAACGATATTGCGTGGATCGAAATCAAGATTGTAATGATAGTTGACTTGTGCACCCACTTGTTTCAAATAATCTTTCATCTCGCTCATGGTGATACCACGTTCTGCCCATTTTTTCATATAAGCAGCGCTCGTTATCACATCTTTGTCGTCAGATTTGATGGCAGCCAAATCTTCTTTGGTGTACTCTTTTTTGTTCAAAAACTTCGCCACAATACTATCAGAAGCTTTCATCTTGGTGTACATTTCTTGAATCTGGGCATATTGAGCTTTTGCCTCTTTCAGCTTGTTGTGATATTTTGCTTTCACTTCCAAATACAATTTGTAATCGGGATCTTTCGCAAATTTGTCAGCTTCAGCATTGGCATATTTCGCATCAAGTTTGCGGAACAGACGGGTAAGTTCCAAATTATCCCAATGAACACAGTCACCGTTTGCATTGCCGATAAAATTCCAACCGTGGATGTCGTCAATATAACCATTGTGATCGTCGTCTATGCCATTGCCTGCGATTTCTTTTGGGTTTGTCCAAATAACAGATTGCAAATCTTCGTGGTTTACGTCCGTTCCGCCATCAATAATGGCAACAATAATAGGTTGAGGTGTTTTACCTTTTAGGAGTTTGGTGTAAGCTTTTTCGGTACTAACGCCAAATGTTTTGTCGGATTTGACATCTTTGTTATACCAATCTAAAAGTTTGTTAGTGTTTTTCTGTGCATTCAAATTACTGAATAGCAATACAGAGATAATGATAATGAATAGTTTTTTCATGATTAATAGTTTAATGTGTTAGAATTCAAAATTTCTGCAAATATCCGAAATTTTTCTCACCTACGAAAATTAAATATACAAAACAGCCTATTTTATCGGCGAAATGCCCTTTTATAAAGCCATAAACTTGAGCCTACTCAAAACCACTAAGAAAAAAAAACCACTAAGACACAAAGACACAAAGAGACACAAAGTATTGTCATAATGAATAAGTAACTTTTATAAACTACGTGTTTTTTTTCGAAAGATTCCTTCAGGTGGGTTGAATATTAGAGTCTTTGTGCCTTAGTGCCTTCGTGTCTTTGTGCCTTTGAGCCTTTGTGTTCTCGTGTCTTAGTGCCTTCGTGTCTTAGAGTCTTCGTGGTATTTCTTAACTTGGTGTTTTTCGTTGGGGCAAACTTGGTATTTTGGTCTTGGATCTTGGAATTTGGATCTTGGAATTTGGATCTTAAGTAAGCAGCCAATTCCTCATCATCCTCATCCCGCTTTGCGTTATATACGACTCAGGATGAAATTGAATCCCTTTCACATCGTAGCGTTTGTGGGCAATAGACATAATGGTGCCATCTTCAGTTGTGGAGGTAATCTGAAGACAATCGGGGAAACCTTTTGCTGAAACCACCCACGAATGATACCTGCCCACCATGATATCTTCACGAATGTCCTGAAAAAGACTTTCATTTTTGTCGCTGATATGAAGTTTTGAGGCTATCCCGTGAAAAGGTTTGGCAATATTCTGCAATGTCGTGCCATAAAATTCTCCTATGGCTTGATGTCCGAGACAAACGCCCAAGATGCTTTTCGTCTGTTGATATTCTTCGATAATCTGATGCAAGATGGGCACATCCGAAGGCACTCCCGGACCCGGAGAGAACACTATTTTCGAATAATTTCGTACTTTTGCAAGCGAAACCGCGTCATTCTTTATAACATCAATGTGGCTGCAACCCGCTTCTGACAAGAGCTGGAACAAATTATACGTAAAAGAATCATAATTATCTACAAGTAATAAATGCATTGTGTAATTTTGCACAAAGTTAAATAATAAAATTCAGAACGATTGGATGCTTTTAAAACAATGAACGAATTGGGGCAAAAAAAGACAGCTTTTTTGTTCGTGATAGATTTCGAAATGAAGATGCCTGTGGTGGTTCCGCTTGCGCAAGTGGATGCTTCTCAGATGTTGTACGACATTCAGGGGATGCATAATGGGGGAGAAGTGTGCCGAAACGACGTGCAGAAAATTTTTTCCATCAAAGAAGCTATCTCTATCGAGAAATATGAAATTGCTTTCAAGTATTGCGTCGAGCAATTGAAGTTGGGCAACTCCTATTTGTTGAATTTGACATTTCCAACGGAGATTATGACGGATTTGACCCTTCAGGAGATATTCTTTTTGAGCAAATCGAAATACAAACTTTGGCTGCGCGACAGTTTTGTATGTTTCTCCCCCGAGACTTTTGTCAGCATTTCGGATGGAATCATTTCTTCCTGCCCCATGAAAGGCACCATAGACGCAGCTATCCCCCATGCCGAGCAATTGATTCTGCAAGATGAGAAGGAAACTGCCGAACATTACACCATAGTGGATTTGATTCGAAACGATTTGAGCATGGTGGCTTCCGAGGTGCGCGTAGAGAAGTTTCGTTATGTGGAAAAAATCACTACCAACCAAAAAGATTTGTTGCAGGTGAGTTCTTTGATTTCGGGGAAACTCCCTGCGGATTATGCATCCCATATCGGTGATATATTGTTGACGCTTTTGCCGGCAGGTTCGGTGAGCGGGGCGCCAAAAAAGAAAACTCTCGAGATTATTCAACATGCCGAGCAACACGAACGCGGCTATTACACGGGCATCTTCGGCTATTTCGATGGCAAAAACCTCAACAGCGCCGTTATGATACGTTTCATCGAACAACAAAACGGCAAACTCTTCTACAAAAGCGGCGGCGGCATCACCACCCAAAGCAACATGCAACAAGAATATGCCGAATTGTTAGATAAAGTTTACTTCCCATTTTAAATATATCGAAAAATAAAAACCTTAAATAAATAAATGTATGATAAAAAAACTATGTTACGGAATGATGTTGCTCGCTGCGAGCCTTTGGACTCAAAGGGCACAGGCAGATGAAGGTTTGTGGTTGCCCATTTTGTTGGCGCAAGGTCCCGAAGCGGATATGCAACGCTTGGGCTTGAAAATCTCTGCGGAAGATATCTTCAGCATGAACAAACCAAGCATAAAGGATGCGATATGTCTGTTTGGCGGCGGTTGTACTGCCGAAATCGTGAGCCAACAAGGACTCATTCTGACCAATCATCATTGCGGTTACAGCGCGGTGCAGGCACATAGCTCCTTGGAGCACGATTATCTCACAGATGGTTTTTGGGCGAATTCCCCTAAGGAAGAATTGGCAAACCCATCCTTGAAGGTGAGCATTATGGTGCGCATGGAGGATGTAACGTTGCGCATTTTGGATGGCATAGCGGCAAATTTATCCGAAGAAAGACGCAGCGAAATTATCCAAAGTCGTATAGATGTGCTCCAAAAAGAAGTGCAGAAAGGAAATAAGTTGCAAGCCGATGTGAAAGCTTTTTATTATGGCAATCAATATATCTTGGTGGTCTATCAAGTGTTCAAAGATGTGCGATTGGTGGGTGCTCCGCCTTCGGGAATCGGCAAATTTGGCGGTGACACCGACAATTGGATGTGGCCCCGACAGACGGGCGACTTCTCTGTGTTTCGCATCTATGCCGACTCGCTCAATCAGCCTGCGGAATATGCCAAAACCAACGTGCCTTACCAACCGCCCTATCATCTGACCATCTCTCTGAAAGGCGCACAGCCCGACGATTTCACTTTTGTGTATGGCTATCCGGGCACAACGCAGGAATATCTCACCTCCTATGCCATCGACAGAATCGCCAACTACGAAAACCCCGCATCCATTGCCATTCGCGGAAAGCGCTTGGAGATTTTTCGCAAATATATGGCGCAAAGCAAACTCATCCGCATTCAATATGCTTCCAAATATGCAGGCATCGAAAATTATTACAAGAAAATGATAGGCGAAAGCAAAGGCGTGGCGCGCACCGACATCATCGCGCAGAAGCAGACCTTAGAAACGCAGTTCAAGGCATGGGCAGAGGCTGATACGGCGCGCGCAGCCCTCTATGGCTACCTCATCCGCGACTTCAAAAACCTCTATGCCACCTATGCCGCCAACACCCTCGCCATGAAATACCTCACCGAGGCAGGCATGGGAATAGAAGCCGTGCGCTATGCTTCCAATTTCGAGAAATTAGCTCAACTGAGCCAGGGCAAGAAGGAAAATGATGAGGAGCTGACCAAATATCTCGATAAATTGAAGACGGGCGCGGAAGGATTTTTCAAGAACTACGACGCCCGCATAGACCGCGAGGTGATGGGCGCGGTTTTAGACCTATATTATAAAGGTATAGACACCGCCTTTTTGCCGCGCGAGTTGGTGAAGGCGGCGCAAATCTATAAAGGGGATTTTGCCCGCTATGCCGATGAGATGTTCAGCCGCTCTATGTTGGTGGATAAGGCGAAACTGCTGCCTTTCTTGGCTTCCTACAAACCCTCCATGAGCAAAAAACTTACCAACGATGCCGCCTATAAGCTCTCTTTGAGCATTTATGACTATTATCGCAAGGTGTTGCAGCCCAAAAACAACGAATTTCAGACAAAATCGGGCGCTTTATATCGTGTGTATATGAAGGCTTTGATGGCGATGCAGCCTCAAAAGAAGTTTTATCCCGATGCCAACCTCACCCTGCGCGTGGCGTATGGCAAAGTGAGTGGCTACATTCCCCGCGATGGCGTGGAATATAAGTATTTCACTACGTTGAAGGGCGTGATTGAGAAGGAGGATTCCACCGTGTATGACTACACTGTGGACGACAAGCTGAAAACCCTCTACCGCACCAAAGATTATGGCAACTATGCCGACCGCGACGGCTCCATGCATTTGGCTTTCATCGCCACCAACCACACCACGGGCGGCAACTCGGGCAGCCCCGTGTTTAATGCCCAAGGGCAGTTGATTGGCATCAATTTCGACCGCGTGTGGGAAGGAACCATGAGCGATTTGGTGTTCGAGCCGGCTATGTGTAGAAACATTTCGCTCGACATACGCTATTGTTTGTTTATCATTGATAAATATGCAGGCGCGCGGTGGCTGGTGGACGAAATGACGGTGGTGAAGTAGGAGGGAGGATGATTTTTGATTTTTGATTTGAGAATTTAGATTTTAGAATTGAGTTTTTTTTACCACGGAGAAAATATAAAATTTAGGGGAGTGATGCAATAATATAATTATTGAATGATATAATGGTATCAATTTCTATAATTATTTAAATAACAGTTAAATAAAAATATTATACACGAAAAATGTATTATTTTATTTATCAATTAAAAATTTCTTGGCACCAATAAAAAAATAATTGGCACCGATTAAAAAATAATTGGTACCGATAAATAAATAATTGGCACCGATAAAAATATAATTGATGCCGATTAAAAAATAATTGGCATCAATAAAAAAATAATTGGTGCCGATAAAAAAATAATAGATGCCAATAAAAAAATAATTGACTACGATAAAATAATAATTGGTGCCAATAAATAAATAATTGCTGCCGTAAAAAATATAATTGGTACCGTGAAAACATTTCTTGAAGTCAAAGAAATATTTTTTTAAGCCATGGAAAATATTCTTGATGTCGAGAAGAAATTCCTTGACGCTAAATAAAAACATTTTCATGACAAGAAATTATTTTTTCAACATTTTGCAAGAATAAAATAACATTTATTATATTTGCAGCAAATTTATGAACGAATAATTTTATTATAGAAAAAATATAAACAAAAATTTTAAGGATTATGAAACATGATGATTATTTTCCACACACAGTTGCAGAGCAACGCGCATGGGCAGTTCGATATAAAGCAAATCTGCCTACTTATGCCACATTGTATGGCTATTCAGATGAAAGGGTTACGCAATTGAAAGCCTTTTGCGATGTCATAATTAATGGAATTGATGCTGCCGAATTGGCTAAGGCAGCCGCCAAACAAAAAAACAAAGACAAGAATAAAGCCATAAAAGACAGTATGGCTGAACTTCGTCCGGAAATTAAAATTCAAAAAGCTAACACCGTTTACACTCAGGGAATCGGCGCAGCTTTGGGAATTGTTGGAAGCGAAACCAACTTCGACCCAACAACCGTAAAAACAAAAGTTTATTTGTCAAAAACACCTAATGGTGTTGAAGTTAAATTCAGGCTCAAACACACCGAAGGTGGAAATATTTATTGCAAACGAGGTAGTGAAACAGAATTTACATTTCTAAAACGTGTAACACATCCTCACTCAATTGACATGCGTGCCAACAAGGATGGAGCTGCTTCCGAAGAACGCTTTTATTATGTCTATCTCGTTTTGAAGGATGAAGAAATCGGCAAACGTTCTGATATTGCTACGATTCTTTGTTGATAGGGTGATAGATTTTTTGTCTATAAACCTATTGTTTATGACCAAATATATTATTTTATGCGAATAAATTATAATCTATGGGAAACGAATCTTAGGAGTTTCAATGAAGAAATTGATGGGGAACTCATTATAAATAAGCATCCTTCAATGGGGTATTATGGGGATTATTTATCAGCTGAAATTGTAGTTAAACATTTTAAGGTGGGCACGCAACTGCAAATTATCCAAAGTGCTACAAGATATAACGATGAAGTTTCTATTGCCCTACTAAGTTTTGAATATAGTTACTCAAATAAACATAATCTATTTCTAAGCGTTAACTTACGTGATTTCTTCGATAAACTATTTTTGGGCAAAAGAATTTTATCGGGAAACACTATTTTTGATAAAAAATATATGATAAATTCATCAAACAAATCATTAGCTTTGAATTTATTTTGTGATACAAAAGTACAAGAAATGGTTGCCAATAATCCTTGTTTAGTATTCAATATTTCAACTGCAGATAATATGACTAAAGTTATGATGAAATATACCGAGAAGGATAAGCTATATTCGGAAGAAGAATTGAGGAAATTATATGATGATTTTGGTTATGTATTATCATCCATTAAAAAAACAATTGAATTAGCAGAAAAAGCATAAATATGGAAACAATTACTCTTACGTATCGCGTAGCATCAGAAAAAAATATTTTTAGTGTCAGTTGTTTGGATATAGAGCATAGTTACACGATTACTTCACTGACATGATCAAATTGTTTGAACATTTTTGTATGGAAATAATTATTTATATGTAATTTTGTAGCACGAAGCTATGGCATAAAAAAAACATAAACAATGAATACAATAGAATTAAAAACCAACATTCACAATATAGTTGACAGGATTCAAAGCGAGCAGCTATTACGGACTCTTTACGATTTCTTAAAAATACGGGAAAAAGACACAGCAGGAAGCTTGTGGGAATCCTTGACCGAAACACAAAAACAAGAGGTTTTATTAGCGTATGAAGAGTCAGATGACGACAGCAATTTAATAGAGCGTGAAAAAATATTCTTAAAAAAGAAATGAGAATTTTTCTTACTAAACGTGCTGAAAAGAATTACCTCTCTATAAAAGAATTCATCACAAATAAGTGGGGAATAAGTGTGGCAGAAGCTTTTGAGCGAAAAGCAACTGACTTTTTCGATCTATTGGAGAATTATCCCGAAATTGGAGTTGTTGAAGTTGATGATAAGCAAATTAGAGGTTTCCAATTGACCAAACAAACACGTGTGTTTTATAGAATAAAAGGCGAACGAATTATTATCTTGACCTTTTTTGATGTAAGACAACACCCCAATAAAAAACTTCAATAAATTTCCTACTCTGCAAAAGTTCCGACCTGAGTCACATTATCTATAGCGGCTTTGGTTCCACTTGAATCTATATAAATACTTTAGGCATTTTAAATACTTCAAGTACTTCAAGTACTTTAGGCACTTTAAGTACTTCAAGTACTTCAATCATTTTTCCTAAAAAAAGAATGATTTTTCCTCCCGTGTCATTTTATTTACTATATTTGTAAAAAAATATTGGCTATGCTAACAAAAGAAAAAATTCATCAAACCATTGACACTTTGCCCGACAATTTGACGATAGATCAGGTCATAAGCGAAATGATACTTTTAGATAAAATCGAACAAGGCATCAACGATGCGAATCAAGGGAAAGTCTTCACTACCGAAGAAGCTAAAGTTAAGTTGAAGAAATGGTTAAAGTAGTTTGGACCCAACGAGCATTGTATGATTTGGAGGACATCGGAGAATATATCTCAAAAGATTCCATCAAATATGCAAAGCTAACTTTAGAAAAGCTAATGGATACGGCTGCTCTGATCGCGAAAAATCCGCTAATAGGCAGAATAGTTCCTGAGTCAAATGATGTGTCAATTAGGGAAGTTATTAAGGGCAGTTACAGAGTGATATATCAAATTCGTGAGGAGCACTCTATATTTATTTTGACTGTTTTCCACAGTGCACGATTATTATCTGATGGTAATTTGTAAAAAAATACTATCTTTGCATTGAAAAATCCGTTTCCAATGAAAAAAATATATGTGTTTGTACTTAAGTCCTTTGTCGGTCCGATGGTATTTACATTTTTTATTGCTGTGTTCATTTTGTTGATGCAGTTTCTGTGGAAATATGTGGACGACATCGTGGGCAAGGGTTTCGAGTGGTACACGATTCTGCAATTGATGTTCTATGCTTCTGCCACCTTTGTGCCCTTGGCGTTGCCCTTGGCGGTGCTGTTGGCGTCGCTGATGACCTTCGGGAATTTGGGCGAACATTATGAGTTGGTGGCGATGAAAGCGGCGGGTATCTCGTTTCGCCAAGCGATGTTTCCTTTGTTGTTGTTCATTGTGCTGCTGAGCGGAATGGCTTTGTATTTCTCCAATTATGTGCTGCCCATCGTCAACCTGAAATATGGGACGCTGCTATTTGATATACGCGAAAAGAAGCCCGCGCTGAACATCAACGAGGGGGTGTTTTATAGCGAGTTGCAGGGTTATGTGATACGTGTGGGCAAAAAAGATAAGGACGGGGTGACGATTCGCGATGTGATGATTGCCGACCATACGGAGGATATGGGCAACATCAACGTGACCGTGGCGGATAGCGGAAGGATGGAAACGATGGGCAACAAGCCGCCGATATTGGTGTTTACGTTGTACCACGGCTATAACTATTATGAGCCGAGTTCGCACCCGAATGATGCCATCACCAAGCCGATGCAGCGCACCAAATTTGACGAGGAGACGCGCCGCATTGATTTGTCGGAGTTGAATATGATTAAAAGCAAGGAGGATTTGTTTAAGGATAATTATCAGATGCTGAACCTGTCGCAGCTTTCGCACGAGAAGGATACCTTGGTGATGAAGTATGTGGAAAGGCAGGCGCAGGCGTATGATTATTATATGAAGAGCTTCCATTATTTCAATACGATAGATTCTTCGAAATATGATAAGAAGCGTGATACGGTGAAGCTGAAGGACGTGTTTATCACGAATTTTACGAAGGGCGAGCAAAAGAAGTTTGTTGAAATTGCGTTGAATAGTGCGCGCAGTGTGTCGCAACAAACGGAATATATAGAGAAGGAATTGGACGTGAAGCGAGAAGTGATAGCGCGCTACAACATCGAATGGAATCGGAAGTTCACCTTGAGCATAGCGTGTTTAATCCTGTTCTTCATCGGGGCACCCTTGGGGGCTATCATCCGCAAAGGCGGCTTGGGGCTGCCTGTGGTTTTTTCCACTTTGTTGTTCATCATCTTTCATGTGATTTCGATGATGGGCGAAAAGTCGGCGCGCGAGGGCGTTTTGTCGGCGGCGCAAGGGATGTGGTTGGCGTTGTGGATTTATCTGCCCGTTGGAGTTTTGTTGATGTATAGCGCCACCACGGATTCAAAGGTGTTGAACTTGGAATGGTGGAATCTGATTATAAAAAAACTGTGGAAAAGAGAAAAAAAACATATCAAACCCTAAATAATTAAGCCTATGAATATATTGCAAATTTGTAACAAATCGCCTTATCCTCCCAAAGAGGGTGGACCGATTGCGATGCATAATCTCGCCACAGGTTTGATGTTGCAAAACCATACTGTGGATATTTTGGCAATGAACACGCATAAATTTCATGTGGATGTGGACAATTTGCCGGTGGATTATCGCCACAAAACGAACTTCACAACCGTTTATATTGATACGAGGATAAAGGTGATGGATGCGTTTCTGAATTTGTTTACGTCCAAGTCCTATCATGTGGAACGTTTTGAATCGTATGAGTTCACCGAGACCTTGAAGCATCTGTTGAAGAGTAAGAATTTCGATATAGTGCAACTCGAAACCATTTATGTGGCGCCCTATTTGGCTACGATTCGCAAGTATAGTAATGCAAAAATAGTGTTGCGTTCGCATAATATGGAGCATCTGATTTGGAATCGTTTTGCGCAAACCATCAAGAACCCCATTAAACGGAATTATCTTTTTTATTTGGCGAAGAAGTTGGAGAATTTTGAGAAGGAAGTGTTTGCCCAAGTGGATGGCATAGCAACTATCACGAATGTAGATACCGATTATATAAAGAGTCTCGGGATAACGACGCCCATCGTTACGGTTCCTTTTGGTTTGGATTTCGCGAAATGTATGTGTAAACCTACTTTGACGGACACACCATCGTTTTTCCATTTGGGTTCTATGGATTGGATGCCGAATCAGGAAGGGATAAAATGGTTTTTGAAGGATTGTATGCCCGAAATTGCGAAAAGATTTCCGAACAACGTTGTTTATTTGGCGGGACGTAATATGCCGTCGTGGGTGTCGAGCTTTAGTTTCCCAAACCTGAACGTGGTGGGCGAGGTGGATGATGCCTCAGCGTTTATGAACGCGAAAAACATTATGTTTGTTCCGCTTTTGTCGGGGAGTGGCGTTCGGGTGAAGATTATTGAAGGTATGGCGTTGGGCAAAACGATTATTTCCACGTCTATTGGTGCCGAAGGTATCAATTATACCGCAGGAAAAGATATTCTCATCGCTAACACGCCTGAAGAATTTGTAGAAAAATTTCAATTGTGTATCGAAAATGTGGATTTGTGTCGCAGCATCGGACAAAATGCACGCAAGTTGATTGAAAATGAATATGATATTTCGGCAACGACAAAGAATTTATTAACTTTGTACAATCAAATCCTGCATAAATAAACGTAGCAAGAGAAACATTTGAATGACTTTTTAGAAAGATTTTTGATTTTTTTGACGTCTATCTCATTTTTTTTTCTTTATTTTGAAGTCTGAAATTATTGAACAGTAAAGAAAATACACAGCATGAAACTTTTTGTTTTATTATCGAGAGTACCGTATCCGCTTGAAAAAGGCGATAAGTTGCGTGCGTTTCACCATATCCGTTGCTTGTCGAAACATCACGAGATACACCTTTTTTGTTTGAACGACACCGATTTGCATCCGCTCGCCATCGAAGAGCTTGAAAAGTATTGCAAATCTATCACCATCGTCCGCATGAAGAAGTTGAGCATTTATTGGGGCTTGTTGCGGGCGTTGTTTAATGGATTGCCTTTTCAGGTGGGATTCTTCTATCATCCTTTCATCAAAAAGAAGATAGAAGCGAAAATCGCTAAGATACAACCCGACCATATTTTCTGTCAGTTGATTCGCGTTGCGGAATATGTGAAAAGCATCAACATCCCGAAAACCTTGGATTATCAAGATGTGTTTTCGAAAGGAGCCGAACGTATGTCTGCCGATTCTTCTTTCTTTATGGAACTCATCCTGAAGATTGAAGCCAAACGCATCAAGAAATACGAACGCGATATCTTTGATTATTTCAACAACAAAATCATTATCTCCACACCCGACCGCGATGCCATTGACCATCCCGAAAACGAACGCATCCACGTGATTCCGAATGGCGTTGACATGAACTTCTTTTGCCCTGCGGAATCGAAACCGCATTATGATATTTTGTTTACGGGGAATATGGCATATCCACCCAATGTAAATGGCGTGGAATTCTTAGTGAATCAGATTCTGCCTGAATTAAAGAAATATCGGCAAGACATAAAGATTTTGATTGCAGGCGCCACTCCCAACAAACGCGTGATGCGTTTGGCAACAGAGAGTGTTACCATCAGTGGATGGGTGAAAGACATCAGAACGTGTTATTGCGACGCGAAAATTTTTGTGGCTCCGATGCAAATCGGCACAGGTTTGCAGAACAAATTATTGGAAGCAATGGCGATGAAATTGCCATGTATCACCTCAGGATTGGCAAATAATGCGCTGTTTGCGACGGAAGATGTGGAGATTTTGGTGGGATATTCGCCCGATGACTACGCAAAAAAGATCATTATGCTGCTCGAAAACGCAGAAACCTACAATCGGATAGCTCAAGCAGGTTTTCTGTTGGTGAAAAATAATTACAATTGGGAAATCCAAGTTGAGAAAATCCATAGGCTTATTATTCAAGCTGTTTAAGTAAAATTTGATTCGATTTTGTGCGTAAAAACCTTGGTTTTTTAGGTGCTTTTTTATGTCGAAAATAAAATAAATGAAAAAAACATTTATTTTATTGATTGTTAGTAATAAAAAGTTCGTACATTTGTAAAAAATTAAACCACTTAAAAAATTAATTATCGAATTATGAAAATTTACGCAGGCAATCTTCACTATGGTATGACCGAAGATGATTTACAAAAACTATTTGAAGAGTACGGACAAGTTGGTTCTGTTAAAGTAATTACCGACAAATATTCAGGCAGAAGTAAAGGTTTCGGCTTTGTAGAAATGGAAGACGATTCCGAAGCTGAACATGCAATTGAAGAACTCAACGGTCAAGACATTAAAGGAAGAGCTATTACCGTTAATCAATCAATTGAAAGAAAAGAAGGCGAATTTGGCAACAGAGGCGGCAACAACAGAAGAGACAATTTTAGAAGAAACGACAGAGACTAATTAGTTTTAGTTTTTACATACTTACTATTTCTTATTCAGTTCTTGTATGATGTAGAAAAGGCGATCGAGAGGTCGCCTTTTTTGTTTAGAATCCCTCTTTAGTACCAATCAATGATTTTGTAGCATTTGCGATAGTTGTTTTCGATTTCCATTAACACATCGCGTATTTGATTTAGTTTCTCTAAAGATGTATGGTCGAAGGATACATCTGCAAGTTGGATTTCCTTTTCAGTGATAATGTCTTTGTGGAATCTTTGGAGATAGTCAATCAAATAGGTTTCTTCATGGTCGCAGGCTTGTTGCTTGGATTTCAGAAACTGCAAGATGCGAAGCCCATCCACTTTCTCACAACAGGATTTGCGGAAGAGATTCAGGCTTTTAAAGTTTTTGCGAAGCGGCTCCCAAATACTTTCAGCCGAAAACGTCTCAGATAGAAATGCCGACATAGGCGTGTCAACATCCGAAAGAAAAAGCGAATCAAAGCGTTGAAAGGTGGTTTCTATCTCGTCAAAAAGATGATAGGCATACATGGGATAGCTCTCCCAATCGTTTTGTTTACCTTTGATGAGTTGGGGACCTGTGCCGAAAAATACTCTATCCGAATAACGAGCGGCAGGGTAGGTGGCTTCTTCGTTCCAAACAATCATGGAGCCGTATTTACGTATCTTCTGTAAGAAATAAAAATCTTCGCCACTCAATTTCGGACTCATGCCGCCAATCGCGCGATAAACACTCACAGGAACTGCCATCGAAGAACCCAAAGCCGAGAAACAATACGGATTTTTGATGCGCCATAGATTGATGGCATAATACCGCATGTAAATTTCATAGCGCAAGAGCGACCTATCAAGCACAGCATCTCCTGTAAGCTTATGATAATAGGGCATCGCGACAGCAGCAGCCTTTTGATGCGCATGAAATGCATCAACGATGCTTTCGGCAAAGCCTTCGTTAAAGAGCGTATCGGCATCCATGCTGACAATAATATCGGTGTCGGAAGCGATATCCGATATATAATCCATCACCGTTTTGCGCGCCCATCCCACACCATGCTTTTTGCCCATCCATCCTTTTCCTTCTGAAGAAAAATCCATAATAGTTATAGGTAGCTTCGTATATCCGTTCAGGAAATCTAAGGTCAACGCATTATTGTCACAGATGGATTTCTTTTCGGGATTGTTTCTGAACTCCTCAGGTTGATTAATACATACCACCACCTGTATATGTGTATAGCTTTGCTGCTCGATACACCGCAAGCATTGCGGAAGCGTGTGCAGCTCATCCATCACGGGGATGGCGAAATAGAGGGTGGGTTTGGGAGGCATGGAGGTTTTCTTAATGAAAAATGAAAAATTAAACCTGCCTGACTGCGTCACGCAGGCAGGAATGAAAAATTGATGATAGTTGAATTGTTTAATTGTTGTTTTGAGGATGTGATTATATAAAAAGGCTTGCTACGATTGGCAAGCCTTTTTATTCCTTGTAAATATTATAAGTACTATGCAAGAAAAACAGCTACCAACATCATTCCACAGCAACCTTAGCCACTCTTTGGAAATCAGGTGTGCCGATTCTTACTATATATATCCCTGCATTGTATTTCGATACATCCAAAGTAGTTTCAAAAGCTCTTGCCTTGGGGTTGATGGTTTTAAAATATACAAGTTTACCCGTAATGTCATACAATTGCACTACATTTTCATCATCAGAAGGAAGTTTTTCTGCTTTCACCATGATGGTTTTGCCCACAAGATAGGCATTGAGTTGAGGCGCTTCTGCTGCCACATCGTTTATGCCACTCGTGCAGGGCGCTAATTGAAAGGAATAGATGCCTGTTGCCGAGCCGTTTTTGCTATACATGCCTGTGTGCCAAAAGGTGTTTCCATCCACAGGGTCAATAGATGTTTGAGAATAATCGCCGAAACGATTGCTGCCTGTGATAGAACCTGTGCCCTGAAACACTGTGGTTTCAGCAAAAGACATCGTTCCCAAAGGATCGGAAGGTACTCTTCCCGTGTAGCAAAGGCTTACGGGCAAATCAGCGGAAGCTTTTGCATAACACAAAGCTATATCGCCATTGCAATCCATGGCAATACTGCCACACCAACGGTTGGTGGTGTCAGGAGCATAAATCCCTTCTTGATACAAGGACCAAGCATGAGAGGATGGGTCTTGCCGCAATTCAACCCATTTGATACTTCTTTGGGTAGCATTCATCTTCACCGCCCAATTCAACACCACGCGGTTGGAGCCTATGAAACTATTCCATTGTGCTCTATACATACACACGCCGCCAATCCCGTCTAACATCTGAGTCCCGGGTTGGGTGATGTCGTTCCATGTGGAGTAGTACGAAGCATCGAAGGCAGCCGTGGGCAAAGTGGCATCAAGGGTGATGGTGGCTGTAGGTGTGGTGCCCCAAGTGACTGCCATAGACCATACATTTATGCCATCTATGATGCCTGTTCCCCAAGCGTCATCGGTGTAAGAAAACAAAGGACAGGCTTCCCCCGAAGGCGGCAACACGCCGTCGGCATCGCCCGGCAAAGGCAACCAAAAGCCAAAACCGGCATTGGTAGGAGTGGTCAAGCTAGTGGAAACCATACGTGCGCCCGCAGTTCCTGTGAGCATCGCATCTCTCTCGAAACACAACACAGTTCCATTGCCATTGTTGGAGGTCATATAATAGCCGTTTTCCCATACGGAAAATTTCAAATAATCGGGCATGGCGAAACCCGGCAAAGAGAAACTATAAGCATACCAAGCTCCTGCCGGGTCGTTGGTGGCAGAAACCGCCAAGGCAAAGGTGACAAACAAATCCAATTGCGCCACAAACCAACGGTCGGCAAATTTATCATACATCACAATCGGGTCGCCCGAATTCATGGTGGAACCCGTGGCTGTGCCTACACTTCCCGTGAACGTTGGCGTTCCATTGCCCGTTTTGTCATATACCGCAAATGGCGTGGCGTTCACCGCTTGCACATATTGTGTCAGCCCTACAGCTCCGGTAGGGTCTTGCGGACTTGCACCGCCGTTTTGCGCTTCCCATTGCGTTTTAACGCCGATAGATTTCTTGCTGCCCATCTTGGTTTGGATGGTGGCAGGACTGTTGCCATATTTCGCACCATCGGCAGTGGAAAACAAAAACTTCTGTGCGATGCGATGTTCACGGTCGGGCATTTCTTTGGCACCTTTAAAATCCATTTTGTCAATCTGACTTTTGGTGAAAAGGGTGTTGAGCGGCTTGGTCACCTGAAATTTGGATGCTGTGACCACCGTTGTTGGACCACTAACCACCACGGCTTTGCCGTTGATGGCTTTTTGTTGTGCAAACATAGCTGCTGATATCAACAGGCTTGCGACGAATAAGCTTATTTGTTTCATGTTGCTGTTTTATTTAGGTTGAACAATAGTATTATACCATTAAAATTATTTTGGCAGGACAAAGTTACTAATTTATTTAATACAAGGGATATTTTTTTTATAGATTCAATCATCTTCACTTTTTTAACTTTTGTGGGTTTATGCGGTGTTGGAACCTATTCTAAGTTTCGGAACGTATAATTCAGACCTGATTTATTGATTCGGAAGTTTCGGAACGTATAATTCAGACCTGATTTATTGATTCGGAAGTTTCGGAACGTATATTTCAGACCTGATTTATTGATTCGGAAGTTTCGGAATGTATATTTCAGACCTGATTTATTGATTCGGAAGTTTCGGAATGTATATTTCAGACCTGATTTATTGATTCGGAAGTT
>CAIOYH010000029.1 GCA_903862465.1 uncultured bacterium | reverse complement strand
TGAACAACAAAAAACCAAAAATCAAACCACACCTCGACTCCGCTCGGTGACCGCCACACCTCCCCAAGCTAATTAACCGGTCGCCGAGCGGAGTCGAGGGGCAGAACCAACAAAACCAAACCCCTTAGTGTCCCTAAGTGTTCTCCGTATCTCCGTGGTAAAAAAAATCTAAACCAAATAACCAAAAAAATAAAACATAACCAGCCCTGTTATAGTCCCGACTTTAGTCGGGATTGAGGTTAAAAAAATCTAAACCAAATAACCAAAAAAATCATACTTTAATCATAAAAATCAGCGTCATCAGCGTTCAAAAAAAATCATAAATCAAAAATCTTAAATCTATGTGTCCTTCCTCCTATGTGTTCTCAAAATTATGTATTAAGCACCTATGTGTCTATGTATCTATGTGGTAAAAAAAACTAAATCCTAAATAAAATGCCCGAAACAGGAATCATCCCAAACATCCAAAACTTCGACATCCTCATCTCATCATGTCAAGGCTACTCATCCCGTTACAACCCCTCCAACAACAAAATCAAAATCCCCGCCCTCCAAACCATCCAAACCAACGCGGGTCAATCCATCCTTACCATAGATGACCTTGCCACTCCCCGTTCCAACACCATCGCCGCCCGCGTAACCAATTACGTCACCCTGCCTCCCTACTGCACCCGCATCGTCAACGCCCTTGCCGCCTCCGAAGACGTTGACAAACGTATCGTTCAAGTAGCCCAAACCTACGTCCGCAAAATCCGCGGCGAACGCAAATCCAAAAAAATCCTCAACCCGTCGCCCACCGACCCCAAACAAATCTCTGCCTCCCAGCGTTCCTACTTCAACCAAGCTGAATTCTTCCACAAACTCATCACCTTCGTCCTCGCCCAACCAACCTACGCCCCCAACGAAACCGAACTCAAAGAAGCCGCCCTAACCTCCTTCCACACCCTCCTCTGCCAACTAAACCAAGATGCCATAGACGCCGACACCCCTTGGCTCTCCGCTCTCAACGTCCGCAACCAAATCCTCTACGCCCCCAAAACCGGAATGATAGACATCGCCCTCGCCGTCAAAAAATACGTCCGCTCCGTCAAAGCAATCACAAAAGAAGAATACAGCCAAATATCCAAACTCTATTTCCGTCGTCCCTCAAAATAAAACACGCTCCCAACTATTCAAAAATTGGTGCTATATTTATTTATATTGATACCAAAAACATAAATATTGATACCAAAAACGTAAATATAGGTATTAAATCTATAAATTACGGTACAATATTTATAAAACACGATACAATTTATAATATTATACATACCTAAAGTATTAATATACCCTCCTGCATTCAATATATACGTACTTAGATTATAAATATATCAAGAAAATACGTTTTAATAATTTGGAAATTGAATACAATGCCACGGTATATTTCTACAATGCTACGGTATTAAATAATAATACAATGGTATTTGCTTACAATAGCATGCCATGTAAAAACAATACAATCCTCATGCACTACAATGCAACGGTATTCGAACACAATTCCAAGGTAAATTAGCACAATCCAATGGTATTCCATCACAATGAATACCCATAACAACACAATCGCTAACTGTTTCCAAACAATACTTCCGTAAATTATTACAATACGTTGGTAATTGCCAACAAAAGAATCCTATTAGAACACTATCGCATCCCCTGCAACAAATCAACTATCTCACACTAAATTTATGAGATATGATTTTTCTTTTAAACCTAAGATAAACCCCAATTAAAAACTCTCTATCAACAAATAAACATTCAATCCTGTAACAACAACGGCAATTAAAAAAAGAAGGATTTTGAGGGGGATTTTGTTGGCGTATTTTCCCATGACTTTTTTGGATGAGGTGAGGTAGATTTGGAGGAAGATGGTGAAGGGAAGGACGAGACTGAGCGCCATCTGTGAGTATATGAGCGCCATGAACGGGTTGGAGATGAAGAGGATGATGATGAGGGCGAGGACGATGGAAAGGAGGACGCCGAGGCGAGAGTGGGGGTCGTGGATGTCGTAGGGTTCGAGGAAGATGCCTGAGAAGATGCTTCCGCCTGCCATGCCTGAGGTTACGGAGGAGGCGATTCCGGAGAATAGGAGGGCAAGGGCGAAGATGATGGCGGAGTTGTTGCCGAGCATGGGACGGAGGATGTCGGCGGCTTGTTGGAGTTGGTTGACGAGGATGTGGCTTTTGAAGAATGTGGCAGCGGCGAGGAGTATCATGGCGGAGTTGATAGCCCATCCGATGATCATGGATAGGATGGTGTCGGTGAATTCGAAGTCGAGTTGTCGTTTGATGATTTTGTCGTCGCGGAGGTTCCATTGACGGGATTGGATGATTTCGGAGTGGAGGAAGAGGTTGTGGGGCATGACGACAGCACCGAGGACGCTCATGATGATGATGATGGAGTTGGGCGGGAATGCGGGGTTGATGAAGGCGATTGCGGCGGCTGACCAATTGATTTGGACGAGATAGAGTTCGTAGATGAAGGAGAGTCCGATGATGGAGACGAATCCGATGATGACGCGTTCGATGCGTTTGTAGGAGTTGGTGAATAGGAGTATGAGGACGAGTATGGTTGTGAGGAGTGCTCCGGCTTGGATGGGGATGTTGAGGAGCATTTTGAGCGCGATGGCGGCGCCTAGGATTTCGGCGAGGGAAGTGGCTACGGATGCGAGCATTGCGATGGATAGTATGGGGCGGGAGACCCATTTGGGGGTGTGTTGGGTGGCGGCTTCGGAGAGGCAGAGTCCGGAGGCGATGCCGAGATGGGCGACGTTGTGTTGGAGGATGATGAGCATGATGGTGGATAGGGTTACGACCCAAAGGAGGGTGTAGCCGAATTGGGATCCGGCAGCGATGTTGGATGCCCAATTGCCGGGGTCTATAAAACCGACGGTTACGAGGAGTCCGGGACCGATGTATTTGAGTATTTCGAGTGCACCGAATCGTGGTTTGTGGTTTTTGGTGCTGAAGATGGAGTGGAAGAGTTTCATCCGCCTATGTTATGAAAATGGTTGTTGGAGTTGAATGTTCCGCATTTGGGTTTGCGGGCGATTGCTTGAGCGATTGCTTGTTGGGCACCGAGGGAGCGGACGTCGAATTCGAGGTCGTTGAATAGACAGGGTTTTATTTTTCCGTCGGCGGTTAGTCGGAGGCGGTTGCATTGGACGCAGTCGCCGCCTGTTCCGCCTTCTACGATGGAGAAATGTCCTGAGCCGAGGTTCATCTGATGGATGAAGCGGACTTGGAGCCCGAGGTTGTCGGAAAATTGTTTGACGGCGAGGGCGTCGGGTTCGGAGGATGAGGATTGGATGACGCAGTTGATTTTGATGGGATGCAAGCCTGCTTTTTGGGCGGCAAGGATGCCTTTGACGACTTGATGGATGTCGCCGCCACGGGTTATTTTGGCGTATTTAAGGGGGTCGGTTGTGTCGAGGCTGATGTTGATGCGATGGAGTCCGACGGAGGCGAGGGGTTGAGCGAATTCGGAGAGGAGGATGGCGTTGGTGGTGAGGGATAGGTCGTTGATTTCGGGGATTTGTGCGATAGATTGGACTAAGGAGACTATGCCTTTGCGGACAAGGGGTTCGCCTCCCGTGATACGGACTTTGTTGATGCCTGATTGGACAGCGATTTTGACGACATCTGTAATTTCTTCAAAAGAAAGGATGTCTTGATGGCGCAAAAGTGTGACGCCCGATTCGGGCATGCAGTAGGTGCAGCGCAAGTTGCAACGGTCGGTGACGGAAATGCGCAGGTAGTTTATAGGACGGTTATAGCGGTCTAACATCAACGAGTTCTCCTTTTTGAACGGAAGTGGTGCCGATGGGTATGTAGGCAAATCCTTGTGCAAGTGTGATGGAATGTATGTGAGCGGAGCCGTGGTAGTTGATAGTTGAGATGGTTCCATCGGGATTGAAGGTGATGGGGACGAATGCGAGGCGGTCGTTTCGGCGTCGGTTGTAGTTGTGGGCGAATGGCATTTTGAAAATAAGAGGGGCGTGGAGATGTCCAATCAATTGATAGAGGAGTGGTTTGACTAATATCTCGAAAAGGACATAGGAAGAGACGGGATTTCCGGGGAGTCCGAAGCAGAATTTGTTGTCTTTGGTTGCGAAGACGGTGGGTTTTCCGGGTTGGATGGCGATGGAGCGGAAAAGGATTTGGAGACCTGCTTTGAGCATCATGTCGGGGACTACATCGAAGTCGCCCATGGATACACCGCCTGTCAAGAGAACGATATCATTGGTGGCAAGCGCTTTTGCGATTTTTTGTAGTGTTGATTCTTCGGTGTCTTGTGCGATGCCGTAGTAGGTAGCTTCGACGTTCATCTGAAGGGCTTGCGCCATGAGTTGCCACGAGTTGCTGTTTCGGATTTGGGCAGGGGAAGGGGTGTGGAAAGGTTCGACAAGTTCGTCGCCTGTTGAGATAATTCCTACTTTGGGTTTGATGGCAACGAAAGGTTGGGAGCAACCGACGGATGCGAGAACGGCGATATGTTCGGGACGAAGGAGCGTTCCTGCGGATAAGACTTGGGTTCCGAGTTTTACGTCTTCGGCTTGGAAGCAGATGTTGTGGTAGGTGGATGGTTTTTGGAAGCGGATGTTGTTGTGTTCATCAACCGTTGTATCTTCGACCATCAGGACGCAATCAGCTCCTTGGGGGAGCATGGCACCTGTCATTATTTTGGAACATTGGTTGGCAGACAAGCTTTTTTGTGGTAAAGCACCTGCTGCAATGGTTTCAATGAGCTGCAAGGGATTGACAATATCGGACATACGACAGGCGTAACCGTCCACAGCAGATTTGTTGAATGGGGGCATATCCATATCAGAGACAATATCTTGGGAAAGGACCCTGCCTGAAGCATTGTGGAGGGGGATGGCTTCAGCACCTAAGCGATAGGTCTGAGACATTATAGTTTGAAGAGCATTAGCGAATGAAATCATAGTTAAAAAAATTGAGCACAAAGTTACGAAACTTTGAAATGTTGTGAGTATAAATAATGTTGATAGATGATAATTTTAAACTTTATGAATAAAATAAGGACAAAAAGTTTCTGTTGTGTATTTTATTATTATATTTGCAGGATAGAAAATAATTCATGGAAAAGCGATGGGAACTGCGGCATCAAGGTAATAAAGAGTTGATTGAACAATTGGCAAAAGAGATAAATGTTTCTTTTCCGATTGCCAATTTGCTATACCAACGTGGTATCACGAATTATGAAGATGCAAAAACTTTTTTTCGTCCTGAGTTAAGTCATCTGCACGATCCGTATTTGATGAAGGATATGGATAAAGCTGTTTTGCGGATAGAAGCAGCGATTGAACACAATGAGCGGATTTTGGTTTATGGGGATTATGATGTGGATGGGACTTCTGCGGTGGCATTGGTTTATTCTTATTTGAAAGAGTTTTACGATAACATTGATTTTTATATACCTGATAGGTATTCGGAAGGGTATGGCATTTCGCTGCAAGGGATAGATTTTGCTGCTGAGACCAATGTGAAGCTTGTGATTGCGTTGGATTGTGGGATAAAGGCAGTTGAAAAGATGAAATATGCGAAGACCAAGCAGGTTGATTTTATTATTTGTGACCATCATCGTCCCGGGAATGAATTGCCAGAAGCCTACGCTGTTTTAGATCCAAAAAGAAGTGATTGTGAGTATCCGTATAAGGAGCTTTCGGGTTGCGGGATAGGGTTTAAATTGATACAAGCGTTTGCGCAGAAAAGAAATATTGGAATAGATGCGTTGATAAAATATCTTGACTTGGTTACTATCAGCATAGCTTCGGATATCGTTTTAATTACGGGGGAGAATCGGGTTTTGGCGTATTATGGTTTAAAGTTGATTAATACGAAACCGCGACCGGGGATAGAGGCTGTTTTGGGAAGTGGCAACATAAAGCGGAAGACGGAAGAAGTTTGTGAGAAAGATGGGTTTATTTTTAGTCGTCAGTTGAATATCAATGATATTGTTTTTTTGATAGGTCCACGGATAAATGCTGCTGGAAGAATAGAGAGCGGGAAGGATTCGGTGAAACTTTTGATTACGGAGACGATGGAGGATGCGGCGCTTATTGCTCTTCAGATAGATACTTTCAATACGGAAAGAAGATGCTTGGATACTGCGACAACGATAGAAGCAGTGGAGATGATACAATCGAATCCCGATTTGCTGAAAAACAAGGCGACGTTGGTATATTCACCGGATTGGCATAAGGGGGTTGTTGGCATAGTTGCGTCGCGGCTTACGGAGACTTTTTATAGACCTACGATAGTTTTGACGGAGTCGAACGGGTTAATTTGTGGGTCGGCGCGGTCGGTGAAGGACTTTGATATCTATGATGCGATTGATGCGTGTAGCGACTTGTTGGAACATTTTGGTGGGCATAAATATGCGGCGGGATTATCGCTGAAAGCGGAGAATTTGCCTGAATTTAGGAGGAGGTTTGAGGAGATTGTGGAGACTACTATTACACAAGACATGCAAGTGCCGGAGGTTGAAATAGACGAGGTGATAGATTTGCGTCAGATTACGCCAAATTTTTATAAGATTATCAAACAATTTGCGCCTTTCGGACCGGGGAATATGGCTCCGATTTTTAAGACCACGGGCGTGGTGGATATGGGTACGGCGAGATTGGTGGGGAAAAGCGATAAGAATCATTTGAAACTCGCCATCACGTATCCAAATATCTCCATAGGTCCGTTTCCGGCTATCGGGTTTCAACTTGGGGACTTTTTTAATTATATCTATTCGGGAAACCTATTCGATATTTGCTACCATATTGAAGAAAATGAGTGGAACGGCAACATTTCGTTGCAGTTGAATATAAAAGACATCAAAAAGGGGAAGCGCTAACGCTGTTATGATGTCATCATCCCATCGATGCAATTAAAAAATAGCTTTACACACTTGTCGGATGTTGTCGGATTTGCCCATGGTGAAGAAATGCAAAGCGGGGACACCTTGTTGCATTAATTCTTTCGACTGCGCAATTGCCCATTCTATGCCCAATTGTTGGACTTCGAGATTGGTGGTGCATTTGATGATTTCTTTCACCAAATCGTTGGGCAAATCAATATTAAATGTTTGGGGAATTATGGATAATTGTTTCTTAGTGGTAATCAATTTTAATCCGGGGATGATGGGGACATGAATACCTGCTTCGCGGCATTGTTTCACGAAGCGGAAATAGCGGCTGTTGTCGAAGAACATTTGTGTGACGATATATTCAGCTCCCGCATCTATCTTTTGTTTCAGGAAATATAAGTCGGCTTCTAAGTTGGGCGATTCGATATGTTTTTCGGGATAGCCTGCCACGCCCAAGGAGAAGTTGGTGGGAGCATTGTTTTCGATTTCTTCGTCAATATATTTTCCATGATTCATTTCCATGACTTGTTTCACTAAACCTAAGGCATGTTGATGTCCATCGGGTTCAGGAGTAAAAGTGCGTTCGCTTTTTAAGGTGTCGCCGCGCATCACAAGGAGGTTGTGGATGTCGAGAAAATGGAGGTCAATCAAGGCGTTTTCGGTCTCTTCTCTGTTGAAGCCGCCGCAGATGATATGGGGGATGACTTCGATTTTGTATTTGTATTTTATGGCAGCCGTGATTCCAACAGTTCCGGGGCGTTTGCGCACAATCTTCTTCTCGAGAAGACCTGCTTCACGGCTTTTATACACCACTTCTTCGCGATGATAGGTCACATTGATGTAGGATGGATTGAATTCTATCAGCGGCTCAATGATATTGTAAATAGATTCGATATTATCGCCTTTTAAAGGGGGTAATAATTCAAAGGTAAATAATGGGCTTTTCGCTTGTTTGATGCTATCTGTTACTTTCATTCGATTCAATACTGATTTGATAAAAACTTTGTGATACATTTACTGGACTTCTTTCGGATGGCATACTCCTCAAGTTGGTCATCTTGAACGGTGTTTATGGAGAAATATTTTGCATGAGGATTTGCCAAATAGAATCCGCATACTGATGAAGCAGGGTTCATGGCGAAGTTTTCGGTGAGGCGGATGCTGAGATTTTTCTCGATTTCTAATAGGTCGAAAAGCGTTTTCTTTTCACTATGGTCGGGACAGGACGCATAACCGATGGCGGGTCGGATGCCTTGGAAGTGACCTTTTAAAAGAGCTTCGGGATTCAGCGTCTCGTTGGGAGCATATCCCCAATATTCGGTGCGGATTTTATAATGCAGGTGTTCGGAAAAGGCTTCAACTAATCGGTCAGAAAGTAGTTGCACCATTAGGTTCGTATAATCATCCGATTGGGGTGGAGTTCGGTTGGCGTCGTAACCTGAGGTGGCAGCAAATAGTCCGATGTAATCTTCCTTTGCCAAGAAATCTGTCATGCTTAGATTGTGATTGAGTTCAGATTGTTTTTCTTGATTCCGTAAGAAATAAAATGTCGCAATGTCTTTCCCATTATCATGAATAATTACATCATCATTGGATACTTTGCAGGGGAAGATTCCAATCGTTGCTTGAGGGTTGAAAAAATTGGTTTCTATGTTTTCTGAAAGTATCTTGCATGCATCTTCAAAGAGTTGTTTGGCTTCTTTTCCTTTTATGGGATGATTGAAAATATCGGGGTAGCGACCATGAATACCCCAAGCATAGAAAAAGGATGTCCAATTAATCAAAGGAATCAGGGTTGCTATTGAAATGTTTTTGATGATTTGGATGCCTGTAACTTTAGGCGGAATGGATGTGTAATTGCTAAAACTTGCTTTGTTTGCTCTTGCTTGTGATAGGCTGATAAATTGTTTTGATTTCGAGCCGTATTGCTGCGCTATGGTCTCGTATCTTGCATTAATCTCTTGGATGAAAACAGCTCTATTGGTTTTGTTCATCAGTTTGTTCACGACAGTGACGGATTGGGATGCATCGCCCACATGAATTACGCTGCCTTCAAAGTGTGGTTTGATGCGAATTGCCGTATGCTCTTCCGAAGTGGCAGCACCTCCAATCAATAAAGGGATGTCTATACCGGCTTGGGTCAATTCTTGTGCAATGTGAATCATTTCGTCAAGAGAAGGGGTAATCAGTCCGCTGAGACCTATAATATCGGGGTGTTCAGTTCGGGCAGTCTCCACAATCTTTTCAGTGGAAACCATCACGCCAAGGTCAATAATCTCATAATTGTTACATGCCAAGACAACTTTCACGATATTCTTGCCGATGTCGTGCACATCGCCTTTCACGGTTGCCAACAGTATTTTGCCTGAGCTTGTGGTGGCGCCGGATTCTTTTTCTTGTTCCAAAAAAGGTTTTAGACAGGTGACCGCATTGTTCATCACACGGGCAGATTTTATCACTTGGGGCAGAAACATCTTGCCATTGGAAAACAACTCGCCCACTTCTTTCATCCCTTCCATCAACGGACCTTCAATCACGTGAATGGCTTTCCCCAACTCCTGATAGGAAAGTTGGATGTCGGAGGAAATAAATTCGTTGATACCTTTAATTAATGCGTATTTTATTCTTTGGTCGGTTGCAAAAGTTCTCCACGCTTCAATGGAACTTGCTTCTGTTTGTGTAGTTGTATACCGTTGCGAAAGTTCAATCAAACGGTCGGAAGCATCGGCTCTTTTATTTAAAATCAAATCCTCGACGGCTTGCAACAACTCTTTTGGAATATCATCATAGATGGGAAGGTTGCCTGCATTGACAATTGCCATATCCAAACCTGCATGTATGGCATGAAACAGAAAGACCGAATGCATGGCTTCGCGTAGCACGTTGTTGCCACGGAAGGAAAAAGAAAGATTGCTGACACCGCCACTTGTTTTTGCATGCGGCAGATTGGCTTTTATCCATCGAACGGATTCGATAAAATCCATAGCAAATCCATTGTGTTCTGCCATGCCCGTGGCGATGGTCAAAACGTTCGCATCAAAAATAATATCTTCCGCAGGAAAGTTTACTTGTAAGGTCAGGATGTCATACGCCCGTTTGCAAATCGCAATTTTTCGTTCGTAGGATGTGGCTTGTCCTTCTTCATCAAAAGCCATGACCACAAGGGCTGCACCATACATCTTTATCCGCTTTGCTTTGGCAATGAAAGCCGCTTCGCCTTCTTTTAAACTAATGGAATTGACGATGGGTTTGCCCTGAACATGCTGTAGTGCGGTTTCCAATACGTCCCATTTAGAAGAATCTATCATAAACGGAACGCGAGCAATTTCGAAATCGGAGGAAATCATTTTGATGAACTTCGGCATCTCTTGCATGGCATCCAACATGGCATCATCTAAATTGATATCAATAATCTGTGCACCTGCTTCCACCTGTTGACGGGCAACGCTGATAGCTTCTTCATACTTTTTCTCGCGGATGAGCTTCGCAAACTTTATGCTGCCTGCCACATTGGTTCGTTCGCCTATGTTGATAAAGTTCTTTTCTTTCGATATTTCTTGCACTTCGAGTCCGGCAAGCGTGGTAATTGTTTTCTTTGGTGAGGGAATCCGTGGCTTTGCTTTCGCTGCACCCATTGCTATTGCTTCAATATGTTCGGGCGTAGTACCGCAACATCCGCCAATAATATTCAGCACTTGTTTGTCGAAAAGTGTTTGTATGTTTTCCGCCATGGTGGTTGGCGTTTCGTCGTAGTATCCGAAATTGTTGGGCAAACCGGCGTTGGGATAGATACAAATAAAGGCAGAAGTCGCGGCGGCTAATTGCTCGACAAAGGGCAGCATTTGTTTGGCTCCAAAGGAACAGTTCAAGCCAAAAGCTAAAGGTTGTGCATGACTCAGACTTGCCACAACAGCTTCCAAAGTTTGTCCCGAAAGGATTCTGCCTTCGCTGCCATTGATGGTCATCGAAAGGATGAGCGGCAAACGGATGTCTTTCTCTGCAAACACTTCTTCCAAAGCAAAGATGGCAGCTTTAGCGTTCAGTCCATCAAAGATAGTTTCGATGATAATCAAATCAACACCCCCATCTATCAACCCACGATATTGCTCGGCATAAGAATCTGCCAATTCCATATAGGTGATTGTTTGTTCGGAGGCGGCATCGGACTCCGTTGACAGGGAAAGCATTTTGTTGGTGGGACCTACTGAACCTGCCACAAAACGTGGCTTGTCGGGAGTTAATGTTGCATATTCCGTAGCTAATTTCTTCGCAATTTGGGCAGCCTTGAGGTTGATTTCATAAATAAAGTCCTCTGTACCGTAGTCAGCTTGTCCGTATTTGGTGGAATTAAAGGTGTTGGTTTCGATGATGTCGGCGCCCGCTTCCAAATATTTGCGGTGTATATCCGAAATTATCTGCGGCTGTGTGATGGAAAGTATATCATTGTTCCCTTTCAAATTGTGGGGGAAGTCAGCAAAACGTTCGCCACGAAAATCAGCTTCGCTCAGTCTGTAGGCTTGTATTAGCGAACCCATAGCCCCATCGAGCACGAGCACTCGCTCTTGTAACAAACTTGCTATATCGTTCGGTTTTTTCATCCTTTTTTTGTATCGGTTACAAACGCCAAAAAATAGTCGTTTATTTTAGTAAAATACACCTTATAGGCTTCTGTTGTGTCGTCTAAAATGATTTGGCTGTCAATTTCGCCTGTTTCGCAAAAGGCGAAAGGGGTGAGGGGAATCTGTTCTTTGAAATCGGGGCAGGTGTTGCCATGAAGTTTAAACAAAGCTTCTTTGGCGGTCCAACAAATGGTGAGATGGTTCAGATGATTTGCCGGATCCATAAATCCCAATTCATCATCCGAAAGAAAACGTTGGGAAACGCGAACGATTCGTGGTGAGGACTTCTCTATATCTATCCCGACAGGAAAAAATTCGTTGATGATAACAGCGGCGTAGGTGCCTGCATGAGAAATGGAGACGTGTTTGTTCTTTTTGCTGATTTGCAGAAAAGGTTTGCCAAAGTCGGTGTAGGTGATATGATAGTTTTCTTCCACCAACTCACGAATCAAAGCACGATAACTCAGCCATTGTTTCTTGCGATTTTCGTTTTTATAGGTCTCGAGCGTGTGTTGTTCGCGCTCGTTGAGGTTCGCAAGGGTCAAAAGTTCTTCTGCAGTTTCGGTGATGTGCCAAACACCTATCAGGGTGTCGTTATTTAGGTGTTTCTTAAATAATACAGGCATGGGTCGAAATTTCGTGCAAAGATAGTCAAAAAAAAGAGAACTCAAGCTTTGCGCCATCAAAACCTTGCCACAAAGACACGAAGACACAAAGAAACACAAAGTTTAAAGAAGTCAAAACCTTAGCACGAAGACACAAAGACTCAAAGAAACACAAAGTTTAAAGAAGTCAAAACCTTAGCACGAAGACACAAAGACTCAAAGAAACACAAAGTTTAAAAAAGTAAAAACTTAACCACAAAGACACAAAGACACGAAGACACAAAGTTTAATCAAGTCAAAACTTAACCACAAAGACACTAAGAAACACAAAGCTCTTACATTCGCATCTTCGCGCCTTCGTGTCTTTGTGCCTTAGTGTCTTAGTGTCTTAGAGCCTTAGTGCCTTAGTGCCTTCGTGTCTTTGTGCCTTCGTGTCTTAGTGTCTTCGTGCCTTTGTGCCGTAGTGGCGTATTTTTTTTCTTCGTGTTTAGCTAATCATTCCCCACGAACCTTTCCGTTTGTTTTCTTGGCGGATATAGGTTTTTATCGGCAGGTTGCTTGGCAGTTCTATTTCGGGGTCGTCTTGAAGCAATTCGATGGCGATTTGGCGCGCATATTTCAATATCTTTTCGTCTTTCACTATGTCGGCTATATGCAGGTCGGCTATGCCGCTTTGTTGCAAACCTTCGATGTTGCCCGGACCTCTCAGGCGCAGGTCGGCTTCGGCTATCACGAACCCATCGGAGGTTTCGAGCATGGTGTTGATACGTTGTTTGGCGTCACTCGACACTTTGAACGACGTCATTAGGATGCAATACGATTGGTCGGCGCCTCTGCCCACCCTCCCGCGAAGCTGATGCAACTGCGACAAACCAAAACGCTCTGCATTTTCTATTATCATCACCGACGCGTTGGGAACATCCACACCCACTTCTATCACCGTGGTGGCTACCATGATATTGGTTTCGCCTTTCACAAAACGCCCCATCTCATACTCCTTTTCCTTGGTTTTCATCTGCCCGTGCACCATGCTGATGGCATAATCGGGCAACGGAAAATCGCGCACTATGGCGTCGTAGCCTTCCATCAGGTGTTTCAAATCTAAGGTCTCCGACTCATGTATCAAGGGATACACCACATAAATCTGCCTGCCCGCCCGTATTTGTTCCTTCATAAATCCAAAGACCTTCAAACGGTTTGAATCGTAATAATGCAAGGTCTTCACCGATTTCCTGCCCGGGGGCAATTCATCTATCACCGAAATATCCAAATCCCCATACACCGTCATCGCTAAGGTTCGGGGGATGGGTGTGGCGGTCATCACCAAAATATGTGGCGGCAACTCGCCTTTTTCCCATAGCTTGGCTCGTTGGGCAACGCCGAAACGATGTTGCTCGTCAATCACCGCGAAGCCCAACTTATGGAACACCACCACATCTTCTATCAACGCATGGGTGCCAATCAGGATGCTGATTTCGCCCGACTGTATGCCCGCCAAAATCTCTCTGCGCTTGGCAGTTTTGGTCGAGCCTGTCAGCAGCTCCACTTTAATCGCCAAATTGGCAAGGAAACGTTGCAGGGTTTTGAAATGTTGAAACGCCAATATCTCCGTAGGCGCCATGATGCATGATTGGAAACCATTGTCCAAGGCGATGAGCATACACATCAGCGCCACCAAAGTTTTGCCGCTGCCCACATCCCCCTGCAACAAACGATTCATCTGTTTGCCCGACGCCATATCTTTACGGATTTCTTTTATCACACGTTTCTGCGCCTCGGTGAGCGGAAACGGCAGCGCTTTGAAATAAAAATCGTTGAGGTTGCTGCCCACCGTCGAAAACACATTCCCTTTACTTTTTTTGGCGCGATACAGTTTCAGCTTCACCAAACGCAATTGCACAAAAAATAACTCATCGAATTTGAGGCGTGCCGTGGCTCGGTTCAGTTTTTGGAAATCATCGGGGAAATGTATGTTGAAGATAGCTTCCTCGCGCGAGGGGAGCTTGAGTTTTTGGATGATATCCTCCGAAAGTATCTCGGGGATTTTCCCTGCGGCATCGTCCAAAATTTTGCGCACCACCTTCGAGATGCCTTTGCTGTCCAAGCCGCGCGTTTTGAGTTTCTCCGTCGAAGAATAGAAGGGGTAAAGCGTCAGGGCGCGTGTCGGCAGCTCGTCCATCTGTAGGGTTTCGAATTCGGGGTGCGTGATATTGAGTTTGTTGTTAAACACCGTCGGCTTGCCATATACGATACACTCCACCCCCGCCACCACTTTATCCACCATCCATTTGGCGCCATTGAACCACACCAACTCAATCTCGCCCGTCTCATCCCTCAAATTCGCCACCAACCGCATACTTCTGCCCACGCCCACCAACTGCGCCGAACGTATCCTACCTTTCAACTGCACATACGACGCATCGTCTTTGATGTCCACAATTTTCTGAAACTTAGTTTTGTCCACATAGCGAAACGGAAACAAATTCAGCAAATCCCCGAACGTGAAAATGGCGAGTTCTTTCTTAAACAATTCGCCACGCACCGGACCAACGCCTTTGCAATATTCGATGGGAGTCTCTAAAAAAACTTGAAGCATCATGGCAAATATTTTTGAATTAGCTGAATGGTTATATATTTTATGGAACATACAAACTTACAAAAACTTTTTGGAATGGAAGGAAAAAAGATTTTTTTGAGAAGAAGAAATAAGCACGGAGGCACGGAGAGCACTAAGAAACACTGCCTCCATATTCGTAATTCGCCCATTCGTAATTCGTAGAGTGCAATCCTTGGAATTTGGGATTTGGATCTTGGGATTTGGATCTTTTTCTTTTGGGCGTGCCCCCGACAGAAAATGTCGGGGTCGGGCTTTACTCTCCAAGTCCTCGGAGCGCGAAGAAGCGCTCCTGTGGGCTTTACGTTCCAATCCCTCACGCGCGTGCCAAAGGGCTATCTTCAGGAATCGTAACTATCCTTCTCTATCATCCTTTATATTAGACTGTTTTGGCATTAACGCCAACCTTCAAACCTCAAAATTGTTCCAATCCAGCTTAAGCTCGAATCATTCCAGCTCATGCTCGAATCATTCCAGCTCATGCTCGATTGCATTCCAGCTCATGCTCGAATCATTCCAGCTCATGCCCGAATCATTCTAGCTCGTGCTCGAATCATTCCAGCTCATGCCCGAAACATTCCAGCTCGTGCTCGATTGCATTCGAGCTCGTGCTCGATTCATTCGAGCTCATGCTCGATTCATTCTATTAAGAAGAAAAAACATTTCACCGCTCTTTTCATCCACTCGAAAATAAGTTAGCATCTTGCAAACTTCGATATTTTTTCATTTGAATCAGCATATCCCAGTGCACTGCTGAGCTAAGATAACTCACCTATTTTAAAATTACATAAAATCGCCAAATCCCCGTTGAGCTGAGGTTATAGAAAAAAAACAATTTAGGTTTGGCAAAGATTCCTCCCTTGTTGCCTTAATTTCCTTTCGGCATTTTCTTGTCGAAAGATTTTAGTTTGAAACTAAAGCCGATGTTGGTGCTAAGATGATCCCAAATGTATTCAGTATGCCAAATTCTGTCCATTCGTAAATCATTCCAATTATAAGGTAGATAACTAATCTGCGAAATTACATATCCAAGAGTATAATAAAATCCAAAGCGTTGGTTTCGGTCAAAATATACAACATATCCTAAACTGATTACATTATTTATATAGGTAGGCGTGTCATTATAAATAATAGTATGGTTAGTGACAGGGTCTTTCGTCTCGTAGATTCCCCGAAATCTTAAATATTGAAACGAATAATTCAGGTATAGATTTTCTCTTCCTGCAATATTGAATAGATAGAATTTGTAGCCTGCCAATGCACTTAGTTGAGGGTGTATATTTGCCCCTGAATATAAACCGGGCGATTTAATCGGATATAAAAATCCCGCATAGAATTCATGTTTGCCTACCTTAACATAAGGCGCAAGCGAAACAACTTTAATATTGTCTTTTAAATAATTTTGGTTCACAGGAAAATTGGTGAATCCCCCCACCGATAAACCAAACTCCCGTTTCAAACCACCATCTTGAGCATACAGATGATTCGAAAGAAATGGCATAAGCATCGCCAAAAGCAGCACGTTGATTGACTTTTTCATGGTATAAGTTTTTTACATTAATAATAGTATCGTGATTGCATGGTTGAAATAATGAAATCAGGAACAAAGGTAGTGATTTTTAAGGACGAATAGAAGATTTTTCTATAGAAATAAATATTTATTTGTAATTTTGTAAAAAAAATGAATCAATGAATTATTTAGATAGAATTACAATAAACACTGAGATATGCCATGGTAAGCCATGCATTCGTAACATGAGATGGCCTGTTGAGGTTATAATAGACATGCTTGGCTCAGGCATGACTATTGAACAAATTATTGACGACCATAAAGAATTGGAAAGAGAAGATATATTGGCAAGTTTAAATTTTGCCAAGCTATACTTGTCGGGGTATTCTCTTAAAATAAGTGCTTAATGAAATTCACCATTTGATTTGAGGTTATAGATAAACACAATTTAAGTTTGGCTAAGGTTCCACCTTAGTCAAAGATATTCCAACAGGCTGTGCCTGTTTGTGAAGTTTCCATAAAACAAAAGGCTTGCCCCCAAAACATAGGCAAGCCTTTTTTCTTTATAAATTAAAACTTGATGAACTTTAAGTACTCCAAGTACTTTAGGCACTTTAAATACTTTAGGCACTTTAAGTACTTGATGAATTTCCTACTTCATAGGAGCATTCTTCAAAGTTTCGGTCAGAAATGCCCAAAATTTTTCTACAGAAGGAATATTTGCTTTTTCATCCGGAGAGTGGGGGAAGTTGATAGTGGGTCCGAAAGAAATCATATCCCAATTTTTGTAAACTCCGCCCAACAAGCCACATTCCAATCCGGCATGTATGGCGCCGATGTGTGGTTTGTTGCCAAATTGTGCTTCGTAGGCAGCCAACATTTCTTTCAAAATGGCTGAATCCAAATTGGGTTTCCATCCGGGATATTGCCCATCAAACACACATTCGGCTCCTGCCAAAGTAAAAACACCTGCAAACATATTTTCCAAATCTTCTTTAGCGCTATCCACCGAGCTGCGCAACAAACATTTTATGTCAATCACATTGTTTTCCGATTTCACGATAGCAAGGTTGGTAGAAGTTTCCACCAAGCCCTTCATATCCTGACTCACCCGGATGACACCATTGGGCGTGGCATAGATAGCGTTCAGCAGTTTGCCTGTGGTAGCATTGTCAATCAAGTTGGCAGGCATAGCGCAAGCTTCGAACACCAAGGTGATGTCGGTTTCCACATTTTTATATTCATTGATAAATACGGCGGTGATTTCTTTCACATAACTTTGGAAAGCCTCCACCTGATTTTTTGGCAAGGTGATTACAGCCATAGATTCGCGAGGAATAGCATTGCGCAAACTTCCGCCATCAATAGCGCCAAGGCGCATTCCCATTTTGTTGTAACCATGCCATAACATACGGTTGAGAAGTTTGTTGGAGTTGGCACGTTCCAAATTGATATCCACACCCGAATGTCCGCCTTTGAGCCCTTTGATGGTCAGTTTGAATGCCTGAGCATCTGCCGCAGGAGCTTCGTTGGTGTAGGTGAATTTGATGTTAGCATTGGTGCCACCTGCACAACCTACACACAAATCGCCTTCTTCTTCTGTATCCAAATTCATCAGGATGTCGCCGCTCAGCAAGCCCGGTTTCAAACCAAAAGCCCCGGTCATGCCTGTTTCTTCATCCACCGTAAGCAGCATTTCGAGAGGTCCGTGAACCAAATCAGTTGCTTCAAACACTGCCATCGCAGCAGCCATACCCAAACCATTGTCTGCACCCAAAGTGGTGCCCGTAGCTTTCACCCAATCGCCATCAATGCGAGGAACAATAGGGTCGGTCAGAAAGTCGTGTGGAGTGTCGTTGTTTTTTTGAGGAACCATATCAAGATGCGCTTGCAAAATGATACCTTTGCGATTTTCCATACCGGCTGTAGCAGGTTTTTTAACGATTACATTGCCTACTTCGTCAACGTAAGTTGCCAAATTATTAGTTTTTGCCCAATTCAAAACATGTTCTCTCATTTTTTCTTCATATTTTGATGGATGCGGGATACTACATATATCCTCGAAATTGCGCCATAAGGCACTTGGTTTTAAACCACTTAAAATATTTCCCATAGTAAATTAAAAATTAAAATTAGTAATCAGAATAACTCAACAAATTTATACTATTAATTGGACAAAACGCATAAAAAAGTAATTTATTTTAAAAAAATGTCCTCAGTGTGCAACCTTTTGTATAATTTTATTGTCTTAAAAAAAATAGATGAGCTTTGAAGAAAAAATAATTGAGGGTTGTATTGCTGGAAACAGGAAGGCACAAAAGGCTCTCTTTGATACTTATAAGTCATCTATGATGGGCATTTGTATGAGGTATTGCCGTACCAAAGATGAAGCTGAAGATGTTTTGATGATGGCATTTATGACGATTCTTTCGGAAATTCACACCTTTCGGAAAGAAAGTTCGATTAGTTCGTGGATAAGAAGAATCGTGGTAAATACAGCAATAAACAACTACAGAAAAAACTTGAAGCATTACTTCCATTCCGATATTGATGATATTATGGAGATTGATATCAAAGATGGTGAAGATTTGCAAATTTCGGACAATCATTCAGCCGATGCAATATTGAAAGTGATGAACGAATTGCCCCATGGATATAGAATAGTGCTCAACTTATACGTTGTTGAGGGATATAAACATAAAGAAATTGCCGAGATACTGGATATAAACGTCGGAACGTCAAAATCACAGTTATCGAAAGCACGAAAAATAATACAAGAAAAGCTGTCAAGCAAAAAATAATGAGTGGGAATATACATAACGGTCTAACAAATTTCGATAGTCATCTTAAAAATGTTTTGGATAACTATCAGCACGCTCCAAATGCGCACATTTGGGGAAAGCTGAAGTACAAACTTTTTAAAAAGGATGTGTTGGATTTTGTTTCTTTCAGGAAACTGAAGCGCTCCTTTAATCCACAAACACAAGTAGCTTCGATGCAAGCTAAAGTATGGATTAGTTATGCTGCTGCGGCTTGTCTCACCATAGGTATTGCTTTTGGAGCTGTTTATGTTATAAAGAATGAACTGTTTAATAAGGTGGAAAATTCTGTCGCACCTGCAAAAATATCTCAGACAATTCCTCCGATTGCTAAACAAAGCAATGACCTGAACACTCAGGCGCCAATAGTGGAAAATAAAACGGCTGTTGTAAAGAATCACGATGTGAAGACTCCTAATAAGATTCAAGTGGCACCTGCCAAACAAGACAACTCAACAAACAAAGCAAACACAACGGTTGCAGACAATAATTCAAATCCTGCGAAGGATAGCAAAGCGCATGTTGCCTCCACAAAACATGACAATGAAGGCACTAAACCGAAAAATAATGTGTTGAATTTGTTGAATTATATCCAAAAGCTGAACCCGCAGAACTCAACGCTTCATCAGGAACCTATTGTTGACCAAAACACCGAAACGGAATCTGAATTTACACCTATCATCGAGCCTAATACGCAAGAGAACACTGTGAATCCTGTGGAAACCATTGTTTATAATCTTGAAATACCAAACGTATTCACCCCTAATGGAGATGGATTTAATGATATGTTTGTGATAAAGAATTTGGATAAATATCCTGAGAATTCCTTGTTGATTGCCGACCGCAATGGTAAGATTGTTTATGAACGGAACTCCTATATGAACGATTGGGATGCACAAAGCGTTCCTGACGGCACCTATTATTACATTTTAAGCTATAAAGACAAGACGAATAGCAAGGGTTTGATTAAAGGACCTATCACTATAGTGCGCAGCAAATAGCACAAAGATTTCTACATTTTATTTTTCAATTTCCTGAAAGGAGATGTATCGTGCTTCGTAGAGCATGGTCAGGAATTTGGTAACGCGAAGCTGAACGGGTTGCACCTTGTCGCCCAACAACTCTAAAGATTTTTCGCAGATAGTCCTAACCTTCGTTCTGCCATCAACTTGTAGCCATACGTTTGAACCTAACTCGTCGAGCACAATGCGGAAAAAGCGTTTGCGTGGAGAACAAAAAAAGGTGTTGAATTTCTCGTTTTTGAACTTTGGAACCACTATAGTTACGATACCGTGTTCATCGGTTTCGAATTTGCTTTTTCTAATGGGCGTTGCTTCCATATAGTTTAGCTTTTTGAGGATTTTTCTTCTTTGAAAAAAGTTGACTGCCATGATTGGATTTTAGATTTATGATTTATTGATTTGAGATGTATGGTGTATATGGGTTTGCTTAGTGCCCTTAGCTTTTCGGTATGCAATTTTTCCTGCTTCTATGAGCTCTTGAGCTTTATAGAATTCGAAGGTGGAAGCGGCATGGCGTGAGATGTCAATGCTGATGTCGGGTTTTTCTTGCATAACAGTCAAACGGCAGATTTGGTCTTGCATGATGTCAAAGGTTTTGTCAATCACACTGAGATAGCCATGCGTTTCTTGACTTGCAGGTTTCTCATCAGAGAACAAATTGAAGTTGTTTTTTATGTATCTGAAAAGATTTCTTTTTACGGAGAACTGTTTCTTTGGAAAGATTATGGCATCAAACGTTGGTTTCTCATAAGGAATGTTAGCATTGACATCTACGACCACCAAAATATCACCCTCAGTACGTTTTACACAGTCGGAAGGGATGGGGTTGATGACGCCACCATCCACCAAAACCATGTCTTTATATAATACCGGAGTAACAATAGAAGGAATCGCTACCGAAGCTCTGATAGCCAACAAAAGGTTGCCTTTGTCAAACACTACCTCGGAGCGATGCGTCAAATCGGTTGCCACTACAGATAAAGGTATCTTCAGTTCTTCGAATGTTTTGCAGCCAATAAATTCTTCAAGACTTCGGAAAAAGCGTTCGGCTTTTATGAATCCTTGTCCCGTAAAGGTGAAGTCCATAAAGTCGAACACATCCACCTCATCCAATTGGCAAACCCATTCGGTGAATCTTTTGATGTTGCCCGAACAGTAAATCCCACCAATTAATGAGCCCACAGACGACCCTGAAATAGACGTGATTTCATATCCATCCTTCAACAGTTCTTCGATGACGCCAATATGGGCAAGCCCTCGACAACCTCCGCTTGATAGTACTAATGAAACTTTCTGTGACATGATTTTTTTTGGCTGCGAAATTATAAAAAAATGGGATTCTGCAGAACAAAATCCCATTTGATTTTTTATTTAGAAGTTTCCACTTGGTGGAGGTGGCTCGTCAGCGGCGCCTCTATGTTTTACAGGGAAATAAACCAAAACAAACGCGATGATGATTAACACCAAAATACTTACTAAGAATGATGGTTCGGAGAAAATTGCAAAGGTAGGCACATTGAGGAAATATAGCAATGCAAATACCAATCCCATCAAAGCCTCTCCGGCAATAAATCCGGAAGCAAGCAGCACTCCTGTGTTCTCCATGCGCACATTCTGTCCAAGTGAATAGTTATTCTTCTTTCCGATGGCTTCAACAATGCCTTTTACAACACCACCTAAAAAGATAGCAAAGGTTGTTTCGAGTGGCAAATACATACCCACACTGACAAGCATCGGGCTTTTTACCTGCATCAAAATTAAACCAAGTCCCATGAGCATACCCACAATGATGAGAGGCCATGCCATTTGTCCGCCAACAATACCTTTAGATAGCATCGCCATCAAACTCGCTTGGGGTGCCGACAAGTTTTTACTGCCAAAGCCGCCTTCATACCCTTCTTTTATACCTTTAGCAATATCACCTTGATTCAAAATAACCAATACGCCAAACATAACCGATGCGGCTAAGATAACGCCAATGATATCTCCAATCTGCATTTTCCATGGTGTTCCACCTAAGATATGTCCTGCTTTCAAATCTTGAAGCATTTCGCCGGCAACGGCAGCCGAAACACAAACAATAGCCGCAACGCCTAAAACGGTTGCGATGCCTTCTTTTCCGCTTACGCCAAGGGCTACAAGAATCAATGCCGTGACAACCAAAGCAGTCAAGGTCAATCCGCTGATAGGATTGTTACTCGAACCCATGATGCCAACCAAATATCCTGAAACAGCTCCAAACAGAAACGCTAAGACGATTAGCACTGTGGCTGCTGCTATAGAAACAATTAAACTTGCATTAAATACAAAGAACGCTATGCAGAAGGTTAAACAAGCAACGCCTAAAATACCCGCTACTATCCATAAGAAGGAAATGTCTTTTTCTGTACGATCTGTAGCAACATTGCCACCACCTGCAGCTTTGCGAACATCGCCCAAAGCTCTTGAGATGCCGGCGCCTAGACTCTTTCTCATTTTGAATAAAGTGAAGCATGCACCCATAAGCATACCGCCAATAGCGATAGGACGCACGATGAATCTCCACACCTGTGTGATTTGATAACCTGAATCGCTCACTTTTGCCAAAGCATCAGCCGTGGTCATGTTGGGGTCTTTCACTTGGAGCATGGCTGCCCAACTATTGAGAAAGTCCATATTGATGGAAGGAGCAATGAAATAATATATAATAGGTGCTAACAAACCCCAAGCGATTAATCCACCGCTAAAGTTCAATGCGCCCAATTTGGGTCCGATGATATATCCAACACCCATATACGCGGGGCTGATGCCGGGAGAACTTAAAAGCAATCCACCTTTACCTGTAAAAACTGTACCTGTTATTGTTTGTTTTCCAAAGACAATAAATTTCTCCCATGTTGTGGCGAAGAACTTAAATTGACCTAAGGCTTGTATCACTGCACCGCCTATCATAGCGCCAAAAAGGAATTTAGATCCACCACCGCTTCTGCGTCCTGCTTTGTGAATCTCGGCAGCCGCAATAGATTCGGGGAACTTCAATTCAGCATCTTCCACCATCACTCTGCGCAATAAGGCGACAAACATAATACCTAAGATACCACCGGCAACGAGTATCAATGCCGAAGTGATATAATGTCCCGGAGTATAAAACTCGGGCCACACCCCTGAAATGAAAAATGCGGGTAAGGTGAAGATGGCTCCTGCTGCTACGGATTCTCCAATGGAGCCTACAGTACGAGCAAAGTTTTCTTCAAGAATAGAACCCTTAACCATTTTTAAAATTGCCATACCTATTACAGCAGCGGGATACGTTGCGGCAATGGTCATCCCGGCTTTCAGTCCTAGATACGCATTAGCGGCACCCAACACCACCGACATAATCAAGCCGATGATTAAGGCGCGAACTGTGAACTCTGCCATGTTGGTCTCTGACGATACAAAAGGCACAAATTTTTTCTGTTCTGACATAATTATTTGATTTTAGTTAATAAATAAGAATTGGAATTATTCTGCTAAATAAGCAAAAATAATTGACATAGCGGAGAAAAAAATGAAAAATTTGCGATTTCGCCTAATTTCGCATCATCGAATCAAGGTGATTGTGCCCGTTAAACTTCTTTTAGCCAAGCCATTCAACTTGCGTTCATAGACATCGCACACATAGTAGTAAACTCCCACGCTGCAATCGCGATTTGACATTTTGTCCTTGCCATCCCAATTAATATCCGGGTTTTCTGTGGTGAAAACCACCGTTCCCCAACGATTAAATATCTGTATATAGATTTTCTCTACAAAATTATACGGAAAAGGTTTAAACACATCATTCGAGCCATCGCCATTCGGAGTGAAAACATTGGGCAAAGTGTAAGGCGAGCACACGTCAATATCAAAACAGAGCACATTACTCGGGAGGCTCTCATTATTGTTGGAATCTAGGGCAGTGACATAATAACAGCCCGCTATGGTATAAATAGTCGAATGGATGAAATTCGTATCTGATAAGTTCGTAGTAGTAAATATCACCGAAAAGTCTGAACTGTTTGCATCCGGAGAGTAATACAAATTATATCGAACCACATCATCCGCACACGAATGATTGGGATTGGTCCAAATTAAACGATTGAAGACTTCTTTACAGTTTGCTTCACCATATATATAAGGAGGACATGGCGCCACATTATCTATAGGCACGCCACAAACCCGTTCGGACAAATTGATTAAAGGATAGGCATAGCCACTAGCCGAGTAGCGTCCCACGGATTTCACATAATAGCAATAGGTGGTGCCATTGATGAGCGCACTGTCGGAGTAGGTATGTTGAAGCGTATATCCTATGGAATCATAAAGCGTGGTGATAGGATTCAGTCGGTAAATGACATAGTAATCATTTTGCCATGGCACATCAAATTGCCACGAGAGTATGATTTTGTTATCCGTGGGCGTCAGTGTTAAAAATACGGAAGAGGCAGGCGTGGTAGCTCCTACCAAAAAATGATTGCCCGGTTCGTCATTATAGAAATCTATGCGGTAATGATAGGGCATATCTTTAGTGTTGAGTAGCGAATCATTGTAGGTGGTATCGTTTATGGACGCAACGGAATCAATAAGTGTGTAAGGTGCCCCTGAGAAATTCTGTCCGCGATAGATTAAATATTTATAAGGTCCCGGGATTTGGATGGTGTCGAATTCGGTGGGCTTCGACCATGCTACATAGACGGTGCCGGTCGCCACGTCGGTGGAGGTGATGCTGACATTGGTGAGCACAGGCACATCTTTTTGCAATACGGCGCAAGCTTCCAAGGAAGCATAACTCTCGGCTTCATCGGCAAAATACGCTATCACCATATAACAATAATCTATGCCGCGTATCAATCCCGCGCCATTGTTATCATCAAGATAAATGGTGTCATTGATATCATTTATTTGATCAATTTTCACATAGCCCGTGTAGGCAGGCACGCCCGTTTCGCAATGGTCGGGGAAGAAACCGTAGTAACCGTTGCGGCGATAGATACGATAGCCAACGGCATTGGTACAGGTCTCTTTGTTCCATTTCAGGTTGATATGATTGCCCGAAGGGGTTGCGGTGAGGTTTTTGGGAGAAGGCGCCACCACCGTTATACGCATGGAGGCGAAGTTGACAAGTTCAACGGGGAAGCCATCATCTTGCGCTTTGAAATTCATTTGATAGGGGTTCTTCTTTACATGCGAACATTCCGTTTGCCAAGTGAATTGCGAGTTGACGGTTGCTATGCCCTGCACCGGTTGGGTGAAATGTGCCGGAGATGACGGCACTGTCAGCGGCGTCCCATTCCCCGTAAGGGTAATAATATCCCCATTAGGGTCGGAAGCATGTACATTGAAGGCGAGATAGGTGCCTGCTTCCACGCAGGTATCTTTCATAGCATCTATAACGGGTTGGTCGTTGTCGCACGCCACCACCGTTATTTGCATATCGCGCCTCACCGAGCCTATCCAAATGCCATGGCGCCATTCATCAACAATGATACATATATTATATTCGCCATTCAACTGCGGACTATCCCACAACATTTCGCCCGTATAGGGATCAATAGTGAGTGAGTTGTTGGCAGGGGGATAAAAAAATCCGGGGATATATTCCCCTCCCGAACCTTTGCAGAAATCTAAACGATAGGACAAACTGTCGCCATCGGGGTCAATCGCCCACGGGTTATGCATAAAGGGTTTATAGATGCAGGCATTATCAACAGGCGGGTTGGTGAGTATGGGCGAGGAATTGTTGCCCAACCAATTGTTGATAACCAAATAGGTTTCGATATAAAAAACGGTATTGACCGAGTTAGGTATGTTGATGATGCCATTGTTGCGGTTGGGGTCTTCCATTGACAACTTATAAACGGCTGCCGCGGGATATGTATGTCTACCGCCGGTGCCATCTCCAGCGTATGTATAAGTGTTTCGGCTAATATTATTGGGCAAATTCTCTTTTGATGTGCGGGTAATAATAGAAGAGGTGCCATCGCCCCAAAACAATTCCAACTCAGGGCGGTCGGCGGGGCTAGGGGTGAAGGTATAGGTAATAATAGTAGCTTCATAGGTGTAGCCATATTTCCATACATACGTAATTTCCCCAGCACGCTGATGCGTGGCAAAAGCTGTGATGCTCAAAACCAAAAGAAGCCATGCCGATAAGAAAGTGTTTTTCATAGATGCTAAAAAAAGTTCATCAAAATTACTAAAAAAAATCCATATAGAGAAATTTATTTTCGTGTAATGATTTTTCTACGGATTTCAAACTGTTTTTTATCGGTTTTATTGCTTCAATTTTGGGAAACTGCGGCATTTTAATAAAGAGCTACTTTCGAAAACCACAAAGAAAAAAAACACCACGAACCTGCCTGCGTGACATTGTCATGAGGGACACAGTCAGGCAGGGACACGAAGACACAAAGCATCACAAAGAATGGTTCTATTGAACAAGCATCTTTCAAAAACTTAGTGTTTCTTGGAGTCTTAGTGCCTTTGTGGCAAGATGGTGGCTTTTCATAGTTGGCGCTATATTCGATTTGTGTTGTTTATTCGCCAAGCTTTTTCAGTATGGCAGCGATGAGGTTTTCGGCGCCTTCGGCTATATCTTTGATGGTGGCATCGAGCATATAGCAGGGCGTGGTGAACACATTGTTTTTGGTGTCAATCACCACATCGCCATGCGTGCTGCGGATGTTGGTGGCGCCCATCGTGGCGGTTATCTTTTCGGCGTCTTCGCTCGCGCCCATGGTGATGGTGACCTGCGGAATGAGTTTTGCCAACATCACGGGGGCGATGCACAAGGCACCTATGGGTTTGTGCAATTTAAAGGTATTGAGAATGGCAGCCTTCACCTCGGGATTGACTTTCATGGCAGCGCCTTTTTTGTGATAATCGCACAAATTTTTGGCAGCGCCCATACCGCCGGGCATCACCAACGCATCGAAATCGTCGGGTTTGTATTCCGAAAGCGCTTGTATGTCGCCGCGGGCTATGCGAGCCGACTCCACCAACACATTGCGCAATTCGGGCATGGGTTTCTTGCGATAGTGGTCAACCACATGGTGCTGATACACATCGGGAGCAAAACAACGGTATTGCGCGCCCAACTTGTCTATGGCAAGCAGCGTCATCACCGATTCGTGGATTTCGGCACCGTCTATGTTGCCGCATCCTGCTAAAATAACTGCAAATTTTTTCATCTTCTACTATTGATTTATTGAAACGAAGGTATGATTTTTTTTAGGATGCAAAGTTACAAAAAAGATTTGTATGGAGGAAAAGTTTTTATGATTCGGGATGCAAGTTTCAGAGTAAAGAGTTCATAGTTCATAGTTCAGGCAGGCATACTTTGGAAGATCCAAGCTCCAAATACCAAGCTCCAAATACCAAATTCGCCGCAACAAATCCCAAATACCTTTTACCATATACCATTTATCTTATACCATTTACCATATTCTATATAGATGAAAATAGGATGATTGCAACGATATATTGTAAAGATGGAAGCGGTTTTTTGTGCCGATATGCCCCCAATTACTACCGAGCAGATTGAATTTACTACCGAGAAGATTTGAGTTACTACCGAGCAGATTGAATTTACTACCGAGCAAATTGAATTTACTACCGAGCAGATTTGAGTTACTACCGAGCAGATTTGAGTTACTACCGAGCAGATTTGAGTTACTACCGACCAGATTGGAGTTACTACCGAGCAGATTTGAGTTACTACCGTGCAGATTGAAATTACTACCGACCAGTTTGCGACTTTTTGGGTGATTATTATAGTATGTTGTAATAAAATCGAAGATCAATCATAGGATAAAAAAAATGGATGATGGGCGAAAATAGTTGGATTTCACTTTGAGTAAACTTTAAGGTGAATGCTTCGTCTTTCAATCTCAATAAAAATCTTTTTCTATATAGAAATACAAAAAAAAAGGGGATGAAGCGTGGTGGCGCTGCATCCCTAATTTTTTGTTCCACAAGATGTAGAACAAGCATCTTCGAAAAAATCTAATCCGTTAATGTAAATTTAAATCGCGCGCTCATTTGATTTTTTCCGGCGGCATTCATAATAAACAATGAATGTAACATCTTTGATGCAGGGGTGTATATCGTCAGAATGATAGGCGAGGATATAAATATGGCGAAGAAGATAATAAAGGAGTAGGTTGATGCGTCCTAAGTGTCAAGCATTTTTATTTCTGCTTAAATAGATAAAATCGAACACGTCCGACACGATAATTCAAGCATCTAACCCTCTAACAATTTAACCATTCAGCCATCTAGCAATACAAGCACCCCCTCTCCAATGTATTCCAAATAATTTCCGAGAAACTTTCATCTTCATAAAAGAAAAAATGATACTTTTGCAAAAACATTTGCTATGAAGAAGAATCTATTTATTTCGCTCTTACTATTGCTTGTCAGCATGTCTCTGTTCGGACAAAAGAAGCTGCAAGCCTTATTTTTAGGCAATAGCTATACGTATGTAAACGACTTGCCCACGCTGATAACTCAAATTGCCCTCTCCAAAGGCGACACCTTGCTGCATGATGAAAACAACATTGGAGGCTACACCCTTCAGGCACATTCTACCAATGCCACCTCCCTGAGCAAAATCAGTGCGCGCCCTTGGGATTATGTCGTCTTGCAAGAGCAAAGTCAGATGCCGGCTTTTCCGCCATCGCAGGTGGCTGCTGAGGTGTATCCTTATGCCGATTCCTTAAATAAATACATCAAACGAAACGATAGCTGCTCCCAAACCTTGTTTTTTATGACATGGGGACGCCAAAATGGCGATGCTTCCAATTGCGCTTCCTATCCGCCCATCTGCACCTACGAAGGCATGCAAGCCGGTCTTCGGCTGAGCTATATGACCATGACACAAATGCTGCATGCTGTTGTGGCACCCGTAGGTGTTGTGTGGAAAAAAGTGCGCAATCAGGGCGATTCCATCTTGTTGTACAATGCGGATGAAAGCCATCCGAGTTTGGCAGGGAGTTATTTGGCAGCCTGCACGTTTTATGCAACGATGTTCCACAAATCGCCCATAGGGTCGTCCTACTATGCGGGATTAAACCCTGCTACAGCCCTGCATTTGCAGCAATATGCCGCGCAAGTTGTTTTCGACAGTTTGGCGTTGTGGCAAATTGACACACTCACGGCTCATGCTGCCTTTTCAATGAATGCCAATCAAAATAATGTCGCGATAACCAACGCTTCGCTCAATGCCGATGCCTATTATTGGGATTTTGGTGATGGTCAAACCTACAGCGGCAACACCACATCACACACCTATTTGACCACGGGAACCTTCACCGTGAAGCTTATTGCCTATCGTGGCTGCTCATCGAGTACGGTATCTCATACCGTCAGCATCACCTCCGTAGGAATTGATCAAGCGAACATCGCCCTCACGGCTATGAATCCGTATCCATCTCCCGCTAATGATGTCATTATTTTTGGCACATCCGAAGTGAAAAAGGCGTTTGTTTATACCTTGTATAATATGGAGGGCATGGAAATGATGCAGGGGCGTAGTGTTTCGGGCAAGGAAATTTCAGTAGCGATGCTCCCCACAGGCGTGTTTTTTTATGTTTTGAATGATGATGAAAACATATTTCGTGGAAAATTTCAAGTAGTAAGATAATTATATTCAAATTTTATTTAATTTTGCATAGCTAATCTAGATTATTGTGGCTTGATTTTTGCTGATATTATAATTCAAAAAATATTTTTTTACATGAAAAACATAACTCTGATCGTATTATTTTGTTTTTACTCCTTGAGTAATTTCGCATCCCCCATTGATTCCACAACACGAATTGATAGTACACAGAATATTGTGAATGACGAAATCAATAATAGCATTGCCGCGGCTATCGGAGCGGGTGATGCTAAGAAATTGGCTTTTTATTTTAGTGCAAGTATAGATTTGACGCTACCCAACACTGATGGTACGTATAGCAAATCGCAAGCCGAAATGATTATCATGAAGTTCTTTTCGCAATATCCCCCCGATTCGTTCAAACTCAATCAGCAGGGTTCCTCCAACGAAGGTTCTCAATTTGCCATCGGCACCTATAGTTCCAAATCCGTAAGGTTTCGCACCTATTTCCTTGTGAAGAAGGTGAGTGGCATATCTCAAATTCAACAACTCCAATTCGAAAAAGAATAATTGCTTTACAAAGGGTGTCTCTATGCGTTACATTCCGTAATTTAGCCAAAAACTAGAGATTTATTTTCATGGATATAATTACGAAACTTATCAAACAAGCACTTGCCGAAGATGTGGGCGACGGCGATCACACCTCTCGTGCCACAATTCCCGAATCGGCGCAAGGGACAATGAAGCTCTTGGTGAAAGAAGATGGGGTGATAGCAGGTGTTGAGATTGCACGTTTGGTTTTCCAAGAAGTGGATGAGGACATCATCATGGATATAATGATGAGGGATGGTGCTCATGTTAAAAAAGGCGATGTTGTTTTTTATATCTCAGGATCTTGCCTGTCTATGCTCACCGCAGAGCGCACCGTGTTGAACTTCATGCAACGCATGAGTGGCATCGCAACTTCTACCCATCATTATTGTGAGACTTTAGCAGGAGCAAAAACACGCTTACTCGACACACGGAAGACAACGCCCAATATGCGCATCTTTGAGAAGATGGCAGTGGCGATTGGTGGAGGGCAAAATCATCGCATGGGCTTATACGACATGATAATGATAAAAGACAATCATGTTGATTTTGCGGGAGGGATTCAGCAAGCCATTGAAGTTACACAAACCTATGTGAAGAAATTAGGGAAAGATTTAAAGATTGAAATTGAAGTCAGGAACTTTTCCGAATTGGACGAAGTGCTACATATTGGGCAAGTGGATAGAATTATGTTAGACAATTTCACGCCTGAGAATCTGAAAAGAGCCATTCAGTTGATTGATGGGAAATACGAAACGGAAGCTTCAGGAAACATCACCCTAATGAATATAAAAGAGTATGCCCTCAGTGGTGTGGATTATATATCTGTGGGAGCCATAACCCATCATATCAAAAGTTTGGATTTAAGTTTGAAAAGCTGTTAGATGGAACCAAAATTTAGCCTTCAAACATCCATAAAAGAATCTCGTCTATTTAGGGCGTTTCGGATTATTACCAAAAGGATAATTCTTCCCGGATTTGATCGTATGCCGCTTTATGATGTGATAGTTTTCTTCATAAAGGGTTTGATGGATGGCAGCATCACAACACGTGCAAGTTCCATTGCCTTCAAGTTCTTCTTGGCGATGTTTCCTGCCATTCTGTTTTTATTTACTTTGATTCCATATATACCGATTCAGCATTTCCAAAGAACTTTGTTGGAAACTATCCACACATCCGTTCCCGAAAACTTTTATGTCCTGATTAATTCTACCATAACCGACATCATCTCCCGACAACAAGGCGGTTTGCTTTCCTTTGGTGTGGTGATGGCTTTATATTTTGCTTCCAACGGGATTCTAGGAGTGATTGTAGCTTTTAATAATACATCGCATAGCATTGAAACTCGAAAATGGTGGCAACAATATATGATTTCTATTGTGCTAATGGTGATCCTCTCTCTTATTGTTGTGATTTCAACGGCATTGATACTACTAGGCACTGCAGGCATCAAGTACTTAAATCATGCACATATTTTAGACCAATCTTTAGTTCTATACCTTATTAAATATGGTCGTTGGGTGGTTGTATTGTTGATGGTCTTCTTTGCTATTTCTTTTCTTTACTATTTGGCTCCTGCTAAAAGACAACGCTTTCGGTTCATATCAGCAGGTTCAACCTTAGCAACATTATTGTTTCTTGCCACCACCTCCGGCTTTAATTTTTATGTGAACAACTTTGCCAAGTACAACGCCCTATATGGGTCCATAGGAACTATCATTGTAATAATGATGTGGTTGTATTTTAACTCTATTGCCTTGTTGGTTGGCTTCGAATTAAACGCAAGTATCGCTATCGCAAAGAAAACATTGGCGACAAAAGATTAGTTCGCAAGCCAAATACTTATATTTTTCAGCTCTATAGCATTTTTTCCGTTGTTCCACGAATACAAAGATAGATTCGACGAACTGCCATAGAGATATTTTAAAGGATACATGAAATACAATCTGTAGAATTTGGTATCAACGGTGTTGTCGAGATACTGATTGAGGGAATAACTCTTATAATAAATTTGCTTTTCATCTTGATTTATGGTTGCCACAATATCCGAATTGCCGCCATTATATTGATTTATGCGGACATCGGCAGTAAAATACAAATTCACGTTGTTGGTTTTCAACTCATCTAAATTCAATTTCAATAAGTCGGCGAATTCTGTTTCGGGAAGTATCTTCATAGTCGAGTCGCAGCTCAGATTTGTTGCCAAGCAAGTTGAACACATCTCATGATTATTTCCACATGAATTAATGCAATACTGAATTTTATTCTTTATTTGTAGAAACTCAACCAAACTCTTATCCCGATGCAGTTTTCGATAAACAGAAATCTTCCCGTTGGTGCCTATCGGTTCAAGTTCGTTTATGATAGTAGGATAGTAGGTCACCACTTCGGAGAGGACTATCTCATTTTGCATGACGATATAATCATAATTCCATCTAAACGCTTCCTTAATATTCGTAGGCGTAGAAAGTATCAATCCGTAGCCACTTCTATGCATCAATATAAAAGGAATATTGGCAGAGTTGGCATTGATAACCAAGATGCGCGCATCCGAACTGATTTTTAGCGAATCAAGATAAGCACCTGAGCCTTGAAAATTCATCGTTTCCGTGTAAAATATATTATTGCGGTCTTCCTGATAGCGAAAAGTGATTTCTTTTTCGCATTTCCCGAAACTATAATAGCCCAAAAGCAACGTAAACCCAACCAATACAATCTTTGCATACAATTTCTTGACAGAGAAACTATCCATACAAAGTATCACAAATAAAATGCAAGGCACATAAAAACTATCCAAAAAGTAATAATCATGACTATGAAACTGCGCTATCATCAAGCCAAAGTAAGCCAAGGCACCCGCAGAAGTAACAAGAAATTGGAAGCCCACTGCTTTTTGAAATGGGGTGAGAGCCTTCTTCTTTATCCATTGAAAAATAAAGAGCAACCCTAGCACGATAAAAATGCCGTAATGAAATAAGGTGAAATACAACAGCAACCACGAATCGTAAATGTGTTTCAAGATGTCGCGAATCTCGCTCCTATTGGTTACAGGCATAATATGCGTTAAAAACACCGACCCGTATGTTCTTGCCAACCACGTATTATACAAGAAATATCCACCTAAAATAACGAACGCTATCAGAAATATCAGAATGGGCTTTATGTTCTTTTTTATACCTTTATATATGGCATCATAAAGTATTTGGCAAAACATGGCGCCCAAAAACAAGGCAAAGGGTGTGCGGCTCAAGGCGGCAATAAACACAAAAAGCACGGCTAAGGCTAAATTCCGGAACACGCCATTTCTACGATATTCAAAGAAGAAATAGTAGCCGATTAAGGCGCTTGCCAACGAACTGATGGATGGCAAAAATCCATCAAAATAATAAACCAAAACAGGCGATAAGAATGCAAAAACGATTACAGCAATGGATTTCGAATTAGAGTGGGTGTTATATCTTACTAAACGAAACAGAAAAAAGAATCCTATCAGTGCATATAACAAATTGTATAAACGAAAAATCAGGGGGCTGTTGTTCCTGACGAAAGTCATGATGGCAGCAATCACATATTCGTGAATCGGGCAATCCACCTGCGTTATGCCCTTTTCGTTGGGGAGCGGAAGGTAAGGCGGAAACTGTGGTTTCAAATTAAAAGTCTGCGGATGAAACAAATCAAATCCGTTTCGTTGAAAGTTTAATGCCAAGGCATATCTATCGCCTTGCGCCCACGTATGTGTGTTGCCCGGAAAAGATTTGATATTGCTCGAATAAAACTTTACGCAGAAAAACCCCATCAGCAATGCAAAAAGCAATATGCCCGCTTTTTTATGCAATGAATTTTGATTGGCTCGTAAGTATGTTTTCAGTATCGTTTTCATAATCTATCTAATCCATAAACTCTTAGTGTTGTTTTTTCAAATTCCGCTGCTTTCAGAATCCAATCGCTTGCAGCAATAATCCGTAAAAATAAAAAGAATTATTCATATCTCGCCAAAAATTTGTAATATTGTACTCAAATCTAATTTCTTTATGATCATACATCCTGTTTTGCAGCGGCAAACTCCTGCCTTGAAACTTTTATATTTCATCCTAATTCTAGCCGCAAGCTTATTCTTTGTGAATATGTTGGGCGTGCTTTTGGCATTCCCTTTTTATGGAAGCTCATTCTTAGAGAGCCTGTCGCAGGGCTATGATTTTTCTAAGCCCGACATCGTTTCGAAACTAAAGTATCTTCAAATCGTGAATCAATTTGCGCTATTTATAATCCCTTCTCTTGTTTTCTCGCTTTTCGCAGGAGACAAACTGTTCAGGTATGTTCGATTAAAAAGACACATCTCTAGTGTTTTTCTGATGTTTGCATTGGCGGTGGTGATAGTCGGTTTGCCTTTCATCAATTGGATAGGCGAGGTGAACGCCCGCATGTCGTTTCCACAAATGTTTTCGGGCATCGAACAATGGATGAAAAGCTCGGAAGCGCAAGCCGCAGAAGTCACCACGGCTTTCCTAAACACACCTAGCTTATGGGGGTTCGTGGTGAATATGCTGATGATTGCCATCTTGCCTGCCATCGGAGAGGAGCTCTTTTTTAGAGGTGTGCTGCAACGCATATTTAAAGAATGGTTTGGAAACATTCATGTGGCGGTGCTCATAACTGCCTTTATATTTAGCGCTATCCACATGCAGTTTTATGGTTTCATCCCAAGGTTTCTGCTTGGCATCTATTTGGGTTATATATTTTATTGGTCGGGCAATTTATGGATTCCTATTATGATACATTTTATGAACAATGGTATAGCCGTTTGTGTAGCTTTCCTTTCGGCTAAAGGTTTGCTCAAAGCCAATTTTGACACCTTCGGGCGCTCCGACGACACCTTCGTCATTGTGTTTAGCGCGATGGTAGTAAGTTTGTTGGTCTTTTTGTTGTTTAGAAATAGGCGGTCAGATGGGGAGTTTGTTATCAAATAAAAAAATAATAGGAAATAAAGCTAAATCCCAAGATTTGCCCCTACGAAATACGAATATGCGAATTACTAATGACACTCACAGAATGTTATGGCTTAGGATTTAGCTGTATGGAATTTACACAGACATTTTTGACGTATTCCTAATTCAATTATTCGTAATTCGTAGGGATATTCGTAATTCGAAAATTCGTAATTCGTAGGGATACTAATCATTCATAGCGCCTATACGCAGGATGCGCGCTTCACTGCCTAGATTTTTATTAGGCACAAATTATATTATTTTATAGCTCTTCGATATCGAAGATGAGGCAAAAAAGCGTTTTTTATATATGTCCGATTTCTCCAATGAAGCAAAAAAATGTTTTTTATTGATGTCCGATTTCTCCGATGAAGCAAAAACTAGTTTTATATTGATGTCCGATTTCTCCAATGAGGCAAAAACTAGTTTTTTATTGATGTCCGATTTCTCCAACGAAGCAAAAACTATTTTTATATTGATGTCCGATATCTCCAATCAAGCAAATTCAAATTTTATATACATGTCCGATATCTCCCATCAAGCAAAAACATTTATTTTATAGATGTCCGATTTCTCCAATGAGGCAAATTATTTAATTTTATAGGTCATAGATTTCTATGATGGCACAAATTATTCAATTTTATAGGTCATAGATATCTATGATGACACAAAGTATATAATTTTATAGCTCATAGATATCTATGATGACACAAATTATATACTTTTATAGGTCATAGATTTCTAAGATGACACAAATTATGTAATTTTATAGGTCATAGATATCTAAGATGGCACAAATTAAATAATTTTATAGCTCATAGATATCTATGATGGCATAAATTACATATTTTTATAATTCAAAGATTTCAATGATAACATAAAGAACATGTTAGCCATGATTTTAGATTTCTATAAAGGCAGAAAATCTATTATTATAAAGTTCATAGATATCGCAGATGGTACGCGGTAGGACATGCCATGGCTTATCCCTACCTTCGATATTTCAGAACATAAACCCCTCCCATTTCCCTTATTTTATATATTTCTACATATTTATTAGATGCATATTGAAGATTTTTCATATCTTTGTTGAAGAAAGATTTTGGGCAAGATGCGATTGGTTTTCCAAGAAATATTGAATTAACAAAGGGCGGTTAATAAATATTTTTTTTACTTAACTCCACCTGATAAATTTAAACTATTTTAGTACCCTAATTTAGCAAAGATATGGCAATAAAATTCGACAGTCCAAAAAACTCATCTTCAATCATTAAGGTAATTGGAGTAGGCGGTGGCGGCAGCAATGCCGTCAATTTTATGTACAACCAAGGAATAAAAGGGGTTGATTTTATCATTTCAAACACCGATCAACAAGCCTTAGAGACTAGCCCAATTCCTGTCAAAATCAAACTTGGTGCCTTACTTACGAATGGCATGGGCGCAGGTTCCATTCCCGAAACAGGTAGAAAAGCCGCCCTCGAAACTATTGACGACATCAAAGAAATATTGCAGCAAAACACTAAAATGGTATTCATCACTGCCGGTATGGGTGGAGGAACAGGCACAGGTGCTGCTCCCGTCATTGCTCAAATTGCGAAAGAAATGGGCATACTTACGGTGGGTATCGTAACGCTTCCGTTTTCTTTTGAAGGCAGAAAGAGAAAACAACAAGCCGAACAAGGTTTGGAAGAATTGCGTAAATATGTTGACACGCTTTTGATAATTTGTAATGACAAATTGCGTCAACTTCATGGCGATTTGAAGCTTTCCGAAGCCTTCGAAAAAGCCGATAACATCCTGACCATTGCTGCCAAAGGCATTGCTGAAATCATCACGGTTACGGGTTATATCAATGTTGACTTTAATGATGTCAACACGGTGATGCGCGATAGCGGTGCTGCCATCATGGGCACCGGTTTGGCAGAAGGAGAAAACCGCGCCATCAAAGCCGTTGAATTGGCGTTGTCGTCGCCTTTGTTGGATGATAGCGATATCACCGGAGCGCAAAATATCTTATTGTATATTTCGTCGGGTTCCGAAGAAATCTCTATGGATGAAGTGTCGGAAATCACCGATTATATTCAACAAGCAGCCGGTTCTACTGCTGAAATCATTTGGGGAAATGGCAATGATGAAGCCTTAGGTGCTAAAATCAGTGTTACCTTAATTGCTACAGGATTTGCTGCTGAAAAAAACCTCGAATATTCGCCTACCAAAGAAATCGAAAAGATTGTTGTTAGTCTTGATGAAGTTAAAGCTGTCGCCCCCGAGCCAATTAAGCCCCCTGTTGTTGAGGAAGAAATGAAAATAGTTATCAGGGATTTCAAGTTTGAAGAGAAGAAGCACGATGTTCAGGATGTTTTTGTTCAACAAGAAGATAATACTTCCTCCAACAATCAAAACTTTATTTCCGAACAACCCACAAATGAAATAAAAATGGAATTCCATGATATGTCTTCTCCTACGGAAATGTTCATATTCAAGAAATCTACAGTCAACGAAGAGCCTGCTCACAATGAACCGATTCACAATGAGCCCGTCACTCCCCCTATTGTCGTTACGAATGAAGTTGCAACGCCTCCTGTTTCTATCGAAAGCGAAACCATGGCGCTTAAAGATCGTGAACGGAAACTTCGCTTAAAGGAAATGAGCCAAAAATTCAATCACCCCGGTGGATTAAATGAATTGGAAAAAGAACCTGCTTATATCCGTCGCAATGTTATTTTGCTCAACACAACGCCTTCTTCGGAATCAGAAATCTCAAAACTTTCTATGGGCAATGATGATGAAAAGAAAAATGAAATAAAGCCTAATTCTTTTTTACACGATAATGTTGACTAAACTATCATGAGCTTAGAACTAAAAATAAACGACAACATCAAGCAAGCAATGCTTGCTAGAGATAAAGATAAGCTTGAAGCCTTACGTGCCATTAAATCTGCTTTGCTACTAGCTAAATCTGAAAAAGGTGGCGATGGTGCCGTGGATGAAGATGCTGAAATCAAAATTCTGCAACGCTTGGTGAAGCAACGTCGAGAAACGGCGGAGATTTATAGTGCCAAAGGAAGACAAGAATTAGCCGATGTCGAATTGTTTCAGGCAGATATTATTCAACATTATTTGCCCGAACAAATGAGCGATGAAGAATTGACTAGTATAATTAAAGGTGTCATCGCTGAAACAGGCGCCACTTCCGTCAAGGATATGGGAAAAGTTATGGGTCTTGCTGCAAAGAAATTAGCGGGCAAGGCAGATAACAAAGCTATCTCCGAAAAGGTGAAGCAATTGCTTGGCATTTGATTTTCTAGTCACTTGGGTAATCTCCTTTCATCTCCATTTCTCTTTTAAACTAGGTAGTTTCATGTTATGAAAATCGGAGATATTTTATACAAAGCATCATTATTACAGCCTATTTCTAAGGAAGAAGCACTATACCTATATAATAATGCGTCTTTGCCCGAACTGATTTATACTGCAAATCAAATCCGCAAGAAGCTTCATCCCAATAATATTGTTACGTGGATTATTGACCGTAATGTAAATATCACCAACATTTGTGTTTCGCAATGCTCTTTCTGCAACTTTTGCACCATCAAGACGCATGCTGATGCCTATATCACATCCACGGAAGAATATATTCAGAAAATAGATGAGATGATTGGCATGGGTGGTTCGCAACTCTTGTTGCAAGGCGGCATGCATCCCGATTTAGGATTAGATTTCTACACCTCGCTATTTTCGAAGTTAAAATCTCTCTACCCTACGGTGAAACTTCATGCCCTAGGTCCCCCGGAAGTTGCTTATTTATCAAAGAAGGAAAAACAGACGTATTCGGAGATATTAATAGCGCTTACACAGTCGGATTTGGATAGTTTGCCAGGAGCCGGTGCGGAAATTCTTTCCGATAGAGTTCGTCAATTGATTTCGCCTGCTAAATGTTCCGCTGTTGAATGGCTCGATGTTATGCGTGCCGCGCATCAATTACACATTTCCACTTCGGCAACCATGATGATGGGGCATATTGAAACGCTCGAAGAACGCATTGATCATTTGATTTCCATACGTCAGGTGCAAGATGAGAAACCTACCACTAGTTTAGGTTTTGTTTCATTCATCCCATGGCCCTTTCAGCATCACGACACGAATCTACAACGGAAATGGGGTGTAGAGAATTCGATATTAGCGCAAGATTACATCCGCTTTATCGCTATCAGCCGTATCGTTTTGCACAATATTGCGAATATCCAACCATCTTGGTTGACGGTTGGCGTGCCTGTGGCGCAAATTTGTTTGCATGCCGGTGCCAATGATTTTGGTTCGGTGATGATAGAAGAGAATGTGGTCAGTAAAGCCGGAGCTAACTTTAAAATTACGCCGGATGAAATGATTGTTGCCATCAAAGAAGCGGGCTTTGAACCTAAATTGCGAAATCAAAGATTTGAATTTATTGCAGATTAAAGCTCTTCTGTAAATAATTTGCTTGGGTTTGGTTTTTATTTTCTACATTTGTAAAGAATCATTGTGGAGATTTTATTTCTGCGCAATATTCTTGTCCTAGTTCTTTATATAAACCTTAAATCGAAAAAGATGAAAAGAATCTATTTATTAATCGTACTGTTGTTCGTAACATCATTTTCGATTGCACAAGCGCCTCAAAGTTTGAGTCCACAGCCTACCTCCACGGAGCCGGCTGTATTTAAAGCACAACTTATGGCGCACAACCTACCTGTGAGCGGCTTAACCGAAGTGGCTTTTGATTCGGTGTTTGTCAATACCGCCAACGCTTACGATAAGAAGACAGGATATTATATAGCTCCCTTTGCCGGATGGTATTATTTTCATGTACAATTGATTTGGTACACTGCCGACAAACCAAGTACGGTTGGTTTTAAAATCATTAAGAACTCCAATTCAAATGAAGATGTGGAATCTTGGACGGAGATAAGCTCAACAATGCAGGGAGCCGCTTTCACTTCTACGTCTGCACTCATGAATCTTATGGTAGGTGATACTGTCAAAGTGAGAGCTAATGCTGCTTATGGCGGAAACACAACCATTGGCGGTTATGTTGGCGATTCGCATTTCTTTGGCTACAAAGTTTATTAACTTCCTGAAATTAATAGGAATATTTATACACTGAGGCAACCTTTTGCCTGTTTTTGTTGTTATATATAAAATGTAATTCCATAAATATATAGCAATATGAAAAAAATAATCTTTACCCTTTTGACTGTTTTGTGTTTCGGTTATTATGCCAACACGCAGAACTTTATTAGTGCTTACACCAATAAAACAGGCAACTCCAACACAGGCTTCCAGAGCCGCATTGCCACCGACAATATGCACAATGTAATAAATTCCACTACTTACACAACTTCGATAATCGTTGGTGGCACAACTTTTACATCGAATGGTACTATCAGTTCCATTATTGTAAAACGCGATGACAACGATTCTGTGGTATGGGCAAAAAGTCTCAGTAGTGGCACTTATGCCTTCGTTTGTGGTTTATACACGGATCAGCAATCAAATATTTATGCTGTAGGTATTTTCGGCGATTCCCTCAACGCCACAACCTTAAACTGCTACCCACATCCTATTAGTCTTTCAAGCGGAGTCGCCTTTTTTATTGTAAAATATGACCCGAGCGGGAATGTTCTGTGGAGCAACTCAGTGAAAATAGCTCTAAGCACATCCAATTCAAACTCAGACATGATAAGGATTACAGGAAATGGCACGAATCGTATTGCAGTCAGTGCTCCTTTTTCAGGGGTAAGCCCTCAAACCGTCGGGAGTTCCACTATTTCGCCCACTACGGGCAACCTTTTTTATGCAATGATTGATGATAACGGGAATTGGCTACACGCCACCGTGCTCGGCGGAAGTCCTTTGCACATGAATCTGAGCATCGCCATGGCTGATAATGAAGATATTTTTATCGCAGGTGAATTTAGAGGAACGCTAAACCTTGGAGGTGCAGGAACACTCTCCACGCTTACCTCATCTCCACAGGATTTTATCGTGAAAGCCAACGCTGCGGGAAGTTTTGTTTGGGCTAAGATGCTCGAAAGTTCATCATGGTGGCGCACCGAAGTGCTGACAGACCACAATGATGTGCTTCTTTTTGGCTGCTTCAACGGCTCAACCACTATGGGCACCACACTCTCATCAACCACCTACTCCACCTATATCTCTAAAATAAACAATGCAGGCAGTTTTCTGTGGGCAAAGAAATACGGCACCTACGAATCCCATTTCTATTGTGCCACCAAAAACAATAATCGTATCTACCTTACAGGATATACGAGTCCTTACTTCCCAAGCAATCAGTTCGACACCTTGCATCTGACATACGCTACTTCACTTTCCCCATCGCATACCTATAGTTGTATATGCTATCTGTTGGAAACAGACCTGGACGGCAATGCGCTAAAAGGTGCCGCATACAGCTTCGATTTTGCCACACTCAATACGCAAAATATGGCGTGCAACAATTCGCGTGTTTTCCTAACAGGGAATGTGGGCAGCATCGCAGCTTTTGGTGGACATGTGCTATCAACTTTGCAAACGAATTCCGCGAATTATGTGGCGCAATTCACGGATAGCGCCAATATGATTACGGGGAAAACTTTTTATGATTTTAATGCTAACACCCTCTATGATGGCACCGATAGCTATTGCCCTGCTAAACTAACCTTGACTAAAGCTGGCAACGCTATCACCACCGTGGTGAACGGACTGTATCAGGTGGGCGTTGATAAAGGCACGTATGTGAGCACCATCACCGATGCACCTTTATATTATACCTACACACCTATTTCCTACACCTCGACCTTTGCTGCCCTCAACAATCAAATTGATTCCCTAAACAACTTTGCCTTTCAGCCTATTCCCAATCAAAATGATTTGGTGATAGATTTGGTTACAGGTGCATTTAGACCCGGATTCACGGGCATCGCACATGTTACCCTAAAGAATGTGGGCACCACCACCAAGTCGGGCAGCATGAATGTGTTGCTAAATCATCCCAACATCACCATCAGTTCGTGCATACCTGCGGCTACAAATATCACGGGCAATGCCGCTACGCTTGCCTACAACCTCAATCCCACGCAGCAGATTAGTTATGTGGTTGAATACGCCGTTGACCTGCTTGCCACCATCGGCAGCAATGTGGTTGCAAGCGCCTCTGCTCCTGATGTGAGCGACCTTACTCCCGCGAACAATAGCGACACCGTTCATCGGGTTATCTCAGCCTCTTATGATCCCAACGAAAAAGAAGTATATCCCAAAGGAAACATACCACCATCCTTTATTGCCAATGGCGATGTGTTGGAATATATCGTGAACTTCCAAAATACAGGCACCGACACCGCCTTCACCGTTATTGTTACCGATAGTATCAGCCAAAAACTAAATTTGAGTACCTTTAAACTCATAAGCTCGAGTCATCCCGTTACGGTTAATTTCTATGATAAAGAAGTATGGTTCCGTTTCTATAACATCAACCTGCCCGACAGCAGTACCAACCAAGCATTGAGCCATGGTTTTGTAAAATATACCATCAAACCGATAAGCTCTTGTGTTTTGGGCGATAGCATCCTCAACAAAGCTTATATCTTCTTTGATTATAACACGCCTATCATCACCAATACTACAAGCACGCATATTCTAAACCCCGTATCGGTGAAAGAAATTGCTGCAAAGGATCAAACTGCGATATATCCTAACCCAAGTAATGGCAGCAGCATCCGAGTTACTTCATCCAATCCGATGACTTCCGTAGAGATATTTGATGCGCTTGGACAAAAACTACAGACCACATCCGCTAATCATGTATCTGACATGCACATTGCTGTGGATGCTTTGCGCACGGGGATTTATTTTATCAACATCATCACAGATAAAAATACCACAACGCATAAGTTTATAAAAATCAACTAAACGGCTTTAGCTCCTGAAGAGGGGTTTCCGAAGTGGGTGTAGGGTGCTATGTTATCGCATCAACACCCACTTTTTTGTTGCTTGATAGGTCTCAGTTTCTAAGCGAATGAAATAGATACCGCTCATCAACGTATTATCCATCGAAACATCTATAGTGTGGGTGCCTCTTTGTTGCAAGCCACTGAAGAGGTTGCGCACTAATCTGCCCGTGATATCATAGAGATTTAGGCTGACATCAGACGCATGATTTAAACTAAAGCTGACGGCGGCATCGCCCGTTGATGGATTGGGGAAGACCTCAAACATCGAAAAAGCAGGGTCGGCGATAGGCGCTATGCCCGAAGGGGTGTAGGTGATGCGGAAGCGGATGTCATAATTAATCGCAGCATACATATCGTTGGGGATATCCACCTCGATGTGCAAAATGGTTTTACCATCAAACTGCTCCACGGCATGTATCACTAAATGATAAGGCGCAGAAGAATCCACCACGGCGAAATTGTTTATCGCGCCACAGAAGGCAGGCAACTCGACGGGCGCATAAATGCGTGTGTCGCCAAAATGAAACTTATCCCACACGGGGAAATAGGCTACCGACACGTCGGGTTTCTTGTAAGTCAGATGCACATCAAAGGTGGTGGGTTTGATGGAATCAATCACGGTCTTGGTGATGTTTAAGGAGTCGGAATGGTCATACTTGTAGGGGTTATACATCGGGTCGCCGTAATAGATACGGTTGGCTTTGCCACCCAACATGCTTGACGCGCCCGACCAATTGGCAGGGTTAAACGTGCCCGACGACAATATGTCAGCATCGTAAATAGAGCCGCCTTCGTGGAATATCTTCAAATTGGGTCGGTTGCCCAAACAGCCCATCACCACCCCATCAATCGTGCGTTTTTGCACATCGCCTAACGGCTCGTTGAATAGGAAAGCGTTATAGACTTCCTCGCCTTGGTCGTTGGCATTGTTGGCTCCGCAGGGAGCAAAATAGCCCGTGATGCCCGTCTTCAATATGGATAAACAAAAAGAAAAGGTGTCGCTCATGGTGTAGAACTTTATCAAGCCTTGGGTGTCGCCAAAGGTGGCCTCGATGTCGCTTTCTATCATCACGCGTTTGGGTTCGCCCGAATGGCATGCCCCGTTGAAGGCTACGGCGGGATAGAGGTTTAGGGCGCCTATGTCGAAGCTCGTCAGTCCGACGCGCGCATAAGCGGTGTCTTCTATCTTGGTGCTGTCATATATCCACGGGGGCGGATTGGTGGTGGCATTGCCATCGGCAAAGAGCCACAGCATGTGGGCATCACCATTGTGCCCTATGTCGAGCAATTTGTTGTCGAGCATATAGCTCGTGTTGGCAACAAAGAAATCGTGCCCGATGCCCGAGTCGTTGGTTTCCATATAGATGTTGTTTGACACGGGCGGGTTGAGATATTTCTTGTAATCGCCCGAGCCGGGATAGACAAAGTTAAGCGACGACGCGGAATAGCCGCCCACATTGAGCGGATAGTTTTGTATGGCATGCGTCTCTGCATAGATGATTTTGTTGACGAAGTTGAGCGCATCCTGAGCCGTCGCGCCTGTGATGTAGCCGTAAGAGAAATCGCTGAAGGGGTCGGCATCGAGATTGGTGGACATGACCAAGAATCGGCGGACGAAATTGATGTCGAGCTGAATGGGTTTGAGCACGACGGCAACATAGCGCGGCGCCATAGCGGTGAGGGTGGGTATCAAATCGGCAATGGAATCGGCGCTGAAATGCACTATGGTCGCGCCCCGATAGGTGGCTAAGGTTTGCGCTGCCTGATAGTAAGGATCGGATGAGCTGACCGTGGTGAGCACCACATAATTGGTGCTTTTTTGCGCGAAGCTGTGCGAAACACAGAGCACGCAACTCAAAATGACTATAAGCGTAATAAACTTCTTCATAAAAGACCTCCTTTGTTTATAATTGAAAAAACCATGACTGAGAAAACTTTGGCTAAATTACAAATAATTATTCAATACGATGTAATGATTTCGATTATTTAACCTTTATTTTTATTTGAGGGTCGGGCTTTTCGCTGCTATTCCTCACCTCGACTCCGCTCGGCGACCGGTCGACTCCGCTCGGCGACCGGTCGACTCCGCTCGGCGACCGGTCGACTCCGCTCGGTGACCGGTCGACTCCGCTCGGCGACCGGTCGACTCCGCTCGGTGACCGGTCGACTCCGCTCGG